>JAPYRS010000054.1 GCA_029936875.1 Alphaproteobacteria bacterium | reverse complement strand
GTCCGTGCTGCCCTCAACGTTCCGGCGGGCGCAAAAATTGCGTGTCATGTGCTCGGTGCGAAGCCAGAAACCATTGGCCGCATCTCAAGCCAGGAGGATGTGATCTGCCGCCTAGCCCGCCTCGAATTTCTGATGCTCGATGTGGCCGCGCCGGAAGGTTCGGTGCAGGCATTGGTCGATGATGTGACCTACGCGCTGCCGCTCGCCGGTGTGATCGATGTTGCGACCGAGCGAAAACGTCTTAAGGGTGAAATCGAAAGGGCCAATTCGGAAATTGCCAAGATCGACAAGAAACTCGGCAATGAGCAGTTTCTCGCCAAAGCGCCCGACCACGTGATTGACGAACAGCACACCCGCCGCGATGACGCAGAACAGATTGTCGCCAAACTCTCCGACGCGCTCAAACGCATCGACGCGCTCGGGTAGCCCTCCCGCGAATCATCATTTCATGAAACCTCGACACATCGTTTCGGAGTGAGAGGCCCATTTGCCGTTTGTTGCCACCAGTGGTATTTTTCCAAATAATAAATGCTACCAGAAATTGGGTCCGGTATTGTGACCCTGAGTGTGGGTTGTCTGACATCGAAACGGCCCGGAGGGACAATCATGGAATGGGCAGAGCTAATGTCGACCGATCGGTTTCGAGGCCCCGAAACCGATCCAACTCCGGACCAGTTCCCGGATTATATGCGAAGTGCATTCTCGAAAGACGCGGACCGAATTATTTTCTCCTCTGCATTCAGACGCCTACAAGACAAGACACAGGTCCACACGTTTCCAGATACCGACTATGTACGAACTCGCTTAACACACAGTCTAGAGGTATCTTCGGCTAAGGGTCTAGTGTTCAAGCGATCTGGTCGCTCTAACTGTCCGGCCGCGACCGATAGGTCTGGTCAGGATGCCCATGAGAAATCGACCATTCAAACAGACGTCAACCAAAGAGGCGGTTTCCTCAAGCCGATCCAGCGGTGGCTTCCCACAGGATCGGGAAATGCGGCCCCCCTGGCCGTCCGCCCGGCGTCATCTTCGCATAGGGCTCATCGGCGTGGCCGACTTCGCTTTCAGGGCGCGGGTCCCAGACGACATCGTCGCCGTACCACCAGGTCGCTAATGCGACCCGCCGTTCGCCGGTCGGGTTGCCGCCGTTGAAGTGGCAGGTGCGGGGATGAAATATGACAACGTCGCCGGGTTCGGTATCCCATCCTAAAAATTCAAGCGCCGGATCATCGCGTTGATCTTCGAAATCCGGGCAAAGCGGACGCTCCGGCGTAAGGCGGCGGCCATTGGGTGATCGCGGCCAGTAGAGAACGCCCCACTTGTGACTACCGGCAATAAATTCGATACCGCTTTTCCGTGTCGCCGGCGTTAGCGGCGTCCACGCATTCAGCAGCATGTTGCCTTTGACGGCGCTGGCACCGGCGTCGTGGTGCCAATCGGTACGTCCTGGTGAACCCGCGTCTTTGGTAAAAATCGTATCCCAGTAATGGCCGACGGCTTTGGACCGGGTCAGCGCGCCAACAATTGCCGGCACGTTTGATTGTTCGATGAAGCTCCGGAACAACGGGATCTGGCTCGACGGTGAACTGACCACCATCATGCCGTCCGACACCACCCGGCCTTCTTCTTCCTGGGTGGAGAAGCCGGCGCTTTTCGGATCAGCGCCAAACTCGTCCCAAACCTCAAGCAGCGCGGCGATGCGCTTGGGATCGTAGGCCTGGCGCACGCATATGACGCCGTCGCGCTCAAATTCGGCACGCATCGCGTGGGTAATTTCTGGCGGCTGATGGCTCATCGTTCCTCACGTCCGTTTTGGTGTTTGCCCGTCATGGGCATGATATCAGATTGGAGTTGCCAGCGGGTGAGGCACAACCAGAAAACGAATGGGACAAAAAAAGCGGGCGCATCCGAAGACACATCCGCATCGCTTGTTCTTCTATGTGACAAGGGCTGCGAACAATGCCCTCGGAATATCGTCGCCGTTAGGCCGCCAGGGCACCTGCCGTCAGGCAGCGAGAGCCAAGGCTGTCGCCACAATTTTTTCGTTGCCGCCTTTAGCGACTTCTTCAATCACCTCGACGAACTTCAAATGTTCGAGCCCCGATACCAGAAAGGTCCAGCGATAGGATCGTTGCTGGTGGGTCCGGATCTCGGCTTTTTCATCGGCACTCAAAGTCCGCGTGATCACTTTCTCCAGCGCTTCAAGATCGAGTTCCATCTGGTGGGCGAGCAATCCATCGATGGCGCCGCCGAGTTCGAGCAGCTCGTCAATCGCCTTGAGGCGATCGGCTTCGGACATGTCCTTGATGGTCTCTAAAATCATCAGGGAATCGGCCTTGGCGTGCTGGGCTTCGTCGATCCAATGATATTTCAAAATATCCTGAAACAGGGGATCGAGGTCATCGTAGGCGCGCACATGTTCGACGTAATGTAGATGCGTGAACCACTCGATCAGACTGGTCAACAGCAACCCGGCGAGCTTTGATTTGCCGAGCACCACTTCGGCCACGTCTTCGCGACCGGGAATTACGCCGCACTCGACGCCGAGACCCTCGTCAATCTGGCTCATGGCCCGCTTCAGCATGTCCTGATGTTTGGTCTCATCATGGGCAAAGCGCAACAGATACCGTAGCCGCGTTTCATCGCCGTACACGTCCTCGCGAGCCTGATCCATGACCAGCGGAATGATGTATTCCTCGACGAACGCAAAGACATGGCAGTAACTGTTTCCGAGAATCTGGTTGAGCTTCAACTTTTCGTCGTCGTTGAGACAGGTGATGCCGTCAACGCCGGCAATCCGGTAGGGCAGGAACCGTTTCGAAAAATCAAAATTGCGGTCCTGAAAACAGTCATCAACCGTCCATTCGCTCTTGATCGAATGGCTCAGACAATCTTCGTAGCTGTGTTGGTTGGAAAGCATGATGGCTCCTTCTGTCGTATGAAAATCATTCGACCCCCCGGGCCGATCACCTACGGGTATTATTCAAGGCATCCCGTCGTTGCGTGATGGAGAGGCTACGCACTATTGTCCTTCCTGACTTGAAGGGGACCTTTAGAATCCCTTGAGATGTAGTTGTTTTTCGCTTCTGGGGCAGCGAGACTGCGATAACCTATTAATTTGGCGATTACACGCTCGAGACCAAGACGCTGGAACTTCGCGACGGCGAAGTCATTCAGCCCGTGGAGCCGCAGGTATTCAGGCTTCTGGTCTTTCTCATCGAAAATCGCGACCGCGTTGTCAGCAAAGATCAGATCATCGAAACCGTGTGGGAAGGGCGCATTGTCTCCGACGCGACTTTGAACACACGCATCAATGCCGCGCGCTGCGCCGTCGGCGACAACGGCAAGGATCAGTTGGTCATTCACACCATCCCGCGGCGCGGGTTTCGATTTGTCGCTGATCTTACTGAGGCGGGCGGGACCTCGTCGTCAAAAGCCCAGATTGACGGCGTCCGGTCAGCAAATTCAGCGGCGCGCGCATCACAAACAATTCGATTTTGCACAACCCCCGATAATGTCCGGATCGCCTACGCCAATGCCGGTAGTGGGCCGCCGCTCGTTAAGGCCGCCAACTGGCTTAACCATCTCGAATTTGACTGGGACAGCCCGGTTTGGCGTCACGTGTTTGCGGCGTTTGCCGCGGAAAACTTGCTAATTCGCTATGACGCGCGTGGCAACGGTCTGTCTGACTGGGATGTCGAGGATCTGTCCTTTGATGCCTTCGTCAGCGACCTCGAACAGGTTGTTGATACCGTCGGGCTCAAGGAATTTCCGCTGCTCGCCATGTCTCAAGGCTGCTCGGTTTCAATTGCCTACGCTGTCCGTCATCCGGAGCGGGTGACGAAACTCATTCTGTATGGTGGGTATGCGCGCGGTAACGCGATGCGCGGCGAAGGTGAAACCGATGAACATATCGCGATGCGTACTCTGATACGCGCGCAGTGGGGCACCGATAACCCGGCGATGCGACAGTTGTTTACCGCGCGGTTCATACCTGGCGGGACGCTGGAACAGATACGATGGTTTAACGATCTGCAGCGCATGACGACGACGCCTGAAAATGCGGCCCGGCTCCGGGAGACAATAGACTTTATTGATATTGACGAACTTCTGCTACAGGTCCAGTGTCCGACTCTGGTTCTCCATTGCCGGGATAACGCAGTTTCCCCGTCTGAAGAAGGGCGGCGGATGGCGGCGAAGATCCCCGATGCGCGTTTTGTTGCCCTCGAAGGGCAAAGTCATCTGATCATGGAGGATGAACCCGCCTGGCCGATCATCCTCGAGGAAGTGTCAGCGTTTCTGAAGGATTAGTTCCCATCGTTCGGGCGTCGATACTTCGCGTCAATGGCCTTGGTTGTTGGCGGTGAAGAAGTTGACCAGAAAAAGGCTCACGCCGATCATTACCAAGGCCGCCCAAATCCACAGGCTCGGCGTATCGGCGAAGATCCAGATTCCGAACCCCATGCCGGCCAGCGTTGCGACATAATTCGACATCGAGAAATAGACTGGTCCGGCGCGGGCGATCAGCTCGAAAATCATATAGAACGCGAGCGCATTGACGCCCATCGCCGCAATTGTCGCCCAGTGGCCAGCGCCAAATTCACCGCCGAATGCCCACCACTCGCCGGTTACCGCCATCACCACCAGCATGGCGATCGAACCCATAAACATGAGGCCGCCGGCAAATTGCACGCTGTTGCCTTCGGGTGGACGCAACATCGCGACAAACACGGCGTTCAGCGCGTAACAAAGTGGAGCGACAAACCCGAGTGCGACCCATCCAACCATTTCCGGCGCGGGCAGGCTTGTCTCCGGCAAAAGAACCAATAGAACGCCGCCGAGGCCAAGCAGGATTCCGAAAAACCGACCGACCTGGAAGCGATCAAGCCGGAGAATTAATGCGAGTGCGTATATCGACACCGGAACCAGGGAAAGACCAAGGCTGAGAATGCCGGAAGGCACTTTTGCCGCGACAAAAGCGAAAATCAAATAGGGGATCGTGAGGTTCAAAATCCCGGTGACGACATAGACCCGCACATGCGCCCAGGTTCGCGGCGGCAGGCTGCCCAGGATCACGGCCAATACCAACAGGATGACAGTGCCGCCGAAAGTTTGCCAAAAGACATAAGGTACAAATGGAATGCCGCTATCGGCCGCAATACGATTGATGACGAGGATCAGCGCGAAGGCGAGACCAAGCACGAACAGGATCAATACCGTCGTTCCGTTTGGGCTAGTCGAAGCGGCTTCGGAAGTGTCGCTGGCCGAATTGTCGGTCGCGCTGTTCGAATTACCGTCGTCTGCCATTCGCTTCCCCCAAAACGGCCCGTAAAAGCCGCAACGATTATTATTTCGGCCGAAGTCTAGCCGAATCATTCCTTTTCGCGAAAGGCAGTCAGTGGCGAGAGGGGGGGGCCGGATAACGGCGAGTGGGCCCGGCGCCGCAGCTCGGCAATCAAAGTCTGTCGATGTTTTGAACGACACGTTTTATCGCGGCGGAAATGTTCGGCACGGTTTCATCAATAAATTCCCAGTCGTCGGACCACATAGGCAATTTGCCAAACGCCGGGCGGCAGCAAACCTAGGAAAAAAGTCTTTTGCGAAACCGCTGCGGTGGGCTGAACCGTCGGGTTTCACAATTTGGCGATATTTCGGAGGCCGTTAGGACGAAACATCAGGAATAGGGGAGAACCCCTAATCACTACAGGCAGGGCACTTGATGCGGCGCTTGTTACTAGCGGCATCGAACTGGACCTGTTGAAACCTGAACCGGGCCGGGGGGCCGCGATGATCAGCAAATATACAAAATGGTCGACCTATTTATTGGCGGCACTGGCGACAGTTGCGTTCCTTGGTGCGGGCACTTCAAAACTTCGCGGCGTCGAACAAATGGTGACGATGTTTGAAGGCTTCGGGTACCCTTCCTGGTTCATGTATTTAATTGGCACCGCCGAAGTCGCTGGTGCCATCGGTCTCTGGTTGACGATGAAACCGATTGGTCCGTGGCCGCTTCGCCGCCTTGCGGCGCTGGGGCTTGCCGTCGTGATGATCGGTGCACTTGTCACGCATGTCATGAACCCGCCGCTGTCGGCGGGCATCGGCGCATTCATACTGCTGATGATCACGGTTTATCTTGTTTTCAAATTTGGCCGTTTGGAAGCGGATAAGGCTGCACCGGCTGATCCGCCAGCTTAATCACCCCGAGATTCGCGCGCCGCGTCGATTCTCAAGACGATCCAATTTTCGTTTCGGTGTTCAGACCATCGGTGGGATTACCGCACCCGGTTTCCCCAACCATTCCAGGGCGTCATTGACGTTCGAAAACAGTTTGAAATCCGCCTGCTGATTGGGATCGTTGGCCCAAAGATTCGAATGGAGCTTCATCGCAATGTTTTTTACTTTGTCACTGCAAACAATCGCCGCTCGATAATGTGGCGCGGGTTCGACCGGCGCGTTTTCACCGGCAGTTTCCATTTCGCTGACCAATGCGTTTTTCACGGTGTTCATCGAAGGGAAATCGAATTGGGAAAGGTCGGCGGTATTGTCGATGAAAATAAGCCGATCGAAGTCGGCGTTGTAGCCCGGCACTTTGATTACGGCCTGGAACGCCTTGACGATTTCCTCCGGCAGGATGATGCCGGTGCCGATGCTGACGACCAGTTCGTCTTCAGTTATCTGAAAAATCCTGTAGGGCATTGCCGGTCAGTGTTTGCGTTTCAGACGAATTCGATCACGGTCACCTTGCCGCATGTTTGGTGAGGTTAGGGTAAATATTGATAGTACGGTTTTTGTGTTTTTCGCGCATAAATCGAAAACCTGCCCGTCCGGAATCGAGATTTGGAAGGGGGAGCCCACTGCGACGATCCGGCGAACTGCCGCCGATCACTACAATTCAGCCGATTTCACCAGCCCCAAAACCTCACAACGAAAGTCGAAATCCGCCCGCAATGGCCTGAAACATGGCTTCGTTTCGTATTTTTCTGGTATCAGAACGTAACGAGATTTTATTGATATTGCGCGGGCCCGAGTAACGGCGTTTTCAACCGTCATTTTTAGTCGTCTATTTCAAAAGTCAGTGGCCCCAGGGGAGGTTCCATCATGAGCAACAGAGTGTTCGATAAATCCAAGCTGCCCAGCCGCCATGTCAGCGTCGGGCCCGAACGCGCGCCGCATCGTTCTTACTATTACGCGATGGGCCTCGACGAGGAGGATATCGCCAAACCCTTTGTCGGTGTCGCCACCACCTGGAACGAAGCCGCGCCCTGCAACATCTCGCTTGGCCGACAGGCGCAGGCCGTCAAGAAAGGCGTGATTACCGCCGGCGGCACGCCGCGCGAATTCACCACCATCACCGTCACCGACGGCATCGCCATGGGCCACGACGGCATGAAGTCTTCGCTGGTCAGCCGCGAAGTGATCGCCGATTCAGTCGAACTCACCATGCGCGGCCACTGTTATGACGCCATTGTCGGCCTCGCCGGTTGCGATAAATCCTTGCCCGGTCTGATGATGGCCATGATCCGCCTCAACGTGCCGGCTGTCTTTATGTACGGCGGCTCAATCCTGCCGGGGCGTTTCAAAGACAAGGACGTCACCGTCGTCGATGTGTTTGAAGCGGTCGGCATGTATTCGGCCGGCAAGGTCGATGAACAGTATCTCCACGACCTCGAATGTGTCGCCTGTCCGTCCGCTGGGTCCTGCGGTGGGCAGTTCACGGCCAACACCATGGCCTGTGTGTCGGAAGCAATTGGCCTCGCCATTCCCGGTTCTGCCGGAACACCGGCACCGTACGAATCCCGCGACGAATATGCCGAAGCATCAGGCCGTGTGGTGATGGACCTTGTCGAAAGTCAGCTCCGCCCGCGCGACATCGTGACGCGAAAGGCGCTTGAAAATGCCGCGACCGTGGTTGCCGCGTCCGGCGGTTCAACCAACGCCGGGCTTCATCTTCCGGCGATGGCCAACGAAGCCGGAATTGAGTTTGATCTCAACGACGTGGTCGAAATATTCAAAAAAACACCCTACGTCGCCGATCTTAAACCGGGCGGAAAATATGTCGCCAAAGACATGTTCGAAGTGGGCGGCGTGCCGGTGCTGATGAAAACATTGTTTGAAGGCGGCTACCTGCACGGTGACTGCATCACGGTCAACGGAAAGACGATTGCCGAAAATCTCGAAGACGTTGTGTTTCCAAAAAATCAGGATGTGATCTATCCGGTCAGCAACCCGATCACGCCGACCGGCGGTGTTGTCGGCCTCAAGGGAAACCTCGCGCCCCAGGGCGGCATCGTCAAAGTGGCCGGCATGAAAATCCTGCAGTTCTCCGGCCCGGCTCGCGTGTTTGATCGTGAAGAGGATTGTTTCGAAGCTGTGCAGTCGAACAATTACAAAAAAGGCGATGTGCTGGTGATTCGCTATGAAGGCCCGCGCGGTGGCCCCGGTATGCGTGAAATGTTATCGACGACCGCCGCCATTTACGGTCAGGGCATGGGCGACGATGTCGCCCTAATCACCGATGGCCGGTTCTCTGGCGGCACCCGTGGGTTCTGTGTCGGTCATGTTGGCCCCGAAGCCGCTGTCGGCGGCCCGATCGCGCTGCTCGAAGACGGCGACATCATCACCATTGATGCCGAGGCCGGAACCATTGAGGTCGCGCTTTCGGATGATGAATTGGCAAAGCGCAAAAAGGCCTGGAAGCCGCGCAAAACCAATTATCAATCTGGCGCGCTTTGGAAATATGCGCAAACCGTCGGTGATGCCGAGAAGGGCGCGCTCACGCACCCGGGGGCAGGCGTCGAGACCCACATTTTCGCAGACATGTGAGACGCCCGAAGGTCAAGGTCACGCGAATCAAAAGGAAATCCGGGAAAAAATAGCGTCAACAATTCGTTAACACTGATCATGCAGAATTCCGGCGACATCATTATTGATAAAAAGGGATCAGCCCTTATGAGATGGCGCTCGCCATTTTTTCGCCGGAGACGTCTGCAGGTGGTGCCGAAACTGGCGGTGCCGGTTGGCCGGGAAGCGTTTGCGCTTGGGACAAGGCCCGACGAAAATACCAATGTGCCCGGCCACGATCTCGAACACGCCGGGCTTTGCCTGATGATCGTCAACGCCGGCATTGATCCGGTTACCGTCGGTGAAATTGGGTTGATGGGGCGTTTCGGTCGGCCCCGCGTGGTGATGCGGGATCCGCAGGTGCCCGATGGCCGCGGCTGGCCGCGTCGGCTCCGTGCCGGTGAATCAGTGATTACTTATTTCCCGGGCGAACTCCGCCGCCATCATCTTTTGAATCAGATGCGGTACGTGTTCGCGCAAACCGATGACGGCCGAACCGATACCGGTCGTAGCCCGGCGGTATCGTGGTTCATTAGACACCTGCCGAAGGTCGTGCCTTCAACAAAACCTGTTCAGCAAAAAACTACGAGCTAAGTTCTGAAGCTTTCGGCGGGCGTCTGGTCTTCAGCCAGATCTTAATCTTCCGAAAGCTCGCACCAGATCGGCACGTGGTCGGACGGCCGTTGTTTGCCGCGCATGGTTCGATCAATACCGACATTGCCAAGCCGGTCGGCGGCGGGCGGGCTCAGCAGCAAATGATCAATGCGAAGGCCATCATCCTTTTGCCAGGCGCCGCGTTGAAAGTCCCAGTAGGTGTAGGCAATTTCTTTGGGATGAATCGCGCGGTAGGCTTCCGTGACGCCCATGTACAGAATTTCGCGAAACAGGGCACGGCTTTCCGGAAGGCAAAGCGCGTCGCCAGCGAAACCAACCGGGTCGTAGGTGTCCTCGTCGCCCGGGCAAATATTGTAATCGCCGGCAAGCACGAACGTTTCCTCGAGATCAAGCAATTCCCGCGCGCGGTCGCGAAGCCGCGCCATCCACGCCAGTTTGTACGGATACTTGTCGGTATCAACGGGGTTGCCGTTGGGTAAATAAATCGAGGCAATGCGAACGCCCGAAATCGTCGCTTCAAGGTAGCGCGCTTGTTCGTCACTGTCGTCGCCGGGCAATCCAATCAGCGGGTCTTCAATCGGCCGCTTCGAAAGGATGGCGACACCATTATAGGCTTTCTGGCCGTGAACCAAAATGTTGTAACCGAGGTCCTCAACTTCCATCGCGGGAAACTTGTGGTCCTCGCATTTGATTTCCTGAAGCAGGACGACGTCAGGCGACGTTTCCTTCACCCAATTGCAAAGGTGTTCCAACCGCGCTTTGACCGAATTGACATTCCAAGTGGCGACACGAAGCACAGGCAAACTTTCAGAATCGAATTGCGGAACCGTCGCGGCCCTCTGCGAAAGCCACGCCAATCCCTAACATGTCTGAAGAAGTTAGCCTACGGCGAAGGAGGATCCGCAGCTGCAGGACGCGGTTGCATTGGGATTGCGGATCGTGAAGGCGGAACCAATCATGTCTTCAACAAAATCAACTTCGGAGCCGGCGAGATACAACAGCGACATCGAATCGGTAACCACGGTCACGCCGTCGCGGGTGACACGGATGTCGTCGTCCTTGATTTCGGTGTCAAAGTCGAACCCGTATTGGAACCCGGAACAACCGCCGCCCGATACCGTCACGCGCAGCATCGAGTTCTCCATGCCGTTGCGGATCTTTATTTCGGCAACGCGTTTGGCCGCGCTTTCACTTATTGTAAGCGGCGCGGGTTGGGCGCTATCTTCCGACATAGCCCCATTTTCTGTATGGGAAAGATTGTCCATTGATCCTGCTCGTATTCAACTTACGCCTCATTTATGTAGGGCGCGACAGGCCCCTGTCAATCACTGGCAATGCGTTGCCTGGTCGCACCTTGCAAAGTAGGGTCCGGCCATGACGGAACCATTGCCCCGCGCCGCCTATGCCTCAGACCCGGCGCACAGCCGCGGGCGCCTTCATTCTGAATCGGAAAGCCCCACGCGCAGCGCCTTTCAGCGCGACCGCGACCGGATCATCCATTCATCGGCCTTTCGCCGGCTCAAGCATAAAACCCAGGTCTTTGTATTTCATGAAGGCGATCACTACCGAACGCGACTGACACATTCTCTTGAGGTCGCCCAAATTGCGCGTTCGGTCTGCCGAATATTTGCCCTTGATGAAGATCTTGGGGAGGCGCTCGCACTAGCGCACGACTTCGGCCACACGCCGTTTGGACACACCGGCGAACATGCGCTGAACGAAATGATGGCCGATTACGGTGGCTTTGATCACAACGCGCAGACGCTCCGCATCCTGACCAAGCTTGAACATCGTTACGCCGAATTCGACGGCCTTAACCTCACCTGGGAATCGCTTGAAGGCGTGGTCAAACACAACGGCCCGCTTTCTGGAAACGGCGAAAAGCCAGTTCCGGACGCGATCACTCGCTACAACACCCGGCACGATCTCGAGGTAAATACCTACCCCGGACCGGAAGCCCAAATCGCCGCACTGTCAGATGACATCGCGTACAACAATCACGATGTTGACGATGGTTTGCGCGAGGGCCTTTTCGAAATTGATGATCTCAAAGACGTGCCGCTCGCAGGTCCGGCGTTACAGGAAGTTCTTGATAAATATCCCGGTCTTGATCGCTCGCGTCTCATTCATGAAACCGTGCGCCGGATGATCAACGCGATGGTGACCGATCTGGTTAGTGAAACGCGAAAACGCGTGGCTGCCGATGCGCCTCAGTCCGTATCGCACGTTCGCGCGCTTGACCATCCGATCGCGTCCTTCTCAGCTGGCATGCAGGAACAGGATAAGGCGCTCAAGTCGTTCCTGTTTGAGCACATGTACCGCCACAAAGTTGTCACCGAGCAGAACGAACGCGCCCATGAAATAGTGCAGACACTGTTTCGCCATTTCTTTGAAACAAGCGCCGATCTCCCGGACGACTGGCGGGCGATGGCCAACGCCACAAACATTGAAGAGCCCGCCCGCGCGCGCGTCATCGCTGATTATTTGGCCGGCATGACCGACACGTATGCTCTTACCGAATTTGAGCGGCTGGGCTACAAGGTGCCATGAGCCTGCATCAAGAATTTCGCGACAACGTCCAAACCATAATTTCTCGCCTCGTCGAGAAGGGCGCGCTGCCGGAGGGGCTCGCGACAAACGCGGTGTCGGTTGAACCGCCGCGCGACTCGAGCCACGGCGACCTGTCAACTAATGCCGCGATGGTTTTGGCAAAACCGGCAAAGATGAAACCGCGCGACATCGCCGATCTCATCAAACCGGAACTAGAGTCCTTGGCGAGCGTCGCATCGGTTGAAATCGCCGGGCCCGGTTTCATCAACATCCGATTGGAACCCGGTGTCTGGGAAGATGAACTTCGCAAGGCCATTACGCTCGGCGTGAACTACGGCGATTCCAAATTGGGCGGGGGCGAAAAGATCAACGTCGAGTTTGTGTCGGCGAACCCAACCGGCCCGATGCACGTCGGCCATTGCCGGGGCGCAGTCTTCGGCGACGTTCTCGCCAATATGCTTGCAAAAGCAGGCTTTGATGTGACGCGGGAGTATTATGTCAACGATGCGGGTGGCCAGATCACGGTCTTGGCCAAGTCCGCATTGTTGCGCTACCGCGAAGCATTGGGAGAGTCGATTGGAGAAATCCCGGAGGGACTCTACCCGGGTGATTATCTGGTTCCTGTTGGCCAGCTTCTCAAATCGGAACACGGCGCGGCGCTCGGTGAAAAACCGGAGTCGGAGCAATTGGAAATTGTCTCGACCGTTGCAACGGATGCGATGCTTGATTTGATTCGTGAAGATCTCGATGCGCTCGGCATCACTTTCGATACTTTTTCGTCCGAGACGTCGCTGCACGCCAGAAAATCAATCGATAGTGCGCTTGCCGCACTCAACGAACGCGGTCTGATCTACGAGGGCATTCTCGAGCCGCCAAAAGGCAAGAAGCCCGATGACTGGGAGCCTCGTGAGCAGACTCTTTTTCGGTCGAGCCAGTTTGGTGACGATACCGACCGGCCATTGAAAAAATCAGATGGCACCTGGACCTATTTCGCTGCCGACATCGCTTACCACGACGATAAAATTAAACGCGGCTTTTCCAAAATGATCGACGTCTGGGGTGCCGATCACGGCGGGTACGTCAAACGCATGAAGGCGGCCGTCAATGCCATCTCCAACGGCGATGCTGAACTCGATGTGAAACTCTGTCAGATGGTCAAGCTGATGCGGGCCGGTGAGCCGGTGAAGATGTCGAAACGGTCTGGCGATTTTGTTACGCTCCGGGAGGTCGTCGACGAGGTCGGTCGCGATGTCGTGCGTTTCATCATGCTGACCCGTAAGAACGACGCACCGCTAGATTTTGATTTCGCCCACGTTGTCGAACAGACCAAAGACAATCCGGTCTTCTATGTACAGTACGCCCATGCGCGGGTGCGATCGGTTATGCGGAAGGCGGCAGCGGAAATGCCGGAACTTGATCTTTCCAGTTCGGCGCTTGCCGCTGCGCCGGTCTCGCTGCTTGAACATTCCGGTGAAAGGGTGTTGCTCGCGAAAATTGGCGACTGGCCGCGCTCGGTCGAAGCCGCCGCGACCTCTCATGAGCCGCACCGCATCGCATTTTATCTAGCCGAACTTGCCGCCGCATTTCATGCGCAGTGGAATCAGGGGACTGATGATCCCAACCTGAGATTTCTCGACGCGAAAAACCCCGATCTATCCCATGCCCGACTTGCCCTTATTCAAGGGGTCGCAAGCGTGATAGCCTCCGGTCTGAACCTAATGGGTGTGACGCCGGTCGAGGAAATGCGTTGATGACGACAGATCAGGATATACCGCGCCCGCCACCGCTTGACCTCCATCCCAACATCCCGCCGTTGCTTGAAACGGCGGCCCGCGCCGGATCGCGACGGGCTGATATGCGGAACCGGTTTTCGGGCATGATCGCCGGGCTCGCGGTCGCCGGAATACTGATGGGCGGCTCGTTCTGGATGGGTTTTCAAACCGGCACGAAAAACATCACCGGGGCTGACATACCGCTGATAAGGGCGGTGATTGGACCAGCGAAAGTCGCACCGGAAGATCCCGGCGGGCTGCAGGTTCCGAATCAGGACAAGCTCGTATTCGAAGGGGTTCGGGAAAACGTCGATGAAGCCGCGGAAACGGTCGCGCCGCCGCCGGAAGAACCGGCACCGCCCGCGCCGAGCAATTTGCCGCGCATCACCGAAACCGATCGTGCCTCTGAACCAGCGCAGAATTCCGAGCCACGCCGCCCGATCGTCGTCGAAGGTCGGGATATTGCTTCGGAAACAGTGGTCGCGGAAACGGGGGTCGCGGAAGCGGGGGTCTCCGAAGACGTTGATCCTAATGAGAGCGCGGCCACCGAAGATGCCGTACCGACCGATGCCAGTTCGTCTCCATCCGATGACGGCCCGACCGTTGTGGCAGTAGTGGAAGTGGAACAAACACCACCGTCGGCGCCTGTAGTAGAAGCGGCCGCGCCGAAACCGATCGTTCTCGCACCGCCGCCTGCACCTGCGCCGCCAGCGCCGACGCCTACCTCAACCGCTTCGACTGCAACCGAGACAGTCGTTGCAGTAATTTCGGCCACCCGAATTCAGGTTGGTGCTTACCGGAGCCTTAATGCGGCGATGCAGGGCTGGAGAATAATACAGACCGCACACGCCGATTTACTTACCGGGCTGGAGCCGACGGTCATTGGAGTCGATCTCGGCACGGGCAGGGGCATCTTCCATCGTCTGCAAGCTGGGCCGCTTGCGGACGTCGCCAGCGCAAATCGGCTTTGCGAATCGCTTCGCGCTTTGAAGCAGGGTTGTCTTGTGGTCCGGCCCTGATCACGGTGCCGACGAACGTAATATTTGCGCCGAATGGGCTTCGATTAACGCCGAACGAAAAATGTTTTTTCGCGGAGGTGCAGCCCGCGGGTTTCATTTTGTTCGTGCGCAATTGCGAAACGCCGGATCAGGTCCGGAACCTGACTTCCGAGTTGCGAGAGGTCGCCGGTCACGCCGATATTCCGATCCTGATCGATCAGGAAGGGGGCCGAATAAATCGTTTGTTGCCACCGTATTGGCCTGCCCGACCCGCCGCCGCTCGATTTGGTGCGCTTTATGAGAAAAATCCGGAGGCCGCAGTTGAGGCCGCTCGGTTAAACGCAAGTTTACTCGCGACCGACGTTCGCGATCTAGGGATTACGGTAAATTGTATTCCGGTGCTGGATGTTATTGGCGAAGGTGCCCATCCGGTTATCGGCGAACGCGCCTATGGAAATGAGCCAGTGAAGGTCGCTGCACTGGGTGCGGCCGTTTGTGATGGGCTTCGCGACGGCGGGGTGTCGCCGGTGATCAAACATATTCCGGGCCATGGGCGCGCACCGGCTGATAGCCATAAAAATCTGCCGCGTGTGTCAGTATCGCGGAAGGAACTTGAGGAAACTGATTTTGTCCCATTCAAGAAACTTTCCAATGAGCGTTGGGGCATGACGGCGCACGTGGTTTACGAGGCGCTAGATGAAAAGCCGGCGTCGACCTCTCCAAAGATTATCGCCGAAGTCATTCGCAGTGAGATTGGATTTGATGGCCTGTTGCTAAGCGATGACATTGGAATGGACGCGCTCGAAGGTTCGTTGGCAGAACGCGCCGCCGCTTGCCTCAGTGCGGGTTGCGACATCGTCCTTCACTGCAAAGGTGACATATCAGAAATGAAGCAAGTTGTGCGTGGAACATCGGACATGTCGGGTGATGCACTCACACGGTGGCAACGTGCAATCGCCGGCGATGATTTGTCTAACGCTGGTGATGTCAAAGGTGCAGAAGTCCGGCTCGATCAATTGCTGTCGGAGGCGTCATAATGTTTGGCGGTATTTCACTCTTTACGATCAGTGCCTGGGTCCTGCCGATTCTGATCGCCATTACATTTCATGAAGCCGCACATGGTTTCGTTGCCTGGCGATTGGGTGACGACACTGCCTATC
>JAPYRS010000210.1 GCA_029936875.1 Alphaproteobacteria bacterium | reverse complement strand
TGGCAGCCCATTCGGCGGCGACGGCATCGTCATCGACCGCCTCGTCATCGTCATCTAGGGCCTCTTCAACCACGCTCACTCCCACAATACCTATACTTTACGCGCGTACATATTTCCCAAGGCGCAATGCGATGGATTGGATGTCTATCGCTGCGTCGCTTTCTTGATCAGCGCGTCGTCAATGCTGGTGCCATTTTGGACAAATTTGGCAATCAATTCCGGCAAAGATAAACAAGTTTGGTTAACGTGATGTTGAAGGCTCGCCGCCTGACTCTTCATCTCAAGAAAATCGGTGAGTTTTCAAATTGCGAACCATCCACAATGCCTCTTGCGACGGCATCGGTTTTACAGACCTGAGCCGCTTCAGGATAGCATTCCATGAAAAAAAGGGCCGCCAAATGGCGACCCTTTCCCAGATGCTTCAACTGTCATTTGAAGTTACATCATGCCGCCCATGTCCGGCATGGCGGGCGCACCACCGGCATCATCGTCGGGTACATCCGCGACCATGACTTCCGTGGTGATCAGCAGACCGGCGACCGAGGCCGCATCCTGCAACGCCGCGCGCACGACTTTGGTCGGATCGACGATACCGGCCTTGAACATGTCCACGTACTTTTCATTCTGGGCGTCAAAGCCCCGGTTGGCGTCCTGGCCGTCCAACAGCTTGCCTGCGACCACGGCGCCATCGGCACCCGCGTTCTCGACAATTTGCCGCAAGGGTGCCTGCAGCGAACGGCGTACAATATCAACGCCGACCTGTTGGTCGTCATTGGCCGCCTTGACCTTATTCAAGGCCCCTGCGGCGTATAATAGGGCGCACCCGCCGCCCGAGACGATGCCTTCCTCGACCGCCGCGCGGGTCGCATTAAGGGCATCGTCAACCCGTTCCTTGCGCTCCTTCACCTCGACTTCGGAGGCGCCACCGACCTTGATAACGGCAACACCGCCCGCCAGCTTGGCCAGGCGTTCTTGCAGTTTTTCCCGGTCATATTCCGAAGAGGTATCTTCGACTTGGGCGCGGATCTGGGTGCAGCGGCCTTCCACGTCGGCCTTTTTACCGTTGCCGTCGATAATCGTGGTCTCTTCCTTGGTGATGGAGACACGCTTGGCCCGGCCCAGCATGTCCAGGGTGACGTTTTCCAGCTTGATGCCCAGATCTTCCGAGATCACCTGGCCCCCGGTCAGAACACCAATATCTTCCAGCATCGCTTTCCGCCGATCGCCAAAGCCCGGCGCCTTGACAGCCGCAACCTTCAAGCCGCCACGCAACTTGTTGACCACCAGGGTGGCGAGCGCCTCGCCTTCCACGTCTTCGGAAATAATCAGCAACGACTTGCCGGATTGTGCCACCGTCTCAAGTATCGGCAACATGGCTTGCAACGAGGAGAGCTTGGTCTCGTGCAACAGGATGTAGGGATCGTCCAGTTCCGTGGTCATCTTCTCCGCATTGGTAACGAAATACGGAGACAGATAGCCCCGGTCGAACTGCATGCCCTCGACCACGTCCAGTTCGGTCTCCAAGCCTTTGGCTTCTTCAACCGTGATGACGCCTTCGTTGCCGACCTTTTTCATGGCCTTGGCGATCATGTCGCCAATCTCGTTCTCGCCGTTGGCGGCAATGGCGCCGACCTGACGGACCTCGGCCTCGGTCGAAATGGCCTTGGATTGCTTGGCCAAATTGGCGACAACCGCGTCCACCGCCAAATCGATACCCCGGCGCAGATCCATGGGGTTCATGCCGGCGGCAACGGACTTGCAGCCCTCGCGCACGATGGCCTGGGCCAACACGGTGGCGGTGGTGGTGCCGTCACCGGCGGCGTCGTTGGTCTTGGAGGCGACTTCGCGAACCATCTGGGCGCCCATGTTCTCGAACTTGTCACTCAGCTCGATTTCCTTGGCCACGGTGACACCGTCCTTGGTGACGCGGGGGGCGCCAAAGGACTTGTCCAGTACCACGTTGCGGCCCTTTGGCCCCAGAGTTACCTTCACCGTGTCGGCGAGGATATCGACGCCACGCAGCATGCGCGTGCGGGCATCCGTTTCAAAACGTATTTCTTTTGCCGCCATTTTCCAGAGCTCCCTATTGCAAAGAATTATCCAATGACACCCATGATGTCGGTTTCTTTCATGATGATCAGTTCGTCACCGTCGATGGTCACTTCGGTGCCGGCGAATTTGCCGAACAGAACGCGGTCGCCGACTTCGACATCCAAGGCCTGAACTTGGCCGCTCTCGTTGCGAATGCCGTCGCCAGCCGCCAGGACTTCGCCTTCCATGGGCTTTTCCTGCGCCGTGTCGGGGATGATGATGCCGCCAGCGGTCTTTTCATCGCTATCCAGCCTGCGGATTAATACGCGGTCACGCAATGGTCGAATTTGCATCAGATGCCTCCAGATATTCTGTTCAAGATTATGTGGCTTTCTAGCACTCTAATGGTGTGAGTGCCATGGCTCGCGAATAAGACCATGTTGTCGTTACCCTCCTACCGCCGTTGAATGATCCGGGGCGCGATTCCCTGACGACAAACTGTCTGGCTTTGGAGATGCGCGCGTAGCAAGATGACGTCAACATGGCTAAACTAAACTCCAGCTAAGCGCCTGGCGGATAGGTATTGGGAGCACTGGCCGGTGTAGTCGTTGGGCACCTGTACGGCCTAACAGGCCCTGACATTCTGCGTGATTTCAATAATCTCGGCACTACTGAAGACAAGGTGGCGCAGACATGAAAACTCTGGCTCTCATTCTATCAATCCTGCTCACCACGCCGGCCTTCGCCGACACGCGTGTGATTGGCGGTGATACCATCGAAATTGAGAACGCCGGAGCAATAATCCCTCACTGAAGCGGCCGGAATGTCTGGTTGCGCCGGAGTAAGAATCCGTCAGCGATAGCC
>JAPYRS010000209.1 GCA_029936875.1 Alphaproteobacteria bacterium | reverse complement strand
AATCCCTAGGGGAGCCCCGTGACGGGTCGTTGTTGGTTTTTATGAAGTCGATGAATGCACGCCTGGTTCTGGATTCAGGTTGACGGTAATTGCGTTGGTGTTGAGGAAGAAACAAATTCGTTTTTTTTCAGCTGTCGCAAGACGTCGACGACCCGTTGGGATGACTCTCCGCGATAGGGGGCGAAATATTTCCTAAACGCAACTTCTCGCTGAGCCACCTGATTCTCCCACACCGCCTTGTCTGCGATAATCGAGGATAACTCGGCGGCGTCCGCAAGATCGACAACGGGTGACATTATCTCTCGCAATTCCATATTGCTGGAGTTGGCACTCGTATAGAATGTTTCCGCGCCGGGTACATTCACTTGGACGATTTTCTTGTCCAAGTAAAGTGCGCTAAACGAAGTCCCGCCGTAATCGCAAATGACAATGTCGGCAAGGGCATACAGCTGTGTCATATCGCGAACATCGTTTCGGTCAAGCGTGAAGTTCATGCTCTCAAGCAACTCGATGTTGGCGGGTTCCTCACGAAATGAAATCGGGTGCGGTCGAACAACCACATTGTATTCATCCATGAGTCTGGCGATGTGCCGAGCGTAGTAGGGGATGGAGCAAACGCCTTCGCCCAGCGTCGGCAGCCACACGATTGTCTGTTTTCCGTGCGACAGTGAGAATTCCTCGAAAAGAGAATTCGTTTCGGGGGTGACCGGGCTGTTGAAATACCTGTCGTACCGCGGATATCCCATTTGAAACACTTCTGCGTCAAATCGGGAACGAACCGCTTTCTCATCGTTGGGGCCATGGCAGAATATCGCACGATATTGTTCGTTCCAATGGGCCAGACTCCACCCATCACTAATGTCGGCGCCGTACATGATCCGAATTGGACATAAACCACAACGAAGCGATATATATTTGGTCGCCCCGGATAATTCGAATCGCTTCCGCCCAGCCAGACCAATGGGAACGTTGATCATACGTTTCACGACATTTTTGAGAAATTTGACCGGGGAAACCTTTTCGGTTTTCGCGGTGCCAGAGACGACGTGATTGCTGATGACATAGTTGAATCGTTCGTCTGACGCTAATAAATCCTGGACGTAGATGTAGGGAAACTCGTGCTCCTGTATCAAGTCCATGAATTTCTGGACGTTGCCTGCAAAAACACCGACACTTTCCTTGCGGAATTTTTCCATTAGCAGGATCACGAATTCATCGCGGTCGAGTCGATGCCAGATGTCTTTCCAGTGATCGTAAAGAGACGGTTCGTGCACCAAAAAAGCGAACTTGTTGATTGACTTGGACATGTTGATCACCAAAAGGAGTCTTGGATTGGAAGAGTCCTGGATTGGAAAAATCGCCCCGGTCGGCGACGGCAGGCACGCTTCGGTAGGGTCAATCGGATGCTAGGCCTCCTTGAAGGTTCAAACCAGTCGGGCCTCAATCCGTATCACCACCGGATCTTCGTCGCCGAATTTTGCGAGCCCTTTTGATTCAACAGCCTCAAGGATGTCGAATCCGGTCGAAATCATGGTCTTTTTTAATTCGTCAAGCACAATAAACCGGCGATAATGACCATGGATTCGTTCTGTCAGACTGATTACTTCGCCTTCCCGAGCTAACGCATCATGGATAGACCGGCATTCAATAAAGATCTTCCCATCCGGTTTTATGAGCTTGGAGGCTGCCTCCATGAAATTGGCTTCCTCGCGACGTGTCATCGCATGAATACAGAACCGGCTATAGACAACGTCAAATTTCTCACCTTCGATCTGTGCCAGTTTATCGGCCGTACCCCAAATGAACTTGATTGATGGGCGTTGGCAATTTTTCTGACAAAACTGAATGGCTTTCTCCGAAGCGTCGAGCGCGACGACTGAGTGGCCGATATCGCCAAACAAGGACGCATCTCGACCATTGCCACAGCCGACTTCCAGGACCGTTACTTGTTCACCGATTCGGTCGGCGACGTGTTCGGCGAAGGGTGATGGTTTTGACGGAGCCACAGCTGATTTATAAAACGTGTCCCAGTGTTTCTTTTTTCCGCGGTCGGCCGATCGATTCAGTCCGACGGTGAGAAAGTACTCCTTGATCTGTTGCGCGGCATGTTCCGGTGCGATTTCACCGTAGTTATGGACGACGATATCCGCTGCTTGCGGAGCTTCGTACATTTTTTGAAAATCCTGATTGTTATAGAGATGCTTGGTTTGAGAATCGCGTATGCGTCTTTCGTCTTCCGGAACATCGAGATAGGCTTCGACTGCGTGGGGAACGTTTTCCTTGAGCCATAGGCGGACCTCTTTGTACATGGCCACTGCCGAGATGACGACCGTGAATCCTTGTGATGCCAAGTGACTACAAAGACGGAAATAGACCTTGGCAAGTTCGATTCGTTCCTCACGTTCGTAACCCCAACGGCTGGCGAAAATTGACCGCAAGTCATCGCCGTCCAGAAAGATGGTCGGCACCCCATCTGCCAGCAGGCTGTCCTTTAACTTTCTCCCGACGGACGTTTTTCCGGACGCGGAATAGCCGGTAACCCAGACGACCCCCGACGTATTCTTGTTTTTTTTCATGCTCGCATTTCAGTTTAACTTTTCTAGGGAGGGACGGTGGACGGCGTGTCAAAAACACGATAGGCGCGTCAAATTTGGCTTGAAAAAATCAATCCGTCAACGGAACGCGGCGAATTTTCTGATCGCCTTACAAGCAGCATTAATTTTGTCTGTGCAGTGGTGGGGACTTATCGGCGGTCGCCGGCGGCTCTGCCATCGCCTCGAGCCAAGTGCGTACGATAGCGGCGACTCGATCGTCGAGGTCGCCGAAGTCGGTGTCGATGCGCTTCGCATGCGGTTCGCGGAAGATGCGGTAGCCACGGAGCAGCGCTGAGAGCGCCACCTGCAGCGCCTC
>JAPYRS010000208.1 GCA_029936875.1 Alphaproteobacteria bacterium | reverse complement strand
TGACGGGGGTCGTATTCACAACGCTGCGTATAATCGTTCCACCTTTGGTGTTCAGTGCAGGCATAAGCCTGACAGGCTGTTTGTGTTGCATTCGGGCGTTCTCCCGGCGGGCAAGCACGGCAACTGCGGTTTCTGTCAGCGATTTCCCATGCCCGGCACGATTGACATCCCGCGCCATCGGGGCTGAAGGTACCCTCGCCGCAGACTTCACAACGCCCATTACGGCGCTCCGTCCCGATTCCGCAACTCAATTTGTCCTGGTCTTTGGGCGTAGAATCGAGCATCGAAAGTGTCGCACTTCTATAAATATAATCTATGGAATCATCCGTTACATCGAAGTAGCTTTTGACTTTATCCCTCTCATGATCATCAAGGTTATTAATATAAGCGGGATCCAGCCTACGTAGATCAACGAGCTCAGTTCCAAATGGATCGCTCGGATCTAGAATGACCGGCAAAGACCCCTGGAGGGGGCCTTTCAAAGGCCGTTCCAGCAGGTGCTTACGCGATTCCAGCGCTTCATGATAAATACTCATCAAGCGTATGAATTCAGCGTGTACAGCCTTCACCGCGTCGCGGTCATACAGGTCATTAATGACCTCAGGATCGGTAATCAGCGGTTGGTCGGGCCACCAAAATCCTGAAATTTTCGGCGGATAACCATTCAACCTCTCCTCATCCGTGACGATACTGTCACCGTCAACGTCAAACAGTTCTCTCATCAGCGCGTTACTACCGCGGTCATTGAGATATTTGACCAGCGTTTCCTCTCTGCAGTCTTCACCCACCCAACATCCAGATGCCGAGGGATCCTTGAGGAAATCATGGACCAGTCTCCAGAACACATAGGATTTACCGCACTCGACACGCTCATCGTACCCGGAACAGTAGTTTTGTGAAGAGTCGCTGGTACTCACTGTGTTATTCCAATGATTGCACAGTCTTATTCCACCTTTTTCTCGTAACATCTCTCTGTAAGAAATACACTCATCGCCTCTGGGGAGAGACGAACTTCCCTTATAATTAATACGCCTGGCACATTCTTTGTCGGTCAGACCTGATACGACCCTCTCTAGTTTTCTTCGATAAGGCTCGGTTATACACACTCCCAGATGATCCGAGAGAGGTAAGTCCCCGCCTCCGTACCAATGAGCAATTGACCTCTGGGTCGTTGGTTTACGAATATCGGCGATGTTCCGATATATAGTCACGAAACCCGGCTGCTTTTTCAAAAGTCTGTTTATGAACATCAACAGACCGCCGAGATAGCCATCTGCCTCCGAGGTGCCCTGCAGAAGATATTTGCCACACATCCGCCCCTCACGGGCAGAGAGTTCCTCGCCCGGTTTAAGACTGCGCACGTCGTTCAACACATCGTAACCGGGGCAGTGTTCGTTGGGCACACACTGACCAGCAAGTTCGATGGTTGAATCACCGCAACCGCCTAGTGCAAGCGTTTGACGCGCAAAGTTCGACCTCTCTTCTTTGGTCGCATAGCCATCCCCATCAACGTCCGCAATGGTATCTGATCTATAACGGATCGTTTCTGCTAATCGTGCAACCTTATCCTCCCAGTCGGCTCTCTCCTCTTGTGTGACATTACCGTCCCGGTCAGCGTCTGCTGGATCGAATGCCGGTTGCCCGCTCGCCTGTACGACGTGCTCCGCCGGAGATTCGTCACAGGTCTCGCCCTCACGTTGAATACAAAAGGACTCACTGAAGTCATAACTGGTCTTCCCCAGTTCCTGCACCCGCAACGTGTAATCGTTACCGGTCGGTAGGAATCGACTCACTTTCCAACGCAGCTGTTTTTTGGTGGTTTGATCGATAATGGTCTTGATCCGCCGGCCACCCTTGTAAAGATCGACACGAACCTCGATCTTGCCCGGCCGGATCCATTCAATCTTCTTGGTGGTACGTCCTTTGGCGAGCACCCAGGTGTCCTGTGGCGTTTTGACCGTCAGCTTGCCCCCACCGTACCCGGTGATGGCAAATGGCTCACTCGTGCCCGTTGCCGTGGCGTCACCCTCTTTTGTGATCACAATGCGGTAATCAGCCTCCCCTGGGGTCACGGTGTGGGGAATACTGGCCCAGGTGTGGGCATTGTCCTCACCGAGCGTCGAGTCGATGGATCTGTCTATGGTCTGGTAGTACACATCACCCTTGTATAGATCCACCCGGACCGGGCCGGCAGCCTCGCTGTTATCGGTCCAGCTGATCTCCAGCGCCTCACTCTGGGTCGGGGTCTCGGTCACCAGGCTGACCGCGTAGGCGTCAATTGCATCGGGTTCACCAAAGGTGAAATACCCACTGGCAATGCGGCGTTCTTGGTGGCGGACCGAGCGGACGGTGAAGTAACAGCCAGGCGCTGTGGCGCACTGCTTGGCGGCTGTCACCCGGTACTTATCGGGCAAAGTGAACTGGCCGCTGTTGTCCGCTTTACTTTGGGACAACCTGACGGACTTGCTGTGTTTGCGAAGTTCGATCCTGACCTTGTCACCCAACCAGTCGATCACATCGTCCCAGGTTAGGTTAACCTCACCCAAAGTGTCAGGGAATACCACTCCCGCCAGCGGCGCCGTCACCTGCGCCCGGTCATCCTTAACCAAAGCCTCCGCGCTAGCCGTTCCCTCCCAGGCCACCAGGTTGAACTTTTTTGACTCAATGGATTTGTTACCAACTATCTCGATCCGGTAGGCACCCGACGCCAGATCACCCGGAATCGCCCACAGGTAGTGGCCGGTGTTGTCGATGCCCGTGGCAATCTCGTCCTCCACCGGATCCTCACCCTGCCGGATCAGCTGGATATCGACGGTATCGCCAGAGGCATCCCACTCCAGCTGCACCGAAGAGCCTATCGACCAATTCTCACCGCCTTTGGGCAGAATAACCCGGGCCGCCTGGGCGCTAAAAGACAG
>JAPYRS010000053.1:8676-16242 GCA_029936875.1 Alphaproteobacteria bacterium | reverse complement strand
GTCCACAACATGCTCGAATATTTTAACCGGCATGATGCCGAAAAGTACGGAACCGAAGGCGGCCCTCTCCACGACCCGTGCACGATCGCCTACCTGCTGCGCCCCGAACTATTCCAAGGCAAGCCGGTTAATATCGAAGTCGAAATTCATTCGGAATTGACCATGGGCGCCACCGCGGTGGACTATTGGGGCGTTACCAATCGGCCAAAAAATGCGAACTGGCTTCACACCCTCGACTCAGATGGATTTTTCGAACTGCTGACCGAACGGCTCGGTCGTTTCTAAGACAAAAAAAGGAAAGAGATCATCGAACCGCAACGATCAGGACCGTTTCCCTACACACCAATCAACGCCCGGCCAAAACTGGTTTGGCCCGACAACGCCCGGGTCGCGCTTTGGGTCGCGCCGAACATCGAATTTTTTCCGCTGAACGAAAAAGTGCCCTTCGGCATTGGCGTGCTGCCCGATGTGCTCGGTTGGTCACAGCGGGATTACGGCGGCCGCATCGGCACCTTCCGGATGATGGAAGTGATGGAACGCTACGGCATCCGCGGCACCGTCGCGCTGAACAGCGAAGTGTGTGAGGCCTATCCGCAGGTCATGGAAGAGGCGATGAGGCTCGATTGGGAGTTCATGTCGCACGGCGAAAGCAACGCACGTTACGTCGATTCAATGGAACCGGATGACGAACGCCGCTCCATTCACAATTCCTTTGATGTCATCGAGAAATTTACCGGTAAGCGGCCACGCGGATGGCTCAGCCCCGGCGTCCGCATGACCTGGAACACGCTTGATTGTCTTGCCGAAATCGATTGCGATTATTTCTGCGATTTCGTCAATGACGATCAGCCTTACCTGATGGATGTCGGCGGAAAACGAATGGTCTCGATTCCCTATTCGTCAGAAATCAACGATCTCTCGGCGATCCTTCGTTACAACCGCACCGCCGAAGAATTTGAAAGTATGATCAAACGGCAGTTCGACGTCCTCTACCGTGAAGGCGAAGAGTCGGGCCGGGTGATGGCAATTTGCCTGCATCCCTTCCTGATCGGCGTGCCGCACCGGATTGATGCGCTCGATAAGGCGCTTGAATATATCTGCGGGCACGACGGCGTCTGGAAAACCACTGGTTCAGAAATTGTCGATCATTTTCTGGAGTCCGACGCGACGTTCTAGAATTGCGGACAAAAAAAGGGGCGGCCGAAGCCGCCCCTAATTCGCAATTTATTTCGCTCTACTGGGCAATACCCGGAAGCGCGTAGTTCCATTCGCCGGTCGCGTTATTGACCTTGAGCAAATGACCCGGAATGTAAGCATTCCGTTCGTTGTCAAAGGTAAACTTCAGCAACGTACCGTCCCATTTTTGGATCTTGCTGATGGCGTCGGCAATCTTCTCACGCGCTTCTTTTGCCGGCGTATTACCGTCAATGCCAGCGTCCCGCATGATCTGTGCGACCATCTGAACCGCTTCATAGGCGATCGTGCTGTTCGCCGTATTAGCTGGCTTCGGCACTTTAGGATTGTCCGCCACCGCTGCCGCAAACTGTGCGACATAACGATTGTGCGCTTCGTTGGCAATTTTCTGATTGGTCGAGAAACCCATCGAATAGATTTCTTTTCCCAAAGGCGCAATCAGGTTGGAACCGGGAGCAGGCCAGAAGATCAGGTTGTTGAGCATCGGAATATCCATGCCCTGTGCTTCCATTTCTTTGGCCAGGGCAATAACCGCAGGCGTCAAACTTGAGACAAAGATTGCGTCAGGTTTCAGCGCCCGCAGCTTGATCACGATCGGCGAGAACTCCGTCGTCCGCGTTGTGAACGAAATGTTGTCAAGAACTTCCAGGCCATGCTTTTTGGCTTCGCGGTTGTAGGAATCAAGCGCCGTCTTCGTCGCCTGTTCCTTGATGTCGCCCATGATGACAATTTTCTTCACGTTCGGCTTCAACTTGACGAACTGCTCAACACCCTCCGGCATCAACTTGAGATCATGCGATGTCATGCGGAGCGTATAATGCGAGTTGGAAATTTGAGGCTTCTGCGCCGTCGTATTGATGATCGGCATCTTCTCGCGTTCGGTCAGCGGTATCACGTTTTCCCAGACCGTACTTGAGATCGGGCCAAAGGCCGCGAATGCGCCATCGCGAACCAACCGGCGGTAAATACGAATCGACTCGGCCGGGTTGAACTGCGTGTCTTCTTTTTGCAGTTCAATCATGCTGCCGTTGACGCCGCCGCTCGCGTTTACGTCTTCAGCACCAAGAACGAACCCGGTATCGAAGTACGGGATCAGGAACGCGGCAAACCCCGTGTAAGGCAACATAACGCCAAGTTTAATAGGCGGCTTGCTCTGTGCCGCAGCCGGCCCAACCAAGGCGACCGAAATAAGTGCGGCTAAAGCTACGCCCGCAAATGTTTTTAGAATCTTCAGCATCGACAATTCCTCTCTGTTTTATCCGTGAGACCCAAGATAGGCATCGAGAACTTCTGGTTTCGACAAAAGATCGTCGCTTGGACCTTCGAGTACGATTTCCCCCTGTTGCAGGACGTAGGCGCGATCTGCGAGACGCAGTGCCATCCTGACATTTTGCTCAACAAGCATAACGGACATACCTGATGACTGAAACCCAGCGAGAGCCTGGTAGGCTTCTTTGACCATCACTGGAGACAGCCCCAGTGACGGCTCGTCCACGAGCAGAACCCGTGGTGGATTAATCAATGCGCGCGCAAGCGCCAGCATTTGCTGTTCGCCGCCGGAAAGGCTTCCCGCGCGTTGGCTGGAACGCTCTGAAAGGCGTGGAAAATGGTTAAAAACGGGTTCGAGCGCGGCTGCAAAGGCGGTATCGTTCGGACGGATATCGTAGGCAACGCGAAGATTTTCGAGGACCGTAAGGCCACCAATGGTGCCGCGCCCCTCCGGTATATGAAGCATGCCGGCGCGGGCGAGATCGGAGGTTTTGCGTCGACCCAGAGGCTCGCCGAGAAACGAAATTTCGCCCGACTTTGGTTTGATGAGTGCGCTCAAGCCTCGCATAATGGTTGTTTTGCCGGCGCCGTTGGCACCGATGACGGCGATTGTCTCGCCTTCATCCAGATGAAACGAAACGCCCCGGACCGCGTTAATTGGTCCGTATGACAGATGCAGATCTTTTGCCCCGAGAACCTCAGCCATCTTCTTCCTCGTCGGTGCCGAGGTACGCTTCGACAACTTCGGGGTGAGACAGGACTTCCTTGCTCGACCCTTCGGCAACAATTTTTCCGTAGTTCATAGCAATGATACGATCCGACAGCGCCCGGATCAGTGTCATGTCATGTTCGATCAACGCAATCGCATCGAGCCGGTTGCGGACTTTCCGAATATCTTCGATCAATTCGCCGGTCTCTTGCTCGTTCATGCCGGCGGCCGGTTCATCGAGTAGCAGCAGTTTTGGTTTGGTCGCAAGCGCACGCGCGATCTCGAGACGCCGCGCATCGCCGTAGGGAAGTTCACCGGCACCCTGATTTGCGCGCGCGGTCAGGCCCATGAGGTCGAGCAGTTCCATCGCCTCGTCGATGCCCTGACGCGACGGCGCAAATGCGAGCGCTGCAAGTATTGGATGGGTCGTGTGTTGCTTGATTGCCGTCAGAACATTTTCGAGAGCCGTCATACGGTTGAACAGACGGATGTTCTGAAATGTCCGGGCAATGCCGAGGCGGCCCACCTTGTGCAACGGCAGGCCATCAATCTTTTGTCCGTTGAAACGGATCGACCCGCTGGTTGGGCGGTAGAAGCCCGACACCATGTTGATCAATACTGTTTTGCCGGCACCGTTCGGGCCGACGATACCGAGAATCTCGCCGTCATTGACGGTCAGCGAAACGCCGTCGATCGCCTGAATGCCGCCAAATGCCTTGGTCAGAGAATCAATCTCGAGGACAGGTTTGCCGGTGCCGTCCAAGGTGCCGGGCGGATTTGTTTCCGGACCCGAATCAGTCATCGGCGCGTTCCTCCGATACACTGGTGACGGGCCTAAGACCCTTAATTGGCGCCTTGAGGCTGATCGTACGGAAGCTCAAAACGCCTTGCGAGCGGAACAAGAGCAGTACGACGAGAACGCCGAAGAAAAACAGCTGGCGGTACTCGGCAAATCCACTGCCGAACTCACGGGCGATTTCCGGCACCAGCGTAATGATGACCGCGCCAAATACCGGTCCCCACATGTTGTTGACTCCGCCAAGCACCACAAAGAGCGCGAAGAATACTGATTCAAGAATGCCAAAGTTCTGCGGCGCGATGAAAAATACGTAGTGGCCCCAAAGCACGCCGGCGTAGCCTGCAAGGGCCGCGCCGACCGCGAATCCGGCAACGCGGACAAAGACGATGTTAATGCCAAGGGATGCAGCGACAGATTCATCTTCCCGCGCGGCATCAAATATGCGCTGCAACGGGCTGTGCGACAAAATCCACAACAGGCCGCCGATGACGAAGACTGACCCAGCGACGATCGCGGGCGTGGTTCCCGACAATCCGCGAATGCCCTGAACGCCGCCGACGTATTCAATATTTTCGATGCCGACTTGTACGCTGAAGGTGACACCCGTCGTCACCAGCATGAGAAGCAGTCCGCGAACGCGGAGCGCGGGGAATCCAACCATCAAACCGCCAAAGAAACAGGCCGCCATCCCTGCAAGCGCTGCCGGTGCTAATGGCCAGCCGAAATTTACCGTGAGGACGCCCGCAACATAGGCGCCGATTGCCATAAAGGCCGCCATCGCAAACGTCAGCGTTCCCGTCATCAGCGACAGGTAAACGCCCCACGCCAAGATGATATTGACGCCGGTGAAGACGACATTGTCGCCGTTAAGAAGGTTGGCAATCATACCCGTGTCTCCGCCTGGCGGCCGCCACCCAAAATGCCCGCTGGTCTAATCAACAAAACTAGGATCATGAGGAACCAGACGATGACGTCTGAGATACCGCCCCAGCCAATTGAAAAAGCGATGCCCTCAAGCACACCGACCAGAAGGCCTGCGACAATAGCGCCCCGCATGTCGCCCATGCCGCCAATCGCCATCACGGCGATTCCTTTGAGCGCGAACGTGAAACCAACATCCGAAGTGACGATGCCGTTCTGCATGGCGATCAGTAAACCGGCGACCCCGGCCATGGCTGAAACAATGACGAACACATATTGGGTAACGAGCGTGGTGTTGATGCCGAGCAGACGGGCAGAGGTCGGTTCTTCTGCAACGGCGCGGATGCTGCGGCCAATCTTGGTTCGGCTCATAACCAAATGAAGTGCAATCATGAGGAAGATCGAAATCGAAAAAATCGCGAACTTGATCCAAGGAATGGGCGCACCAAACAGGACCGTACCGGAAATATAAATCGATTTCGGAATATCGAGCTGTACCGGCGTCGCGCCCCACTGCAGGCGAACCATTTCAAGAATAACGATTCCGAGTGCGAACGAGCTTAGCGCCGAAACGCTGTGCCCTTCCTTCGAGGTGAAGCGGCGAAAGCTCAGCAGTTCGATGATAATGCCAACCGCGCCCGTCAGTATGATCACGACAGGGATGGTCAACCAAATTGACAGCCCCATGTTTACTGAAAAAATGGCAATGAAGCCGGCAAGCGTAACAACCTCGCCGTGGGCAAAATTGAGCTTGTCCAGCAGGCCAAAGACCAGCGTGAAACCAAGGGCGATGAGGGCATACATGCCGCCCACGACTAAGCCGTTTACGATTTGTTGCGCTAACTCAGCTGACAAGAAATTCCCCCCGGAACCTTTTATTAGGCGATCTAAACGCCGCCCCGTGTTTTGCGACACCCGCGCGCGCGGATCAAGCCTAATCTATGACAAGAGTCGATATCTTTCCTAGGCCGGTTTTAGGTGCCCCTGCCCGGACCGGCAGTCAAATCTTCGTTTTCGTTTGCAACACCACGTTGCAACACAACCATGGCTGCGACAACGATGATCACGCCCGGCAGGACGATTAACGGCGGAAACCCTCGCCCTGTCAGCCATTCTATGGCCACAACAAGACCAGGATTGGCATAATTCGTCGCTGTTACCCGGGTCGCGCCGAGAACAATGACAACCTTTTGCTGGATAAAGAAACTAAACATCGTGGTGACAACGGCGAGATAAACGATGCCGAGCCAAACCGTTCCCTCAATCGCGGTCCAGTCGGTGGTCCAAATTTTGGTATTGGTAAACAGCGCGAGCCACGCGGTTCCCGTCAACAAGACCCAGAACGTCATGACCGTCGTCGGCTCGCCGCGATGAAATTTTTTCACCAGCGGCATGTAAAGCGCCATCACGATGCAAGCGCCAAAAAAGATCCAGTCGCCCCGAACCAGAGTGAGCGAAAGCGCGAGATTGATATCGCCGCGAAAAACGATCCACAACGCCCCGATCAGGCCAACGGCTAGCGCCGCCATTTGGTATCGGTTCAAGTGTTCGCGGACGAGAAAAATTCCGAATATCGCGGCGATGCCGGGAACCAGCGCGAACATCGCACTGGTATTAAGCGGAGTCGTCGTCAACAGCGCCTCAAACATGCCCCAAAAAAATATGGCGAGGCAGAGGCCAATGATGGCGTAACCAGTCAGTGATTTCGCGTCCGGAATTTTCAGGCCGTACCGAAATCCAACAATCGGTGCGAACAAGGCGGCCGCCAATGCAAACCGGACAAGTGTCAAAACTGCGGGATCGAGGCCATGAGTAATTGCGGCGCCCACCGGAAAAGACGTGGCGATGAGAACACGCGACACCCACAACTGCGCATGATAGGAAAATAGATTAGGCGTTGGTTGCTCCATCGGCTCCGTCACGCATCACCCGCTGAAACCAAACCCCTGCAAAAAAGGAATTTCGCATGCCCCGCCTCTCGCAATTGACGCCCGATACGCTCGACGATTCGATGCGGAAAGCCTATGACGCCATTCTCGCCGACCCGGCCTCGGAAGAAACTTCGCCCGAGCACGAAGCCGTTTACGGCCAGGCGACGCGCAAAAACCGGGCGGCCATCGCCGGCCCGATGAATATCTGGTTGCGGAGCCCCGGTCTCGCCGGCGCGGCTTCGAATATCGCCAATTTCCTGCGCTACAAAGGAAGCCTCTCGCCGCGGCATACAGAGCTTGTCATCCTGATCGTCGCCCGCCATTGGGGCGCACCCTACGCCTGGGCGACGCACGCGAAATACGGCGCGGCAACCGGCGTTTCGAGCGCTGTTATCGAGGCGATTGCCGATCAGGCCGAGCCGACCGAGATGGAATCGTTGGAAATCCTCGACGTGCAGATATGGCGCTTCGCGACGGAGCTGCTTTCGACCAAACGTGTAACCAACGAAACCTATAATTCTGTGGCCGATCAGTTGGGGGAAACAAAAACGGTCGAGCTGGTTAGCCTGATTGGCTACTACTCGATGATCACAATGACCCTAAATGCGTTTGAAGTTGAGGCGCCGGAGGGCAATCCGGCGCCTTTCTAAGCGGAATTTGGCTAAGCGGAATTTGGCTAAGCGGAATCTGGCTAAGCGGAATTTGGCTAAGCGGAATCTGGATCTACGCTGAAACAAACTTTA
>JAPYRS010000053.1:0-8576 GCA_029936875.1 Alphaproteobacteria bacterium | reverse complement strand
TGGCTAAGCGGAATTTGGCTAAGCGGAATCTGGATCTACGCTGAAACAAACTTTACCGTCTGTTCGGACAAATCGGTGTTGCTCATCAGGTCGGCCATATTGTCTTCAGGGTGGTCTGGGTTCGGCGCGATCCAGCGTCCTTCAAATGACAATTCAAGCCCTTCTGTTTTCCAAGGGAACGGGTCGAAGCTGTAAACGCCCTCGCTGACGCCCTTTACGGTGACGCTGACTTCTTCATTGGCGCTGATCGGAACTTTCGGGAACGTTTCCACGCCTCTGTCCCCCTCGCCCGCACGCTGAAAATAGAGGCAGAGCGTGTCGAAAAACTGCAGCTGCATGTAGTTCTGCATCAGCTGTTTCTCTTCGACCAGATGGGCAGTTTCTGGATTTGCCGCGAGCTCCCCCTTGAGACGCTTCTGGCGGGTTTCCTCTTTACCTAGAATTTTGTCGAGTGCCGGCCGGTGGTCTTCGTCAACCAGATCCAGAACGACGATGTCGGATACGCCAAGACGCCCGTGATAAAGACCATGGGTGTGCATACTGGCGATCAGTTCGCAGTAGGGATGGTGCGCCGCAACGGCGTCCGGTGACCCGGTCGTGGTCCTAATGCGATCATCGAAAGGGGTTTCGATAAGATTGTACGGCAACCCTTTTTCACGATCGATGGCAGCCACATCATCCAGAGGCTTCCAACCCGCATCGTGATTTTTGATGGCGTAAAGCATGAGGTCGAGTGGTTCGACACTGCCAAACTTTTCGTTTCCGAAATTCTCGCCAAGCTTGGTGGCAAACGCCAAGTGATCGACCATGGTCAGAACGAAATGTGGGCTACCTTCGGCAGCGCTTTGTACAATCATATTTCCCTCCGAATATTGGTAAAGCCGCGAAAGTTTATTGGCCTAAATAGCAGCGGCATCGCAGTCAAAGTCTAGTGAGGCCAGGTTTCTCCGGCAACCGTCGTTCCGGCCAGGGCAATTGCCTAAATGGAATTTCCGATCCGGTGGCCCTCCTGTGTGGCCATCATAAGCGATCTCGGGGCATAACTGTCGCCGGCCAAAATCACGTTCACATCGGCTTTCTTCAGCTCAGCCGCGAGGGTGTTGTCGGGTACGCGCGGCGTCGAATAGGTAAACAGCGCCACCTCTTCAATTTCATTCACGCGGCCCGAAATTACATTTTTGTATTGCACAATGCCGTCAATGAAGGGCGATTCCCCGAGCGGCTCCGATAACAACACGATCTCAATGTCATTATTGTACATGCGGTTATAGATCGCTTGCTGACGCACCAGCGGTTCATCCCGTGCAATCATTTCTCGCGGAGTTATCAGCACAACACGGTCGAATTTTTGCCGTAGCAATTCGGCGGTCGAATAGGTTCCGTCCATATGATCGGCGTCGTAAATAACCGCCGTTCCCCCCTGGTGCGCCGGATGCTCGAGTATCGCCGTCGCCACATCGCGCAAATCGGGAATGAACCCCTCTCCTTCCAGTGATTTCGGCAAAAATGTTGGCCAGGACAAGCGAGCGCCAGTTGCCGTCACCACAACGTCGGGCGACATGGCGATAATTTCTTCGGCGCTGATTCGCCAACCAAGTTCAATCTTTACACCGGCTTGCGCCGCGGCAACCTTTTGATAATCGTAAACGCTCGAGACCGCTTCGCAGCCCGGCAATTCTGAAAACAATCGGAGCTTTCCACCGAGTTCGTTGGACGCGGTATACAGTGTGACATCATGGCCTCGCGCGGCAGCGACCCACGCCGCCTCGAGCCCGGCCGGACCGCCACCAACGACAATCACGCGCTTTTTCACTTCCGCCGGTGCTGGCCACCAATCCGCTTCATCGATCTCGCCAACGCGCGGATTGTTGTCGCAGCCAAGCGGTTTTTCGAGATTGATCTGACCCCAGCAATTATTGCAGGAAACGCACTTTCGAATATCGTTGTCGCGATTTTGCGCGGCTTTAAGGCCCCAGGCCGGATCGGCGACAAGTGTTCGGGCAAGCCCGACCAATTCGGCAACACCTTCGGCAATTAGGGTCTCACCCTGCACCGGTTCGAGGATGCGCCCAACCGCGACAACGGGAATATCACCAGCCGCTTCGTTGAGACGTTTGATCAACGGCAAAAAGGTTCCGCGCTCGTAATGCATGTCGGGGATATGCGCTTCAAGACTGCGGGCGTGACTGCCATTACAAAAACAGAGGTAGTCGATTTCATTCCGGGCTGTGAATAAACGAACAAGTTCCTCAGCCTCATCCGGCCCAATGCCGCCGGGAACACCGTCGTCGCCGGGCAGCTTTAACCCAATCGCAAAATCACTGCCGCATTCAGCGCGGATCGCTTCAATAATCTGCTGAACAAAACGCGCGCGATTTTCGAGGCTGTCGTTTCCGTATTCATCGTCGCGATGGTTTGACCACGGCGACAGAAACTGGTGGAACAAATGACCATGGCCGGCCGACATTTCGACGCCGCTCCAGCCGCTCGCTTTGAGCTTCTTTGTCGAGAGCGCAAATGCATCAACGAGCCGCCGGATATCATCGCCTTCAAGCTGATGCGGGACCGTCCAGCTGAGGTCGTCGGGCAGTGGTGAGGGACCGATCGCTGTTGAATTTCGGCCCGGTTGCCGATGACCGCGGCCACTATCCTGCATCTGGCCGACCAGCCGGCAGTCCTCTGATTCAACCGCTTCCGCCCACCGTTTGAAGCCGTCGAGATTTTCCTGATCAAACAGGGCCGGCCGAAACGACATGACCTGATGCGGCAACATGCCCAAGGGTTCGGTCACGATCATGGCCGCGCCACCAACCGCTCTGGTCCGATGATAGGTAATCAGCTTGTCGGTAACCTCACGCTGTTTGACGTAACGAGTCGACATCGAGGCATGGACGATGCGGTTCTTTAAGCGCATCGGGCCAACGTCGAACGGCGAAAATAAGAGCGGATAGGGCGAATCTGGCAAGGGTCACGAACTCCCGAAGTGGCGCAGGATCAAATGTTAATACTTTCAAATGTAAATTGCTTCGCACACAGGCGAGGCGACGACGCCAGGTTGCTGTTGTACACTGGCGTCTTCAATCGATAAAGAGATTGCAGGGACATTAGCGGATAAAGGAGACGGAAATGCGGTATGTCTCAAGAGATGAAGACGGGAAGATCAACGCCGTATTTAACTATCCCGTCGAAGGTGCGGAAGAGACGATCTAAGAAGCCGATCCCGATCTTGTTGCCTTTGCCCTTGGCGGTGAATCGGACGCGGCGCTGCGCGCCTATCTTGCCTCAACCGATTCAGAATTGCTTCGGATCATCGAAGATGTCGTCAACGTCATGATCGAAAACAATCTGGTTCTGTTGACCGATTTTCCAGAAGGCGCACAGGTAAAGTTGATGCGCCGCCAGTCTATTCGGGAAAAACTTCAAATCTTCTAGTTGGGACGCGACTGCCCCAGAATCTCATCGAGATTGTCGGGCCCCCCCGAGGCCAGCCACAGGGCCAGCGCAACTTCTGCGAATTGTTCCAGTATTTCGAGGTCGATCGGCCGGTAGGTGTAGCGAGCCTGCGCCCCACAGATCAACATTCCAAGAACCTGACCCTGCCACAGCATCGGCGCGTAAATTGACGAACCCATGCGTGAGGTCTTGAGAATTTGGCGAAATCCGGCGTCATCGTCGGTATTTTCCAGGATCAGGGGTTTTCCAGATTCCACGACCTGCCCCGGGTGGGCATAGTCGGATTTCACCGTCAATCGGTATTGTTCGGTCGGGAAGTTCTGCGACCCGATCATCACGACGTTCGATCGGTCTGCCGACAACATGAAAAATCCAGACACCGAAAACTGCCGTTCCTCCCCGACCAATGCGCCCGGCTTCAGGTGCGCCTGGTGGTCTCCCAATACATTGACAACCGTGCCGGTCACGTTCGCAATCGCGGCCTCCGGCCCGGCAGCCTGTAGCCCATCGTGCAGTGCCGCCGTCAAATAGGAGTGGGCTTCAGCCGTGGTGTGCAACGTCGCCCCCCTCCCCGTACCCAGTGCAGGCGTTTCAACCATAATTCGTCCCATGCCCCTTTGATCATTCCTTGAGTGTTTTGATCTTATTCTTGCTACTCGCCCAAGTCCTATTGGTTTTCCATTCCACCCGTTTTGCGATGGGATGCTGATTATGATAGGCACGAATACGCTCAGTCCGATGGATCCCACACGCGGTACGAAAATTTGACGTACGATTCGAATGTAGACGTTGAGGTGGTTACTTCGCCATTTCATAGGGCGAGCGACCCGCAGCATTGTCATGACTGCCAAATCCGAAGCTGGGGCATTTGTGGTGCGATTCATGAATCTGACTGCGCCACCATGGAACAATACAAATCCGGCGACCGGTTGGTTGAAGCGGGGACTGAGTTTCTCAGCCAAGACCGCCAGGCCGATTCGATTTACACGGTTTTGAGCGGTTGGGCGATTCGATATCAGTGGCTCTCAGATGGCAGCCGGCAAATTCTCGACTTTGCGTTGCCAGGTTCAATTCTTGGTTTTGAACCCGAGGCAATGGATCTCAATCGGCACAGCGCTGAAGCACTGACAAAACTTCGTTTGTGCATCCTGCCGCGTTCAAAATTAATACAGTTGCTCGCCGAATTTCCGGAAATGGGAATCAAGCTCGCCAGCATCGGGCGCAGCGAACAAATTACCCTTGCCCAACATCTGTCGAATGTCGGACGCCGGCGGGCAAGGGCGCGAATTACCAACCTGATGATGGAGCTGCTTGTTCGAACACGTGCGACATCCAGCAATGTAATTGGCGACACCATTCCCTTTCCGCTTAGCCAGGAAGTCATTGGCGATGCGTTGGGGCTGACATCCGTTCACGTGAACCGGATGATGCGAGAACTTCGTGAAGACGGCATTGCCGTGGTTAGAAGCGGCAAGTTGACCATCCTTGACGAAGAACGCCTGATGGAAGAAGCCGAGCTCGATCACCGGCATTTGGCTGCCCCAATGGAAGTAAACTAGGCCTCGGCGGCACCGGAAACGGCCCGCGACCGGGCCTGCTTTTCTTTTAATTCCTCGAGTTCCTCCAGCGTTTTTGGCCAGTCTTTTTTAAGAAGACGGGACAGCGAGCGATCGGCAAGAATTTTTCCGCCGGTCTGACACGCTAGACAATAATTGGTTTCGTTATTGGGGTAGGCGATGCGCTGCACCGTGGTGCCGCATTCCGGACACGGCTCCCCTGCCCGGCCATGCACCGCCATGCCGTCCCGAAACGCAGTAACTTTTTTGGGAAAGCCCGAACCATTGAGTTCGCGTAATTGCTCGGTCCAATCGGATAATACATTGCGGATGGCCTGGTAGAGGCGTTTCGACTCCGGGACATCCAGTTTTTGGGACCATCGCAACGGTGATAATTTCGCCCGGTGCAATATTTCGTCAGAGTAGGCGTTACCAATTCCGCTAAACAGGCGAGGATCGGTGAGCGCACGTTTTAGCGTGTGGTTACGCGCCAGCAGACGCGCCTGAAATGTACTGTGATCAACATCTAGAACTTCGAGCCCGCCGGGGTCATGTTCAGACAATTCGAGGCGCCCCTGCACAATAAATAGCGACGCGCGTTTTCTCGATCCCGCCTCGGTAAAGACGAGAGACCCTTCCGGAAAATCGAATGCGGCCAGCGCCTGTTTTCCCTTCAGGATTGCGCCCGCATCCTGCCATTTCAGGCGGCCGGCAATCATCAAATGAAGGACCAGAAAAATCTCGCCTTCCAGCTCAAACACGATTCGTTTGCCGAGGCGGTACAGTGCCGTGACGGTGCGGCCTTCGGCATCCCGCGGCGAAGGGTCAACACTGCGGAGCAGGAACGGACTATTCAGCCGAATTCGGTTTAGCGGTTGGCCGAGGTTTCGCGCCTCAAGCGCTTCAAGATAGATCGTGATGTCCGGATATTCGGGCACCTTGCGGTGGGTCCGTCATCCAACCTCGCACCGTCTTGACCCAATCGCTCGCCGGGTCGCCGTGCGACAGGTTGAATTCGTAATGATCGAGGCCATCAAAACTTTGGAATTGGACCTTTGCACCAGCCATTTCCAGTGCCGTCACCATGTCTGCACTGGTCGAAATAACATGGGCGAAGTCTTCACCGCCGTGGCTCACAAAAAACGGCGGCGCCTTCCCATCAACGAAGTTTATGGGACTCGCAACACCATCGTTTTCCGGCTCACCGAGATAGAATTCTGTGTAGGTAATTCCGCTTGTTCCCGGTGCCGGTGCATCTCGGTTGATGCGAAAGGCGGTGCTGGCCGCGTGGCAGGCTTTGACGACATCTGTAGGCAAATTCAGCGCGCCATAAAGTTGGTATCTGAGCGCAATCATCGACGCGAGATTGCCACCGGCCGACCAGCCCGAAACAGAAATCCGGTCCGGGTCGCCGCCGTGTTCTTTGATATTTTCGTACACCCATTTCAGCGCTGAAAATGCGTCTTCGACTGCCGCCGGAAATTTGTCGTCAGGAACGAGCCGGTAAGAAACAGAAATGAATATGGCGGGCAAATCAACGAAAGCCGGCGCCATGAATCCATTCCATTCCTTGTAACCGTGCGCAAATGCGCCGCCATGAAAAAATATCAGCACCGGCACAGTCGCGCCTGACCTAACCTCAGGCAAATAGATATCCAGTTTCTGATAAACGTCTTCACCGTAAGCCACGTCGAGAACGGTGCGGCATGTTTGCGCGGCGTCTCGCGACCGTGCGAGCGCCGTCGCGCCGTAGGAGATTGCCGCTTCCGGGTGGCGAGTATTTTCCGGCGTCCGCAGTGATTGCGGCGGCAGGTCGTCAAACGCCATGCTTAACTTGCCCTACTCTCAATGAGGCCAGAACCTGTGATATCCTCATGTCATCCATTCCAAAAACGTCTAACAAATGTATTTGGGGGCACGTGTGAATTTCTCGATCTATAAGGGCACAATCGGCATTGGGGTAATTGGTGAACCGGAATCCTATCAGGATTACGAAGATTTCACGATGACCGAGAATCCGGATCGCAGCCGAACGCTACGGACGCTGTCGCGGGCACCGCGCGGCGATTTGCTGCGCGACGTCAACCAAATGGCGGGACCGGACTTTCGTCCGATTGAGGCGATGGGTCGCCTCTTTTTCAAAGGCGAAGCGCTCGGCACGATCATGCGCCGGGTCATCGACGATACGCTTTATTCCTACGCCTGGCGTCCGGGTGGGCCGATGGACACGGCTGAATTTCATGCCCCACCCCGGATGACAATCGGCTACCACCCGATCATGCACGAAGCTTGGAAAATGAATTTTCACGACCGCGAAAAAGGCGGTGTGCAGGACGTCGTGATCTTTACAGTTTCAAAATCATGGAACGGAAAAAGTCTTGGCCACGGCGAACTTTTGACCAGCAAGGCCGAATTTCTCGGCTATGAAACCATCAAAGTGCCGGCTGGCGAATTCGACTGCGAATCCTATATTTGGTGGACAAATTTTGATTTGGAAATAAAGATCTGGCGGACCAAGGGCACTAACCTCACGACAAAAATGGAAGTCCGTGGCGGCGAAAAAAATCGCAATACGATGTACCAAATGATCAAATATTCTGAAACTAACGTTGAAGCAGAAGCGGACTGAGTTTCATGACAGACCTGTTCGACCTCAGCGGCAAAATCGCGGTCATCACCGGCTCGACCAAGGGAATCGGCCGGGCCATCGCCAAACAAATGGCAGCGCGCGGGGCCAAGGTGGTGATCTCAAGCCGCGACAAAGACCGTTGCGCGGATACCGCTGCCGAGATTAACGATGACGGCGGGACGGCCATCGGAATCCCCTGCAACATTGGATACAAAGAACAGCTGCAAGCGCTGGTCGATGGCACGCTCAAAGAATGGGGACAGATTGACGTTCTCGTTTGCAACGCCGCCGTTAACCCGCACTTCGGACCGATGGCCAGCATCGAGGACGAAGCATTTGAGACAATCCTCAAACGCAATGTTCAAAGTCCGCTTTGGCTTTGCAACATGGTTATTCCGCAAATGGCCGCGCGCAAAGACGGCGCAGTCATCGTCATCTCGAGCATTGCCGGGCTACGCGGTGACAAGATGCTCGGCGCTTACTCCATCTCAAAAGCCGCCGACATGCAGTTGGTGCGAAACCTTGCGGTCGAATGGGGCAAAAGCAATGTCCGCGTGAACGGCATTGCGCCGGGACTGGTGCGGACGGCGTTCGCCAGCGCGCTCTGGGAAAATCCGGCGATCCTGGCGGCGGTCGAAAAGGGCGCGCCCCTGGGCCGCATCGGCGATCCCGACGACATCGCCGGGGCCGCCCTGTTGCTGGCTTCAAACGCCGGTCGCTTCATGACCGGCGAGACCATCGTCATTGATGGTGGCGTGACGATTGCCGGTCGCACGTCCGACGATCTAAAAGGTTTCTAGTTCACTTCAAATAATCCGGCCGCGCCCATGCCGCCGCCAATGCACATGGTGGTGACGACGTATTTGGCACCGCGCCGTTTTCCTTCGATCAAAGCGTGGCCAACCATACGCGATCCGCTCATCCCGTAGGGATGGCCG
>JAPYRS010000207.1 GCA_029936875.1 Alphaproteobacteria bacterium | reverse complement strand
CTCGGGATGTCGACGATGCCGCCCTTGTCGGCGATTTCTTTCATCTGGACCTTGAGTCGTCCCCACTTTGCTTCGTGCTCAGGTGTCTGGAGAACCTCAGACCGGGGATCACCCCACTCCCAGCCAGCGGAGATCTCGACAATCATTCGTGCGAGTTCGTCACTGTCGAGCATGACAGCCACGCTACGAGCCGAACAGCAGGGCTGCCAGAGGGGCCTAGTCCTCGAAGGTCACTCCGGCGGCTTGCGGATCGAACCCCTTTGGCCAGCGGGCGTCCTTGTCGGCTTTCGCCCTGGTGAGGTTCGCCCCGCCAAGGTTCGCGCTGTAGAGGTTCGCCAGGGTGAGTTTTGCCTCGGTGAGGTCCGCCCCGCCGAGGTTCGCCCCGCCGAGGTTCGCCCTGGTGAGGTTCGCCCCGGTGAGGTTCGCCCCGTTGCGGCCCGCGCTGTAGAGGTTCGCCCTGGTGAGGTTCGCCCTGGCGAGGGTCGCCCTGGTGAGGTTTGCCTCGTCGAGGTCCGCCCCGGTGAGGTCCGTCCCGGTGAGGTCCGCCCCGCCGAGGTTTGCCTCCATGAGGTCCGCCCCGGGGAGGTTCGCCCCGGTGAGGTCCGCCCTGGCGAGGTTCGCCCTGGCGAGGGTCGCCCTGGTGAGGTTTGCCTCGTCGAGGTCCGCCCCGGTGAGGTCCGCCCTTCTGAGGTCCGCCCTTCTGAGGTTCGCCCCGGTGAGGTTCGCTCCGGAGAGGTCCGCCCCTGGTTCGATCGTGTAGCCGTGCACTTTCACGACAACCACGCTACGGGCCGTTCTGGCAGGCAGCGGTGAGGCCGCGAGACGTCGTGAAACAACGCGTACTAGCGCGAACTGTTGATCACACGGCGATGGCGTCCCCGGCCTGTCGGACCCCCCAGAGGAGTTTCTTTTCGAACGAGTTGAACGGCATGAGGAACTCCAGACCGATCTGGAATGTTCCGTCCACGTCCTCGCCTCTTGGTTTAACCACGTAAAGGCAGATCACGCCCCGGTGCGCTTTCACGAGACCGTCGGGAAGGTTGGGCTCACGGTCGAAACCGTGGTCCGCTCCGATAATCAGGTTGGAGACACTGCGAACGAGAGGGTCTCCCAGGGCGTCGACTCTGTTGTTGTCCCCGACCAGCTGGCGTAATACGACCGTTATCTGTTCGCCCCCCACCGACTGGTGGCCGTTCTCAGCCCTTTGGAGCATCGGAGCGACAACCAGCCAGTCGGTCACCTGCGCGTTCATTTCCTGATCGTGGTGGGGTCTTTGGAGAAACTCCAGTTGGGAGGCACAGAGACCGTTTCCGTGGGGTTTCGCCCACCGGTAACCGCCGAGCATCTCGATGAACGGGTCGGGGCCGACAACCCAGGTCTTGGCCGAAAACGTGCTCCGCCGCCCAGCCCTTGACACCTCTACGGAGAGGTCAGTGGAGTCAACACCGCTGAGAAGGTCGTTGATCAGACCGGTGTTGTGCACAATGTCTTCACTCTCAAAGGAGATCAGGGTCTTCATGGTCCACTCCCCACCGAAGTTCTGCGCCCGGAGGATTGCGTTCCACATCTTGTTTCTTGCCACTGGCAGCAGGTCGGGGTGGCTTGCCTGGATCAGCGGCGGGATCTGTCTCGGAGTGACCCCCTCCTCCTCGTAGCGTCGGAGTTCGACCCGCAGGGCCTCCTCGTCACGGCAGATGGCCTCGAAGGCCTTGTAGAGATCGAGAGGTGATTTCCTTCCGCGCGGTTCTCTACGAGCGATGTAGAGGCGCACGAGGTCCCGGTACCCGGGCCGGAACCCGAACCACCGGCCCATCTGCATGATGGTGTCCTCATATCCGGACCTTCGGCGGAACCAGGAGATGGTGAGTCCCTCGATCGTGAACCCCCGGGACAGTTTCGAGCCACCCACGATGATCTTCCACACCGGTGTCGAGTCGAAGTCGAGTGAACTGCTGTCCCTGTCGCTGTTGACGACGAGAACGGCCTGACTGGAGTGGACACCGGCACCGTCGATATTCCTGTGTGCTTCTCCCAGGTACGGGAGGAGGTCGTCGAATCTCCTCGGGGTTGCCACCCCGTCGCTGCGGTCATCCGATACCGGGATCAGGTCGCTGGCAAAGAGTGCTTTCAGGCGGTCGAGGCCGGTGCCTCCGTTGTAGCCCCCGCCCGACCAGAGTTCACGGATCCGGTCAGCCAGAGCCTCGTGGTCGACCATTCTGACGGACTCGTGGCAGAGCATCGTGTGGTGCCGCCAGTCCCCGGGTTCACCATGTGCCTCACGGAAGAGCTTGACCGCACCGGTGAGGAGAAACATGTCCACGGCCTGCTGAAGGTCGGCATCGTCGTTTTCTCGGTCGGACCAGATGCTGCGAACGTGGGCTTCTTCGTTGGTTTTCTGATGTTCCGGGTTGGGATCGGTGAGTCCGTCGTGGAAGTCGGAGGCACCCATGTACCCGGGAGGGCGCGGCAGGGAGATGACGAAGTCCTTCGGGAAGATGTCCTCAACGTCGTCAGGGTCGACGAAGACGTTCGCGGCCGGTGTCGCCGTGTAGCCCAGGTACTGGGCTCTCGGCAGGATCCCGAGGATCTGGCCGATCCGTTCATTGATGGCTGTCCGCCTCTTCCTCTCGTCCTTGAGGTACCGGGGCTTGGGTTTGATGGTGTTGATTGACGCCTGGTCGGATTCGTCGTCGATGATGAGTGCAGGTATCTGGTCCAGTACCTCTGGAGGTAGACCCCTTAGGTTTTTGATCAACTGGTCGAGACGGCTCTTGTTCTTCTTGGTGACGACGAGGCGGGCGTTAGACCGGCGGAGGTTCTCGATGTGGTGGAGCGGTTCGTCCTGCCGTTGCCGCTCCATGTCCGGGTTGAGGATGTCGGCTACGCCGACTTCGAGGTGTTTGAAGTCTCTGCCTTCGGTGGTGAGCCGGTTGATGTTCGTTCCGCCCAGCGCCCT
>JAPYRS010000206.1 GCA_029936875.1 Alphaproteobacteria bacterium | reverse complement strand
CGGTAGTACTTCTCGATCTTCGATCCTCTGATGAGACCCCACCGGCCCATGCACTGCACGCAGCGATCGACCACGCGCCCAGCCGCCTCGGTGGCATGGAGCTTGGCGAGAGAACTGCGATCCAAAGCGTCGGCCGGATTATCCGCCGCCATGGCCGCAGCCTGACGGGTGAGTAGGCGGGCCGATTCGAGGTCGGCCCACGAGTCGGCCAGCATGGCGGCGACGGGCCCATGACGGTAGAGCGGCTTTCCAAACTGCTCACGTTCACGCGTGTGTCGAACTGCCTCTTCGAGTGCACCCTCCATCAGCCCGACCGCCGCGCCTGCGACCGATACGCGAAAGACAGCCAGGGTAGCGAGCACGTGCTTCCACGCTGTCCCAGGCTCACCGAGCCGAGCGGCAGTAGGCAGCACCACGTCGTCGAAGATCACATCGCCTAGTACATGAGGCGCGATGATCTCAGGAGATGGTGAGGTCGTGAGACCAGCCGCATTAGCCGGAACGAGCACGAGCGAATAGCCGTCGCCCTCCTTGACAAGCGTGGTGTAGAAGGCCGCAACTCCGGCATTAGAAATGAACGACTTGGCACCACTGATTACGAGCTCGCCGTTGCGCTCGGTCGCTGTCGTGGTGATGCCCTTGAGATCGGACCCGGCAACCGGTTCGGTCAAGGCCAGCGCCGCGATTGCTTCACAACTCGCGACCAGCGGCAACCACTCGGAGCGTTGCGCATCAGTGCCGGCGCGTGAGATGGCGTAGCTACCGATGCCCTGGAGCGCAAACAGGGAATCGAGATGGGCCGACGTTTTCATCAACGCCTCACGCGCCAAACAAACAGCCAGCGGATCGATCTTTTCGAACCGGCCGCCGTGCGCTGCCGGCACCATGATCTCGCTGAGCGCGCTAGAGCGCAGGGCGGCGACCACCACCGGGTGCAGCGTCGAGCTTTCGTCGGCCTCCATGGCCACAGCCTCAACGCTCGCCGCAAGCGCACGCGCCTCCTCCACGACACCCCGATGGCGCTCCGACAAACTGGTCAGATCATTCAACATGCCCACATAATATGGATCCATTGGACCAGAAAGTTGAGAAGGACGTCATGGAACTCGATCGGTTCGAATGGCTCGCCTTGCGTCAGGAGGACGCGATCGATCCTGATCGCGTGATCGTCGATCCGCACCACCACCTTTGGGACCGTGGCGGGAGCACGTATCTCGCCTCGCAACTACTCGACGACATAACGAATACCCACAACGTGGTCAAAACCATTTTTGTGGAGTGTCGAGCCGAGTACGACAAGGAACGCTCCGAGCATTTCTGGCCCGTCGGTGAGACTGCGTTCGCTGCCAGGGAGGCAGATCAAACCGACGCTGCAGGCGGTCCGACCCTCGCTGGAATCGTCGGCTATGCCGACATGATGCTCGGCGAAGCGATCGCCGACGTTCTCGCCGCCCACATCGACGTGAGTGGTGGCCGTTTTCGGGGGATCCGGTACGCGACCGCATGGGACGCGAGCGACGATATCCGCAACGGCCACACTCGACCGACCCCGCTGATGATGGGCGCTAGAGAATTTTGCGCTGCCGCTCGAACACTTGCATCGATGGGGCTGAGTTTCGATGCGTGGTTGTATCACCCACAGTTGCCGGAGGTCGCGGCTTTGGCCACGACGGTTCCCGACCTAGCCATCATCCTCAATCATCTCGGTGGACCGTTGACGATCGGACCTTATGGGCAGGCTCGCGATAAGGCCCTCGCAGCCTGGAGGGCCGACATGAGGCGTGTCGCAGACAGCCCGAACGTATTTCTAAAGCTCGGGGGCGTGGGGATGGATGACAACTTCGCCACAGGTTGGACCACGCGCCAAGCGCCACCAAGTTCGAACGAAGTTGCTGACTACTGGACTGACGATCTCCAATTCTGCATCGATCTGTTCGGACCCGAGCGGTGCATGTTCGAATCGAACTTTCCCGTCGACCGACAAACGCTGCCGTACCCAGTCATCTGGAACTCGTTCCAAATCATTGCTGCCAGCTACACCGACGCCGAACAAGATGACCTCTTCTCCGGCACGGCGACCCGGGTCTACCGACTCTCATGAGTCTCCATTTCGCAATGCTTCCCGAGTGGGACGATCTCCGGAAACGAGCCCGAGCGATCGAGACCTGGATGGCGACGTTCGAGACAGACAACGAAGCACTCGACGCACTGGCGTCGGCTCGCGTCCCGGCTGGACCCGTTCTCACCCCAAGCCAGATCGTCGTCCATCCACACTTCGTCGAACGCAACATGGTGCGCATTGTCGACGACCCGCTTGTCGGGCGCGTAGCAATCCCGGGCTTTCCGATCAAGAGCACCGATCCACTACCCGCCGACGACCATCAGTCGGCCGCCCTCGGCGAACACAACGCTGATGTACTCGGGAGCCTGCTCGGAATGTCGGATGAGCAACTGATCGCGCTCGAAGTCTCCGGTGTCATCGCATCGAAACCGCACTAACGCCGGCCCCTGCTGTCACCTCATCACCTGTGGGCCGCTGCGCATGTACGACGCGACCCTGAAGGGACTGAATATTCACCCGCCTTGCATTCTCAACAGTTTCGACACTCTGAGACGACAGCTACCGTCCGCCGGTTCTACGCCATCCCAAACAGCGCCATCGCTCTTGTCAGCACGGCTGTTAGTCAGCCACTAGCAAAACGAGGCTCAGCGACCCAGGAACCCCGTGGTTCCAACGAACGCTCGGATCAGAGCCGAATGGAGGGAGACATGCAGCCACCCGTCCGAAACCGAATACCGCTCAAGGTGAGCATGTCGTCTCACTCCTGACGTGGTTAACGGAAGTCATCACTCGTGTCGAGTGCTTTCGTTTGATCTGCCATCTCCCGGCCCCCGATGTAGGTAATCCGGACGGTGACGACGACACGGTCAGCAGCATCAGAGACGGTGGTTGCGTCCATGCCGTAACGGGAACGGAGCTCTCGGTGGAATTG
>JAPYRS010000052.1 GCA_029936875.1 Alphaproteobacteria bacterium | reverse complement strand
ATGTCGGTATTGCCGAATCCGCCGGTCTTATCGGTGCCGGCAGCCCAGCGGCAGCGGACGGCGTTGTTGTCGCACCATTTTCATCGGGTGAAATAATCGCGTTTTGGGTTGAGAACGGAAATATTGCCTGGACCGATTCGTTAATTCGTGCCGGCCGGGTGACGGCGCTCACGGAACTTAACGACATCAACAGTCGCCCTGTCATAGATCGTGGGATGGTCTTTGCGATCAGCCACGCCGGTCGCATGGTCGCTGTCGACGTACGATCAGGCGCGCGAATATGGACATTGACGATTGGCGGCATACAGAGTCCGTGGGTGGCGGGCGACTTTGTATTCGTCATCACGCTGGAAGCGGAAATTGTTGCGCTGTCGCGGCGCGATGGGCGAGTCCGGTGGGTAACGCCTTTGGCTCGTTTTAAGAAACCAGGCAAACGGGAAGGGCCGATTACCTGGCGCGGCCCCGTCCTCGCTGGCGATCGGCTCATTGCAGTGTCGTCAGAAGGTGAGGCGATTACGATCTCGCCCTATTCGGGGCGGATTATTGGACGCATCAAACTTCGAGGTGATGCCACCATCGCGCCGGTCGTTGCCAATGGGACACTTTTCGTTTTGACCGATAACGGGGCCCTTTCGGCGCTTCGCTGACCATGCCATTTGTCGTTGCCATTGTCGGTCGGCCCAATGTCGGCAAATCCACGCTATTTAACCGTCTCGTTGGTCGGCGTGTCGCGATGGTTGACCCGACTCCGGGTGTTACCCGCGATCGCCGCGAAGGAGATGCAAACCTGGCCGGCATGGTGTTCACGGTTGTCGACACGGCCGGTTTTGACGAAGGCGGTACGACAAGCCTCGAATCGCGGATGCGCAATCAAACAGCGGTCGCAATTGAAGGCGCAGATGCCGCGTTATTTTTGTTCGATGCCCGGGCCGGGATAACGCCGGTTGACGAAGTCATCGTCCGGGACCTTCGGCTTCGCGAAATGCCAGTCATTCTTGTCGGCAACAAGGCCGAAGGCCGGGCTGGTGTTGACGGATTGATCGAGGGGTTTCGGCTGGGCCTCGGGGAGCCTATCGGCCTCAGCGCTGAACACGGCGACGGGCTGGCTGAACTTTATGCCGCCCTCCGGGACGTTGGGGTCGCAGAGGGGCAACCGGACGCATCCGATGAAGTGGAAGATGCGCCGCTTCGCCTCGCGGTCGTTGGCCGGCCCAACGCTGGGAAGTCGACGCTGATAAACCAGTTGATCGGCGAAGAGCGCATGATAACCGGACCGGAACCGGGCCTCACCCGCGATTCGATTGCCCTGATCGGCATTATCGGCGACCAAAAAATTGAACTTGTTGATACCGCGGGAATTCGAAAAAAAGCCCGTATCCATGCCGACCTCGAGAAGATGTCGGCGGCCGGTAGCTTACGTGCTATCGGCGAAGCGGAGCTGGTGGTGCTGCTTATTGACGGGGAGCGCATGCTCGAAAAGCAGGATCTCGCGATCGCAAACCGCGCGTCCGAAGAAGGCCGCGCCCTTGTCGTCGCGATAAACAAATGGGACATCGTTAAAAACAAGAATGAATTTCGCACCGGTGTTATGGAGCGGCTCGCCGATTCGCTGCCGCAAATGAAGGGCGTCGAAATCGTGACGTTGTCGGCGCTGACGGGCAAGGGTCTCGACAACCTGATGCCGGCGATCATGAGAAGTTATGAGAAATGGAACATGCGGGTTGGCACGGGCGAGCTTAATCGCTGGCTTGAAAACGTCACCGCGCGTCATCCGCCGCCAGCGGTTCGCGGCAAACACGTTCGGTTGCGGTACGTCACGCAGATCAAGGCGCGACCCCCGACATTTGTATTATTCACCGGTCGCCCGGACGCCATTCCCGATCACTACGTTCGGTACATGGTCAACGATTTACGCGAACGATTCGGGTTGGACGGCACGCCGCTGCGACTGCTCCTGCGGAAGAGTGACAACCCCTATGTCAAATCGAAACGCAAGAAATAGCGGCTAATTTGCGCCTGTTGGCGCCAAATGGCACACGTCATTCTTTCAATTCAAGGACCGAGAACTTCGCCGTTGTAGGGACAGTTGGGCGTTGCCAGTTCAAGAAAACGATCGGCAACATCTTCAGCTGTCGGCAAGGTCTCCGGATCTTCACCGGGGAACGCTTCGGCCCGCATATTTGTTCTGGTCCCGCCCGGATTTATCGCGTTCACCCGCACCTTGGTTTTTCTAAGTTCGGCGGCCCATGTCCGCACCATGTTTTCAAGTGCCGCCTTGCTGATTGCGTAAGGCCCCCAATAGGCGCGGATGTTTTGCGCGACTCCGGAGGTCACGAATATCGCGCGGCCCGCATCGGATTGCCGCAACAACGGATCAAACGCGCGCACCAGCCGCCACTGCGAGGTGAGGTTCAGGTCAATCACTTCGGCCCATTTTTTTGGATCGTAATGAGCCATTGGGCTCAATTGACCAAGGCGTGCCGCATTTCCCACCAAAATATCGAGCCGGCCCCATCGTTCTGCGACAAGGCCACCAAGCCGATCGATCGAATCATGGTCGGTGAGGTCCAGCGGTACGATCGTCGCGCTGCCGCCGGTAGCGCGAACAATATCGTCGACCTCTTCAAGCCCACCTTGCGTCCGGGCGGCCAAAATGACGTGCGCCCCTTCAGCGGCAAACCGTATGGCGACAGCCCGGCCGATGCCCCGCGATGCGCCGGTAATAAGCGCAATCCGGTCCTTCAGAACCTCGCTCACGTTCAGGCGCGTTCGGCCAGAAGCGAGAGCTGGCGAGCGGATGCACCACCGTCCTCATCGGTCAGCGCGACCGGATAGTCGCCGGTAAAACAGGCGTCGCAATATTGGGGGTTTTCCGCGTCGCGTTTGCCATGGCCCATCGCCCGATAGAGTCCGTCGTGGCTGACGAAGGACAGTGAATCGACGCCGATATAATCGCGCATCGCCTCAATATCGTTATTGGCGGCGAGCAGCTTTTCGCGGTCCGGTGTGTCGACGCCGTAAAAACAGGAATGTGTCGTTGGTGGGCTTGCAATCCGCATGTGGACTTCTGCGGCACCGGCCGATCGCATCATTTCGACAATCTTGACAGAGGTGGTCCCGCGCACAATCGAATCGTCGACCAGGATCACACGTTTTCCCGCGACAAGGGAGCGGTTCGCATTGTGTTTCAGTTTCACGCCAAGGTGGCGAATTTGATCGCCCGGTTCGATAAATGTTCGCCCAACATAGTGATTTCGAACGATTCCAAGTTCGAATGGAATTTTGGACTGTTCCGCGAATCCCATTGCCGCCGGTGTGCCTGAATCCGGTACCGGAATAACCATGTCCGCGTCGACGGGATATTCGCGCGCGAGTTCGATGCCAATGCGCTTGCGGGTCTCGTATACGCCTAGCCCTTCGACGACGCTGTCGGGGCGGGAGAAATAAATGTATTCGAAGACGCAGAATTTTCTCGGTCGATCCGTGAATGGCCGCATGCTGTGCACACCGCTCGCATCAATCACGACCAGTTCGCCCGGTTCGACATCGCGCACGAAAGTCGCGCCAATGATATCGAGTGCGCAGGTCTCTGAGGCAAATACATAGGCCGAATCGAGCGTCCCCAATACCAGCGGCCGTACGCCGTGCGGGTCCCGCACGCCTATCAATTGCTGATCGGCAAGCGCAACCAACGAGAAGGCGCCTTCCGATTGCTGCAAGGCGTCGATAATCCGGTCCACCATGGGCTTGTGGGCGCTGGTCGCCATGAGATGAATGATGACTTCGGTGTCGGTGGTCGACTGAAAGATCGCGCCGCGATCGACAAGTTCCTTGCGGAGCGTGAGGGCATTGGTCAGGTTGCCGTTGTGGGCGACCGCAAAACCGCCAAAGGCAAACTCTGCAAACAAGGGCTGAACATTACGGAGAACCGTATCGCCGGTGGTCGCATACCGGTTGTGGCCGATTGCGGCTTGGCCTTTTAGGCGGGCGATTACGCTGAGGTCGCTGAAGGTATCGCCGACCAGCCCGATCCGCCGCTCCGAATGAAATTGTGTTCCGTCACAGGCGACGATTCCGGCTGCCTCTTGACCCCGGTGCTGCAACGCATGGAGGCCAAGTGCTGTATGGGCGGAGGCGTCTTCGTGGCCGAAGATTCCAAAAATACCGCATTCGTCGTGGAAACGATCGCCGCGATCATGAGTGATATCGGCGCTTGGTTGCGCCTGAACGGAAGGTGAGGACGGACGAATGGTTAATACCATTAAGTGAACTCAGGCGAGACGAGGGCGCCAGTACATCGTGTTGAGGTTATAGCGCTCAACATCATCGCTGTCAGAAAAAGTCTCACTCGAAATTCATGCGCTGCGCGGCGAATCTGATGCTGCCGCCGGTAATACGTGAAGCGAGAACACATCGCGCCGCGGGGTTAGGGCTCGACCCTCTTCAAATGCCCCTTCTGGAATAACGCGACGCAACGTGTCGGCGCCAAATTTGAGGGTCGGAAGGGAGTAAGCGCCTTCGACCCAAGCGGGCCGGTCAGACGGCGGGTACACCTGTGAAAACAGCAAATAGACCAGCGCCAGCACGACGTACCCGCGCAGCAATCCAAACAGGAAACCAAGAACGCGGTCGATGACGCCGGTCCGTTTGCCGCGGACAAAGCGCGCGATGAAATGTGTTAGCGCCGAAATTACAATGAGCGAGAGGAGAAAAAGCACGATTCCGGTGGCGATATCGGAGGCAAGCTCGGACGGGATGTAATCTCGTAGCAGGGGCCGCGCCGTTGAAAAGAACGTCAGCGTAATTATTGCCGCGCCGACCCAACCCGCGACCGCCATCAACTCGGTGACAAAGCCGCGATAGAGCGCGAGAAGGCCGGAAACAACAATGACCACGACAAATACGAGATCGACAATATTGATGGGTAGGTTTTCCATGCCCGGCTTAGGTTTCAGCGGTCAATTCTTTGGAACCCTCGATTTCGAATCTGTCGACGAGTTCGCTGAGGTGGCTGAATTCGGTAATTTTCAAGGCATGCCGCCGGGTCCTTAAACCAGCCGGCGCAAAGGCTTGAGCAAAACCAAGTTTGGCCGCCTCTTTCAGGCGGATATCGGATTGTGCAACGGCGCGGATTTCTCCCGAGAGGCCGATCTCGCCAAAAATTACAGTTTCGTCCGGCATAGGAGCATCGGCGTACGCCGAAACCAGCGCCGCCGCAACCGCAAGATCGGCGGCCGGTTCATTAATTCGAAGGCCACCGGCGACATTGAGATAAACATCCCGGCCGGCGAGGCGAAGATTGCACCGAGCCTCGAGAACGGCGAGTACCATGGCGAGGCGAGACGAATCCCAACCGACCACGGCGCGGCGCGGCGTGCCTAAAGATGTCGGTGCGACCAGCGCCTGAATTTCGACCAGCACCGGTCGCGTTCCTTCGATGCCGGCGAAGACGGCGGCACCGCTGACACTGCCTTTTCGGTCGGCGAGAAATAACGCAGACGGGTTGGGCACTTCCATCAAGCCCGCGTCAGTCATCTCGAAAACGCCGATTTCGTCGGTCGGGCCAAAGCGGTTTTTGACGGCCCGCAGAATCCGGAATTGATGGCCACGCTCGCCTTCAAAATAAAGCACTGTGTCGACCATGTGCTCGAGCACGCGGGGGCCAGCAATCATGCCTTCTTTTGTGACATGGCCAACGAGGATGACGGTGAGGCCGCGTCGCTTGGCGAGGCGGATCAATTCCTGTGCGCTGCCGCGTACCTGGCCAACGGATCCGGGCGCGCTATCGAGGTTGTCGACAAACATTGTCTGAATTGAATCGATTACGACGACATCAGGCGCATTTTTTCCGTCGAGGCTGGCGATGATGTCGCGGACGTCGGTCGCGGCGGCAACTCGAACCGGGGCATCAGCCAAGCCAAGCCGGTCGGCTCGCAATCGAACCTGATCAACCGATTCTTCGCCCGATATGTAATCACAGGCGAGGCCCTGTTTTGCGAGAACCGCAACCGCCTGAAGCAGAAGCGTCGATTTGCCAATCCCCGGGTCGCCGCCGACCAGAAGCGCTGATCCCGGAACAAACCCACCGCCGCAAACGCGGTCGAGTTCGCCGATGCCGGTTGCCGTTCGCGGTGCTGGTTTGGTATCGCCTTTGAGCGCGGCGTATTCGATCCTGCGGCCTTTGCCGCGCGACAGCCCACGGGGAACGACTTTCGTTCCGGCCTCCTCGACCATTGAATTCCAGGAGCTGCAGGATTCGCACCGCCCGGCCCAGCGCGGAAAATGGGCACCGCATTCCTGGCAGGTAAATTTGGAAGCGACGCGGGCCATTCAACTTAAGCCGCAACGCTTGATGGCGTGACGATCACGGCCGCAACACTTCCATTTGGATGGGGCCTTCGGCACTGCCGCGAATGAACTGGTCAACGTAAGGATTGCCGCTGTTGTCGAGATCGCCAACGGGGCCTGTCCAAATAATTTTGCCGCCGTGAATCATGGCGACGCGGTCGGCGATTTTGCGTGCGCTGGCGATATCGTGGGTGATCGAAAGTGCGGTGGCGCCGAGTGATCTCACGCTGTTGACGATCAAATCGTTAATGACGTCGGCCATGATCGGATCAAGTCCGGTGGTTGGTTCATCGAAAAAGATGATTTCAGGATCGGTCGCAATGGCCCGGGCGAGGGCAACACGCTTTTGCATGCCGCCGGATAGTTCAGCCGGGCCGAGTTCGCCGACTTCCGCGCCGAGGCCAACTTGCGCCATTTTTTCAAGCGCGACTTCCTTTGCCGCGCCGCGCCGCATGCCCTGACCCTGGATCAGGCCAAAAGCGACATTTTCCCAAACCAGGAGGCTGTCAAAGAGGGCGGCCCCCTGGAACAGCATGCCAAATTTGTTGAGGACGCGTTCCCGCTCGGCGCCGCGCATTCGTGTCACGTCTTCGCCGTCGACCATAATGGTGCCGGCGTCCGGGCGAAGCAGACCGAGGATGCATTTCAACGTGACCGATTTGCCGGTGCCGGAGCCGCCAATCACGACCAGCGATTCGGCGCGGCCGACCTCAAGATCGACACCGTCGAGCACGACTTTTGAGCCAAAGGACTTGCGAACGTCTTTGAGGCTGATTTTTGGTTGCGTGTCGTTCATGGCTTTACGCGGTTGATCCTAGTTGCTGAAAAACAGCTGAGTGATAACGAGATTGGCGGTCAAGATTAAGATCGATGCGGTGACGACTGCATTGGTCGTGGCAGCACCAACGCCTTGTGCCCCGCCGCGGCTGTAATAACCGTGGTAGCAGCCCATCAAGGTCACCAGAAATCCGAAAACGCCAGCTTTGACAATGCCGGTGACGATATCGACGGTTTCCAGAATGTCCCACGTGTTCTGAATGTAACCGGCGGAATTGAAGCCGAGAATATTCACCGCGACGAGATAGCCGCCGAGGATGCCGATTATCATGCCGATCAGCACCAGAAACGGCACCATCGTCGTGCCAGCAATTAGGCGCGGCGCAATCAGGTATTTGAACGGGTTGGTGGAAAGTGTCGTCAGCGCATCAATTTGTTCGGTGACGCGCATGGTGCCGATTTCGGCCGCCATTGCTGCACCGACGCGACCGGCGACCATCAGCCCGCCGAGCACAGGTGCCAGTTCCCGTGTCATGCCGATAGCAACAATCCAGGCGACCGATCCTTCGGCGTTGAAGCGCGATGATCCTTCAAAGATCTGTAGCCCGAGCGCCATTCCTGTGAACAGAGTTGTCAACCCAACCACCGGTAACGAGTAATACCCAATGCTGATCATCTGCTGCAGCAGCAGGCGGGGGAAAAACGGCGGCCGAAAACAGTGAGAAACGGCAACGCCGGTAAAAATGCTGAGCCGACCGGCAGTGCCGAGGAAGCCAATAAACAACCGGCCAATGCGGGCAAGAAAATCGATAATCATCATTCGGCCGAACGCGTGAGATATTCGCGCGTCATGCGCGGTCCAAATCGAGTCAGCAGCTCATAGGAAATCGTCCCGGCGGCGGCGGCCAGATCGTCCAGCGTTACGCCGTTGCCGAGAAGATGGACGGAGGTACCGGGCTGGGTGGCTGATTCGGGCAAGGCGGAAACGTCGATTGTTATCAAATCCATCGATACCCGCCCCACGACAGGAACCAAATGGCCGTCGACGGAAACCGTCCCCCGATTGCTGAGACTACGCAAATAACCATCCGCATAACCGACCGGTACCGTCGCAATTCGGCTAGGTCCGGTGACGCGATGGGTCGCACCATAGCCAACGGTCCGGGGCAAGTCAATTTGCCGAATCTGGATGATTTTTGATTGTATTGTAAAGACTTGAGAGAACTTATTGGGCCCTTGGTTTAACGGGTTTCCACCGTAAAGGGCGATCCCCGGGCGGACCATTTGGTAATGAAATTGCCGTCCCAACTGAATGCCCGCTGAGTTGGCGAGGCTCGCCGGAAGCGCCGGTAATTTCTCGCGAAGCTGATCAAACGTGGCCCGTTGTTGTTCGTTCATGGCGTCATCGGGGTCATCCGCAACCGCGAGATGGCTCATCACCATCGACAACTCGATTCCCTGCGACCAGATCGGATCTTCGATCATTGCCTCGAATTCACTCGCCTCAAAACCAATCCGGCTCATCCCGGTATCAAGATGCAGTACAGCGGGCAACAGCTCGCCAGCAACCCAGGCCGCGTCCCGCCAGATCTGCACCTGATCGTGGCGGTTGAGGACCGGCGTCAAATTGGCGGCGCGAAAATCACCGGTGGTGTCCGGTTCCGGGCCGGCCAATACATAGATCGACGCGTCCGGTACCGCCGGTCGGAGGCTTATGCCTTCGTCGAGGGTCGCGACAAAAAAATTCTGGCAGCCGGATTTGGCAAGTCGAATTGCTGTCGGAATGGCACCGAGGCCATAGCCGTCTGCCTTGACGACGGCAGAAACAACCGTCGCGCCGTCCACGGAGACTCGGATGAGTTCGTAGTTGCTGGCGAGCGCGTCCAGATCAACCGTCAACACCGCGGTCGCGTGTCCCGCCACGGTCACCCCCTACAACGGCGAATCGGAAATATAGTTTTGATGCGCGAGGTCGGCAAATTTTGTGATTTCACCGTTGAAGAGAAGCCGCACGTTTCCGGTCGGGCCGTGACGGTGTTTGCCAATGATGACTTCGGCGATGCCTCTGATCTCTTCCATCTTTGACGCCCATTCATCGTACTCGGTCGCGGATTCCGGGGGCCGGATTCGTTCGTGATAATATTCTTCGCGGTAGATGAACATGACCACGTCGGCGTCCTGTTCGATCGCGCCTGACTCGCGCAGATCAGCCAATTGCGGTCTTTTGTCTTCGCGCTGCTCAACCGCACGGCTGAGCTGGGAGAGGGCGAGGACCGGAACATCGAGCTCTTTTGCAAGCGCCTTCAGGCCCTGGGTAATTTCCGAAACTTCAACCACCCGGTTGTCGTAGCGGCGCGAATTGGACGCCCGGATCAATTGCAGGTAATCGACGACGATCATGCCGAGATTATGCTGGCGCTTCAGACGCCGGGCCCGGGCGCGCAGCGCGGCAATGGTGATCGCCGGCGTGTCGTCGATATACAACGGCACGTCTTCCAGAGTCTGGGCGACTTTGGAAAGGTGCAGAAACGCATCCTGGCTGAACTGTCCGCGGCGAAGTTTTTCCGACGGAATTTCTGTCGCTTCTGAAAGTATCCGGCTTGCCAATTGTTCGGACGACATTTCGAGCGAAAAGAATGCAACCACCGCACCTTCAGACGTTACGGTTTTGCCGTCCACCTCCTTGGGCGGCTCATAAGCGCGGACGGCATTGAAGGCGATGTTGGTGGCAAGCGCCGTTTTACCCATGGACGGGCGGCCGGCGAGAATAATCAGATCGGAGCGATGCATCCCACCCAAAACCTTATCAAGATCAACCAAACCTGTTGTGACGCCGGTTAGGTGACTGTCGCGTTTGAGGGCTGCTTCGGCGCTTTCGATGGCCAGTGCAAAAGCTGCGTTGACCCTTTGGAACCCACCTTCGTATTTGCCTTTTTCGCCGAGGTTGTAGAGCCGTTGCTCTGCAGCCTCAATCTGAATTGTCGCGGTATCATCGAGTTCAGCGCCGTAGGCCGTGTTGACCATGTCTTCGCCGATTGAAATCAGATGCCGCCGGGTCGCCACATCATGAATGAGCCGCCCATAGTCTTCGGCGTTGATGATCGTGACGGTGCTGGCAGCAAGGCGGTCGAGATAACCGGCGCCGCCGATTTCCGCCATCGCTTCATCATTTTCGAAAAACGGTTTGATTGTCGTCGGATTCGCAAATTGACCGCGATCAATCAGCTTGAGTGCGGCCTCAAAAATTCGCCCGTGAATCGGTTCGAAAAAATGTTCCGGTTCAAGGAATCCCGTGACCGCATTGGCGGCGTCGTTGTTGATGAGGATCGCGCCGAGCAGCGCCTGTTCGGCTTCAATATTGTTCGGCGGGCTCCGAAAACCAGGCAACTCACCGCCGTCGTCAACCGGGTTGAGATAGGGTGTTGAAGGTGTTGGGGACATCTTTGCGGTTATAACACGGTGCGAGCCACTCTCAACGGGCGTCATCACCGCCCGTTAAAAAACTATGGGATAAATGTTTTTCAGTCGCCTTTAACAGCGTGGATAACTTATTCCCCGTCAGTTCAATTCCGTGAATTGCGGGGATAATATCGCGGCGCTCTGCACGCGAGAAAAAACTTATTTGGCCGCCATGGTCGTTGGGCCGGTGTTCGCGTCTTCCCACGCCTGAATGTAGTTGCGCGTAAATGGGACGACTCCCTGCTTTTTGGTAAGCTGAATTTGAAAATTTACCTGCCCGCCAAACCGAAATGCGGCTTCGCTGCCGGCAAGATAGAACTCCCACATTCTGTAAAACTGTTCGTCATAGACTTTCAGAATTTTGTCGCGATTAACATTGAATCGCCGTCGCCAGGCTTTCAGCGTTTCGGCGTAGTGGAGGTGGAGAATTTCAATATCGGTTACGTAGAGGCCGACTTTTTCGATCACCGGTAAGATCTCGGAAAGTGCCGGCGTGTAACCACCGGGAAAAATATACTTGGCAAGCCAAGGATTGGTTGAGCCCGGCCCGTCGGCGCGGCCGATGGTGTGCAGGAGGGCCACGCCATCATCATCGAGTAAATTCTTTACCTTTTCGAAGAATTCACGGTAATGGTAGACCCCAACATGTTCGAACATGCCGACCGAAATGATTCTGTCATATTTTGTGGTTTCGCTGCGGTAATCCCGGAGGCGAAAGCGTACGGAATCCGAAAGGCCTTCCGATTTCGTGCGCTCTTCGGAAACTTTGTGCTGCTCGGTTGAAAGCGTAACACCAGTAACATCCGCGCCCGAAATCCGCGCAAGGTAGAGCGAGAGCCCACCCCAACCAGAACCGATATCGAGAATCTTCTGGCCTGGTTCCAGCATTAGTTTTGCCGCAAGGTGACGTTTTTTGTGGTCCTGCGCCTGCTCGAGCGAGTCGTTCTTGCTCATGAAATAGGCGCAGGAATATTGCCGGTCGTTATCCAGAAAAAGATCGTAAAGCGTGTCCGATAAATCGTAATGGTGAGCGACATTGTTTTGTGCTCTGCCAACCGGATTATGCTGGGAAATTCTACGGCGCATTTTTCGCCATCCACTCAACAGCGACTGCAACCAGTGATTACCGGTGCCCCAACCTAAATTCATCTGCGCGAGTTCGAGAAAGTCGTAGAGGTCGCCGTCCTCGACCTGGATCTTTCCGTGCATATAGGCTTCGCCCAGTTCAAGCATGGGATTGAAGAACAGGCGGCGCTCGGTCGCTTTGTCAGACAGACGAATGGTGACGGTAGGGCCTGGCTTCTGGCCCTTGAAGTTCCGTTGGTGACCGACGTGATCGATCACCCGCAGCTCACCGGTCGTGATCAGTTTGTCGAGAAGTTGGCCCAGGATCATCCTCTACCCCAATCGGAGGCAGAGCATTCCGCTGCTTCGCCCCACCCTATACCCTAGGGCGTAGCCAAGCGGTCGCGCGGCAAAAAGTCAAGATTCAGTAGTTGAACCTGATTCGCCCGTTTTCTCTGTCAATTCTTCGTTCGACCCCACGGATTCCGGGGTATTTGAAGATGTTGCTTCATCTTCGGGGGCAGATGCCGCGTCGGCCTCAGCCTGCGCTTTTTCAGCCAATTCTGAAGTTTCGAAATATTCTTCGGCAACTTCAACCGCCTGTTCGGCTTCTGTCTGGTCTGCCGCCGGATCGATTCCTTTGGCCTGAATTTCGGCTTCAGCAGTGGAGCGCGCGACATTCACCGAGACGGACACGGCGACTTCGGGGTGAAGCCGGACGCTGACATCGTGCAGTCCAAGCGATTTGATCGGATTTCCGAGCTGGACCTGTTTCCGGGAGACAGAAAACCCGGCTTCCGTCACTGCACTTGCGACGTCGCGCGCATTGACCGAACCGTATAGCTGGCCGGATTCGCTGGCCTGACGAATCAATATCGTGCCCAGGCCCTCCATTTTTGCGGCAACCGCTTCGGCCTCAGAGCGGCGATCCAAATTTTCCGCCTCAAGTTGCGTCTTGCGGGTGCCAAAATCGGCGATGTTCTCTTTCGTTGCGCGCAGCGCCTTTTGTTGCGGCAACAGAAAGTTTCGCGCGTATCCGTCTTTGACGCGGACAACGTCGCCCATTTGGCCGAGCTTTTCCACGCGTTCCAGTAAAATTATTTGCATCTCAAAACCTCCGCAGCCTTTAGGCTACGCTTATTGCATCAGGTAGGGCATGAGCGCGAGAAAACGCGCCCGCTTGATTGCGCGAGACAATTCGCGCTGTTTCTTCGCAGAAACCGCCGTGATCCGGCTCGGCACAATCTTGCCGCGTTCCGAAGTAAATCGCGCAAGGAGCTTCACATCCTTGTAATCGATTTTCGGCGCGTCTTTGCCGGAGAAGGGGCAGGACTTGCGACGCCGCATGAAGGGGCGCGGCGTTGCGGTGCGATGGGTATTCATTCGCTCGCTCCTTCGCTCTCAGATTTTTCGGCAGATTTTTCGGCAGGCTTTTCCGCAGGTTTTTCGGCCGGTTTCGCTTCGGCTGCTGCAACGGGCTTGGCCTCGGAACTGGTGGCCGGCCGGCCACCATCCCCGCGATCACCCCGGTCACCGCGATCTCCACGGTCACGCGAGCCTTTGTTGCGCATCACCGCCGATGGGCCGTCTTCGAATTCGTCGACCCGGATCGACATGTAGCGGAGGATGTCTTCTGAAAGCCGCATATTGCGTTCGACTTCCTGAAGCGCATCGGATGAGGAATCGATATTGAGCATGACGTAATGCCCCTTGCGGTTTTTCTTGATTTTGTAGGCAAGGGTGCGAAGACCCCAATATTCCGTCTTCGCGACACGACCGCCCGCTTCGGTGATGATTTCCGAGTACTGGGCCGTGAGGTCTTCAACTTGTTGGGCAGATAGGTCCTGACGGACGATAAAGACGTTTTCGTACAACGCCATGAGTAAGCTCTCCCTTCGGGATTAGGCGCCCAGGAGCCAACGGGCCGGTCTGAGCATTCGCTGGCCGAGCCAGCAAGGAGTAAATCAAAAGCTGCGGCACTATAGCGATTTGATGATGGCATTCAAGCGCTGTTCGTATCGCTCGATTCACCACAAAACGCGCCATTTTTCAGCAATTTGTCAGCTTGACAGGAGCGCTGCCGACGTTATCACTGGCGAAAGCCCGGTCGATCCGGGCGGATCAACATAATTAATGATGGTGCCTCTCTAAATGACCCGAGCGTTTTGTTTTCCGGGCCAGGGTTCTCAGGCTGTTGGCATGGGTAAACCATTGGCCGACGCCCTTCCTCTGGCCCGCCACGTGTTTCAGGAAGTGGATGACGCGCTCGGCCAGAACCTCACCCGATTGATGTTTGAGGGTCCTGAAGAGGAACTCAAGCTCACAGAGAACACCCAGCCGGCACTATTGGCGGTCAGCGTCGCTGTGGTTCGGGCGCTTGAAGATTCAGGTCTGGTTCTTACCGAAGTCGCCTATTTCGTTGCAGGGCATTCACTGGGCGAATATTCAGCGCTCACGATTGCCGGTTCCCTGACTTTGGCCGACGCCGCGCGATTGCTGAAACTACGCGGTCAGGCGATGCAGCGCGCGGTGCCGAGCGGGCAGGGGGCAATGGCGGCGTTGCTGGGTATCGAGGTGGACGGCGCTCGCGAAGTCTGTACGGAAGCGGCGAAAGGCCAGGTCTGTGGCGTTGCAAACGATAACGGCGGCGGCCAGGTCGTGATCAGCGGCGATAAGGACGCTGTCGACCGTGCCATTGCGCTTGCGCCTGAAAAAGGCGCGAAGCGGGCGATTGCACTTCCCGTTAGCGCGCCCTTTCACTGTGCACTGATGGCCCCGGCTGCAGAAGAAATGAAAGACGTTCTCGCGGATGCGAATATTGTCGCGCCGTCCGTTCCCTTGGTTGCCAACGTGACAGCGGAGCCGGTGATGGATCCCGATACGATTCGAAGCCTCTTGGTCGATCAGGTGACGGCAATGGTCCGCTGGCGCGAATCAATCCTTTATCTTCGGGATCAAGGTGTTGATACGCTGGTTGAGCTCGGATCGGGAAAAGTCCTGACCGGGCTCGCCCGCCGGATCGATCGCGAGATGACCGGCCAAGCGATTGAATCGCCGGACGATATTGAGACCTTTTTCAAAGAACTGTAGGGGCGGAAAATGTTCGCTTTGAAAAATCGTAAAGCGCTTGTAACGGGGGCATCCGGTGCAATTGGCGGGGCCATTGCGGCGGCCCTTCATGCGCAAGGTGCGGACGTTGCACTTTCCGGCACGCGGGTCGATGCGCTGGAGGCGGTTGCCGCCAAATTGGGCAGTCGCACCCACGTTGTGCCGGCCGATCTCGGTGACGCCGATTCGGTTGCGGCCCTCATCGACGCAGCCCAAGAGGCCATGGGCGGCCTCGACATCCTCGTTAACAATGCCGGTCTGACGCGCGACACGCTCGCCCTTCGAATGAAAGATGAAGACTGGGATACCGTCTTGCAGGTCAATCTCAGTGCCGCCTTTCAGTTATCCCGTAATGCGCTTCGACCGATGATAAAGCAGCGGTTCGGTCGGATCATCAACATCACGTCGATTGTTGGTGTCACAGGGAACGCCGGCCAGGCGAATTACGCGGCATCAAAAGCCGGCCTCATTGGCATGGCGAAATCAATGGCCCAGGAAGTCGCAAGTCGCGGCATTACGATCAATTGCATCGCCCCCGGTTTTGTTGAAAGCCCAATGACCGATGCGCTCACCGAAGACCAGCGCGCGAGCCTGGCAAAATCGATCCCGGCCAGACGCTTTGGTGAGGGCGCCGATATCGCCGCCGCCGCCGCCTATCTCGCCAGCGACGAGGCCGGATACATCACCGGACAGACGCTACATATCAACGGTGGTATGGCGATGATCTAGGCGGCAAAATCGCCGGGCTAGCCTTGCTTCAAAAGCCCCGATGCCTTGCTGGCAATGGCCTGAAAAGTATGTTACGAAGCACAAAATTGATGCAAAAAAAGCATTTTTTCGCAGATTTCCGGGGTCCGGCGGGGTTAGCCGAGGGACCCGTGCCGCAACCATTGGACCGCATCACAAAGGATTCCATTGATGAGTGATATTGCCGAACGCGTAAAAAAGATTGTCGTCGAGCACCTCGGCGTCGAAGAAGACAAAGTAAATGAAGCCGCGAGCTTCATCGACGATTTGGGCGCCGATAGCCTTGATACGGTCGAACTCGTAATGGCCTTTGAAGAAGAATTTGGCTGCGAGATTCCGGATGACGCAGCAGAGAAAATCGTCACCGTCAAAGATGCCGTGTCCTATCTACAAGAGAACACGAGCTAAATGGCTCCATCGCATCCGGTTTTGATATCGGTAGTTCTGAAATGAGACGGGTTGTCGTTACCGGGCTCGGGATGGTCACGCCACTTGGCTGTGGTGTTGAAACAAACTGGGAAAGACTGCTTGCCGGCAAGTCCGGCGTTCGCGGAATCCAGAGTTTCGATGTCTCGGACCTCTCCTCCAAAATTGCAGGCATTGTTCCGGTCGGCGACGGACCCGGCGACTTTAATCCCGATGATTGGGTTGCCGCCAAGGACCGCCGCAAGATGGGCGACTTTGTCGTGCTCGGCCTCACCGCCGCGCAACAAGCAGTCGATGATTCCGGCTGGGAACCGAAAACAGAAGAAGACCGCGAGCGCACCGGCGTTTTGATCGGATCAGGCATCGGCGGGTTGCAGACCATTGTCGAAGCCACGCTCACCCTCGAAAAACGCGGCCCGCGGCGAATCAGCCCGTTCTTTATTCCGGCCTCGTTGATCAATCTGGTTTCCGGACACGTTTCCATTCGATTTGGATTCAAAGGCCCGAACCATTCGGTGGTCACCGCCTGTTCAACCGGCGCCCATGCCATTGGCGACGCGGCCCGGTTGATTGCGTTGGACGATGCCGATGTTATGGTCGCGGGCGGAACCGAAGCTGCGGTCTGCCGTTTGGGTATTGCCGGATTTGCGGCGGCGCGGGCGCTCAGTACCCATTTCAACGATGAACCGACACGTGCGTCTCGCCCTTGGGACAAAGATCGCGATGGTTTTGTCATGGGCGAAGGCGCCGGAATTGTGGTGCTGGAAGAACGTGAGCAGGCGATTGCGCGCGGCGCAACAATTTATGCAGAAGTCGTTGGATATGGGATGTCAGGTGACGCGCACCACATCACCGCGCCGGCGGAAGACGGCAACGGTGGTTTCCGGGCGATGACGAACGCGATGAAGCGCGCCAACCTCACGCCGGATGATATTGATTACGTC
>JAPYRS010000205.1 GCA_029936875.1 Alphaproteobacteria bacterium | reverse complement strand
GACCGTTACTCCCCTCCCGCGGTCCCGTGACAGGATGCCGCGCAGGCGAGCTTTTTGGGCGATTTGACTGGTTTATGGTAGCGTTCCGAACGTTTGAGTTAATAATGTTAATGCGGCGGCGCAGGAGACCAAAGATACAACGGGCATGAGTTCGACCACGCGCGGTCTCAATTTCGAATTCAAAAGCGGCAAAATGTTTGCGACAAGTTCCGCCGAACTTCTACCAGAGGCGATCCCGGCGCTTGATCGCGTGGCACAGATGGTTTCGCTATTCGGTGTAACCAACTTCACCATCGACGTCGAAGGGCATACCGATTTCACGCCGATCAACACGCCCCAATACCCTTCGAATTGGGAATTGTCGGCGGCCCGTGCGACGGCTGTGGTCCGCTTCCTGATTAGCCGCAGCGTGGAACCCGACCGACTGAAGGCGGTGGGCTACGCCGATACAAAACCCAAAAGGCCACACTTCGACGATGCCGGCGCGCCAATAATCGAAAATCAGGTGATCAACCGTCGCGTTGTCATTCGGGTCGAACGCTAAGACGGGCGCGTCAATCGCCAAGGCGAGCGCGTAGAACGCTCGCACCAGTGGCCATTTCCGACCGCGTTCCGGATCAATCTCCTACCACCACCCCTTCTGCCTTGCCCTGCCATGGGTGGGTGACGGGCTGCAATTTCCCGGTACAATGAGCTCAGAATAAGTGAGCAAGGCCGCACCGACGCTTTGGGCGTCGCCGGGAATCTGGCGGCCCAGGGCCGGTTCGGAAAAGACGGCCTCGCTAGAGAAAGGGGAGAAATATCGATGCCCGATCTTTGGGATATAATAGTTGTTGGCGGCGGCACCGCCGGTCTTCCGGCCGCGACTTTTGCTGCACGCCGCGGCGCCAAGGTGCTGGTCATTGAGGCCGCGCCGGTGATCGGCGGCACGACCCAAATTTCGACCGGGCAGCTGAGTGCTGCCGGCTCCCGCCTCCAGGTAAACACCGGCGTGACCGACACCCCTGATCTTCATTTCGACGATGTCATCCGCATCAGCAAAAACACCTGCGATCCGATGCTGGTCCGCCTCGCGGTTGATAACGCCGCCGATACGCTCGACTGGTTGATGGATAGCGGCTTCACGCCGCTCGACAATCACCCGGTGTTGGGCAAAGCGCACGAGCCCTATAGCGTCGAACGGTATTGCTGGGGCAAGGACGGCGGCGTGTCGATTCTTGAAGCGATCCAACCGCCGTACGAGGCAGAAGTCGCAAAGGGCGGCGCGACGACAATGCTTGATACCGTCGTCACCGATTTGATTGAGGAGGCGGGCGCGATTGTCGGCGTGGTTGCCAAGGGCCTGGACGGCATCGCCACAGAATATCGCGGTCGCAACATTTTGCTGACCACCGGCGGATATGCATCCAACGGTGAAATGTTTGAGGCCATCAACGGCTACAAACAATACACCGCCGAAGCCTATCCGTATGCGCTTGGCCAGGGCGTTACCTTGGCGGAATCGGCGGGCGGGCAAATGCGCGGCGCCGAAAAATATTATTGTTCGTTTGGTTCGGTGATGGAGAGCAGCGCAATTCCCTCTAAAGTTTTGGCCCGGCCCAATCATTGGCCGGAACAACGCGCGCCCTGGGAAGTTTACGTCAATGTTCACGGCGAGCGGTTTATTGCCGAAGACAATCCCTCGGTCGATGTCCGCGAGCATGCGCTCTTAAAACAGCCGGACCTTCGCTACTGGATTATTTTTGATCAGCATATCGCTGAAACCGCGCCGGTTATCTTTATCGAATGGACGCGGGAAAAAATGATGGAGGCGTTTGCGAACGAAGAGTTGTTCTATAGCGCCGACACGCTTGCAGAACTTGCGACGGCCGCAGGCATCGACGGGACCAATCTCGAAAAATCCATAGCCGATTACAATGCGGCCTTGGGCGGCGACGACCCGCTTGGCCGCCAGCACCGGCCCGCTCCTGTAGTGAAGCCGCCGTTTTATGCGGTCCGCGCGCAAGGCGCGTCGATCACCAGTATCGCCGGACTGAACGTCGATGCGTCGCTTCGCGTTCTCGACAAGGCCGGTAATCCGATCCCCAATCTTTTTGCGGCGGGGGAAATTCTCGGTTCAGGCCAGACGATGGGCGAAGCCTCGGTCGGTGGTATGATGGTGACACCGGCGCTGACGTTCGGGCGCATGCTCGGCGACAGTATGTTGAGTTGGACAGACGAAAAAGCCGCAGCTGCGGAATAGTTTTTGGACGCCTATTAGGCAATACGGAGAAGATCGATGAGCGAAAATTGGGATGTCATTATTGTTGGCGCCGGCAGCGCCGGAATTCCCGCGGCAATCTTTGCGAGCCAACGCGGGGCGAGCGTCCTTCTGATTGAGAAAGACAATCGCATCGGCGGCACGCTGCATTGGTCGACCGGCCAGATGTCAGCGGCTGGAACCAAACAGCAAAAGGCGCTTGGCATCGAGGATCACCCGCAGTGGCATTACGATGATTGCCAGCGCATCGTTGGCGGCGCGATTGAGCCCGTGCTCGGACATCTGGCGATTGATAACGCCGCCGATACCATCGACTGGCTGATGGATAATGGCTTTGAGCCCGCACCGGAAACGCCGGTTGCCGGCCATGCCCACGAGCCCTATCTCGTCCGCCGTTATATCTGGGGCGACAACGCCGCAATTTCGGTGCTCGAAGCGATGGAGCCGTTGCTCGATCTGGAAATCGGCAAAGGCAATGTGACCCTAAGCCTCGAGACCAAAATGACCGGGCTTGCGGTCGAAGACGGCGCCGTTGTCGGCGTCCATGTCGAGGCCCGCGACGGTACCAAGGCCACATTTAATTCATCCAACGTCGTGCTGACGTCTGGCGGCTATGCAGCCAACCCAGAGCTCTGGAAAGAACTCACGCCCTATCCGCTACATAGTTATTGCAGTCCTAATTCGCGCGGCGAAGGCATTATTGCGGCGCGTGAAATTGGCGCACTGGTCGACAACGGCGAAAAGTTTCTTTGCACCTTTGCCGGCGTGCCAA
>JAPYRS010000204.1 GCA_029936875.1 Alphaproteobacteria bacterium | reverse complement strand
CCCGAAGACATTGGCCGTCGCGAACACCGTATTTGCGCCGAGCGATGATGAAGTCGCGTGGAGCGAAAAGATCATCACCGCCTTTGAGGGTGCTGCGGCAGAGGGCAAGGGCGTCATTCTCGTCGACGGCAAGCTGATTGAAGCGCTCCATGTTGCCAACGCCAAACGTGTGGTGGCCCTCGCGGTAGCCATCAAAGACCTTGAAAGTGACCTTGAGAATTAGGACCGAGCGGAGTACAGAAACGACATGACCGGAAACACCAAAAATTCGACCGGAAATTTCTTTGAAGATTTCAAGGTCGGCCAGGAATTGCCCCACGCGATTCCTCGCACCATCACCACTGGCGACGTCGCGCTTAACATCGCGCTTTATGGCTCGCGGTACGTCTTTAACTGCGCCGACCCGTTTGCCCAAAGCGTCGGGCTGGAGCGGGCGCCGGTCGACGACCTGCTGGTGCTGCACTTTGTACTCGGCAAGACCGTCAACGACATTTCGTTAAATGCGGTCGCCAATCTCGGCTATTCGGATCTGCGTTTTTCGGCGTTGGTCTATCCCGGCGATACCCTTGGTTCGACGTCACGGGTGATCGGCCTCAAGGAAAATTCAGACGGCAAGACCGGCATCGTTTACGTCCATTCCATCGGCCTCAATCAACGCGGCGAAGTGGCCTGCGATTTGATGCGCTGGGTGATGGTCAACAAACGCGACTTTGATGCACCGGCGCTGGAAACCGTTATTCCGGACTTGCCGGATCGGGTTGCACCCGAATCGCTTTATGTCCCGCCGACACTAAATGCCGATGGGTACGATACGGCCCTCTCCGGGTCGCCCTACCTTTGGGACGACTACGAAGTCGGCGAAAAGATTGATCATATCGACGGCATCACCATGGAAGAAGCCGAACACATGATGATGACGCGGCTTAATCAGAACACGGCGCGGGTTCATTTCAATCTTCATCAGTCGATGCAAACGCGGTGGAAAAAGCGCCTCGTATTTGGCGGCCACGTCATAAGCACGGCGCGCGCAATCAGCCATAACGGCCTTGCCAATGCCTTCAAGATTGCGGCGATCAACGGCGGCGCCCACACCAACCCGGCATTCGCTGGCGACACGGTTTACGCATGGTCGGAAATTCTCGAAAAAGCGGAGATTCCTGATCATGCCGACTTCGGGGCGATACGCATTCGGACGGTCGCCACCAAAGACGCTCCCTGTGCTGAATTCCCCTATAAAAATGATGACGGCAAGTACCGCAAAGAGGTGCTTCTTGATGTCGACTACTGGGCCTTAATGCCGAGGAACTAAACCCGTGTTGGCCCGTTTAACCTGTTGCCATTACAATGGCTTGCAGGCATGAATCAAATCGAATTGAATAACGGCCACCGCGTGGCTCGCCCATTCTGGGCGAACCGAAAAGACCCGATAGAAGGACAATAGAATGGCGTCGCACGAACGCCCCCTGTCACCGCACATTCAAATTTATCGTTGGCAGATATCGATGGCGCTTTCCATTCTGCACCGGGTGACTGGCGTTGGCCTCGGCCTCGGCACGCTATTGATGGCCTATTGGCTGATCGCGCTTGCCGCCGGACCAGTGGCATTTGCCGACGCGCAGGCCTTGAGCGGCAGCTGGATCGGACGACTGGTTCTGCTTGGGTTCACGTTCGCGCTTTGCTTTCACTTCCTAAACGGCATCCGCCACCTGTTTTGGGACATCGGTCAGGGCTTCGAAATTTCGACCATGCGCACCAGCGGCTGGATGGTCATTGTCACCTCAATTGCCGGGACCATTGCGATCTGGATTGCCGGGTATGCGGCGCGAGGCTCATTGTGATGGAAGCACTCACCAAGGGGCTCATTTTGAGTTTGCGCTCGCCTAGGGGCTCGACATGAGCATGCAAACGCCACTCGGCAAAGTACGCGGCCTTGGCTCCGCCAAAGAAGGTGCGCATCATTGGTGGCATCAGCGGCTGACAGCGCTCGCCTTGTTGCCGCTAACTGCCTGGTTCGTCATCTCGATGATTACCCTGATGCCGGCTGATTATGCGGCCGCGCAAGACTGGTTAGGGTCACCCATCGTCGCCGGCCTGATGCTGCTGCTGATCTTCGCGCTGTTCTATCATCTCAAACTTGGACTTCAGGTTGTTGTTGAAGATTATGTTCACACACCGTGGCTCAAGACCTCGACATTGATCGTCTTGATGTTTGCCTCAATTTTGCTGGGCCTTGCGTCAGTGCTTTCGGTCCTTCTCGTCGCTTTTGGGGTCTGACTTTATGACCGCTTCCGCCTATCCGCTCACTTACCATGACTACGACGTTGTCGTTGTCGGTGCTGGCGGCGCTGGTTTGCGCGCAACCATAGGTATGGCCGAACAGGGTTTGAAGACGGCCTGCCTGACCAAAGTCTTCCCAACCCGCAGTCACACGGTCGCAGCCCAGGGCGGCATTTCGGCGGCGCTTGGCAACATGGGCGAAGACGACTGGCGCTGGCACATGTACGACACCGTCAAGGGATCCGACTGGCTCGGCGATCAGGACGCGATCGAATATATGTGCCGCGAAGGACCGGCGGCGGTAATCGAACTTGAACATTACGGTGTTCCGTTCTCGCGCACCGAAGACGGAAAAATTTATCAACGCGCCTTTGGCGGCATGACGACAAACTTCGGCGAAGGTGTTGCGCAAAGAACCTGCGCTGCCGCCGACCGCACCGGCCACGCCATGCTGCACACGCTTTATCAGCAGTCGCTGAAGAACAAAGCCGAATTCTTCATCGAATATTTCGCGCTCGATCTCTTGATGTCCGACGACGGTGAATGCCTCGGCGTTATCGCCTGGTGCCTCGATGACGGAAGTCTCCACGTCTTTCGCGCCCACAACACGGTGCTGGCAACCGGCGGATATGGACGCGCCTATTTCAGCTGCACCTCGGCCCATACCTGCACCGGTGACGGCAATGCGATGGTATTGCGCGCGGGCCTGCCGCTGCAAGACATGGAATTCGTGCAATTCCATCCGACCGGCGTGTACGGCGC
>JAPYRS010000203.1 GCA_029936875.1 Alphaproteobacteria bacterium | reverse complement strand
CATTATTGTTCTCCGGTCTTTCGGAAAAACTTATGGACTCGCCGGTGTTCGTCTAGGTTTCGCGATTGCGGCGCCGGAATTGCTGGCACCGATTAGGGCAGCGTTAGGGCCGTGGCCGGTTTCCGGACCTGCATTGGAATTTGGCGCGGCTGCATTGGCGGATTCCGAATGGCGCAAGCGGACGGCCGAGCGATTATCCCGTGATATCACCACGCTGGATTCGATGTTGAAAAAATCGGGATTGGATATCCTTGGCGGCACGCGTTTGTTTCGACTTGCAAGTTCGGAACGCGCGCCGGAATATTTTCAGAACCTCGGCGAAAGCGGGATTTATTTTCGCCGTTTTGGCGACCGGCCCAATCTGTTGCGTTTCGGTATTCCGGCGAACGCCGCCGAATGGGATCGGCTAGCCGCGTCTCTCGAATCAATGTGATCGGGACGCTCTCGCATCAATGTGATCAGCTTCCTGGTTTTCGGGACCCCATTTTAATTATCTCCCTCGACGGCATTTGGCCGGTCGTATAGACTGTTTCCGAATCGGTCCCGCAAGGGCAATGAGGGAATGTGGTCACGGATAAATCCGAAAACCACGGCTGTCCCCGCAACTGTAGGCACCGAGTCGCTTTTCTTTAAACCACTGGCTTTGGCCGGGAAGGGGAGAAGCGGCAATTCGGTGCGAGCCAGGAGACCTGCCGATTCATGGGTCCAACTCGAACAGCCGCCGGCGGAGCGGTAGAAGGGTACGAAATGAATACAACGACACAGACGATCGATGCAGTAGAACCTCGGGTTAAGGCGTCCCGCCTCGGTGCGGCACTGGCGCTTTTTATTATGGGCGCGGGCCTGGTCTTCGTGACCGGTTTTGCGAACTCGCAAGTACTGCACGACGCCGCGCATGACACCCGTCATGTCACGGCCTTTCCCTGCCACTAACCGGCATGTTTAGAAAAATTGCGGTCGGGGGCCTGATTGGTGGGGTCGCCGGGGGTCTTATCGTGGCTGTCATTCAGGCGCTAACGACGACACCTCTTATTCTTTACGCCGAAATTTTTGAAGTGGAAGAAGTCGCGCAGGTCGCGCGCGTCATTCTTGCCGCCACTGGGGATGCGCAAGCGCAGCCGCATCCAGGCGGCGTTGCCGAGAGTTTCGAAATCGGCCGGTTTCTCTTTACCGCGCTTTCCACGATCGGTATCGCCGTTGGCTTTGCTTGGGTTGTGCTGTCGGCAATTTACGTGAGAGGCGGAGAGATTACCGCCCGGACGGCAGTCCCGTGGGCGGTTGCCGCGTTTCTTGCGGCGGGGCTCGCACCTTCGTTTGGACTTGCGCCGGAATTGCCGGGGGCTGGCTATATTGATTTGGCATCGCGCCAGATTTGGTGGTTCGGCACAACGGTCGCGACGGCCTTGGCGTTTGCCGCCTTTGCATTTGGCCGAAAGCCGCGGTGGATCGTGATCGGCATCGTCTTGATCGTGCTGCCGCATGTGATCGGCGCACCGGAAGCGGTTGAGCTCGCAAGTGCAGTGCCGGCCGAAGTCGCAGCGCACTTCTCGTCGGCGTCACTGGTGGTTCAGGCCCTGACCTGGATATTACCGGCGACCATTGCCGGTTATGCGATCTCAAGAATGGGAAGACGCGCTGAAGCTCGAGCGGCATGAACAAATGGATTGGGAGGCGACGCTATGGCGTGGCTTCCCTTTCCGCATTTCATCTTCCATCGGCGAAGTGCAATTTCCTGAATAAGGCTTTATTCCTGCAAGAATGACTTCCGCGCAGGACAAATTATTTCGCCTGATCAGGCCCGCGCTATTCCGGTTTGATCCGGAGGCGGCCCATCGCCTCGCGTTACTTGCGCTGAAACTCGGAATATTTCGGGGCGATCATACGCCAGACGATCCCATTCTTCAGACTCGGCTGTGGGATCTAGATTTCGCCAATCCGATTGGCCTTGCTGCCGGTTTTGATAAGGGTGCTGCGATCACGGATCGTATGTTGGCGCTCGGATTTGGTTTTGTCGAAGCCGGTACTGTCACACCGCAACCGCAGCCGGGTAATCCGGTGGTCCGATTGTTTCGGCTGACGCCTGATGAAGCGCTAATCAATCGCCTCGGCTTCAATAGCGACGGCATTGATGCCTTCACCAAAAATCTCGACCGGCGTACAGCTCGGCTCGGCATTGTCGGCGCCAATGTCGGCAAGAACCGCGACACCGAAGACGCCGCCGCTGACTATATCCTCGGACTGAAAGCGGTTTGGGACAAAGCGAATTACCTTGTCATCAATGTTTCGTCGCCGAACACGCCGGGGCTGCGCACGCTGCAACGGAAGGACGCGATGACGGCGCTATTGCGACGCGCGCAAGAGGCGCTTGCGGGAGTATCGGACGGAATGTCGCCGCCGCCTTTACTTGTCAAAGTCGGCCCGGATCTCAGCGACGAAGAGATCGCCGATATTGCCGAGGTGGCAAAGGCCCTCTCGGTCGATGGCTTGATTGTCGGCAATACGACGGTCAGCCGTCCGGATGGTTTGACCGCCAAGGACCGCGACCAAACCGGCGGGCTTTCCGGCAAACCGCTTTTTCCACTCGCCACGGAATGCCTGTCCAAAATGTTTGCCGGCACGGGCGGGCAAATTCCGATTATCGGCTGCGGCGGTGTTGCCAGCGGCGGCGACGCCTACAAAAAAATCCGCGCCGGCGCCTCACTGGTGCAGCTCTATTCGGCCTTCATTTTTCAGGGGCCGAGCATGATCCCGCGCGTCAAGCGAGACCTCGCGGCCTGCCTCAAACGCGATGGATTTGATTCCGTTTCAGCCGCCGTCGGCGCCGATCACTCCAACATCAACTGAGTATCAATCAGCTTCGGCGTTCAAACTGCTTGTCACCAAAATACGAATCGAGATGTTCCTTGTCGGGATTATCCCGTAGGTCGTTGTCATCCATGATCGACATGCCGCGCTCGACACCGGGGCGCGCGCCGACGGTTTGGATCCAACGCTCAAAGTGCGGATAGGGAGAAAGATCAATATCGCGGCGCTCGTAAGTACACACC
>JAPYRS010000051.1 GCA_029936875.1 Alphaproteobacteria bacterium | reverse complement strand
AAGGGCGAGTAGTGCTGCCCAGTACGCCACTCGGAAGTGCTCTTGCACTTTTTACGCACTCGCTCGCCCAAAACTGTAACCCGCGATGTAACCACGGCCGGCCCGGCAAACGCGGTCTTGGTCCCGATCCTGTGCATGCACGGCCCGATGTCCGTTCCTGACTAGAAGCAGCCCTAAAGGCGATCCGACTCTGGGTCCGCTTCCGGGTGAGCAGGAGTTTCTCAAGCGGCGTCAGCGTCTTGACGCTGGTGTCGTTGACATAGGTGATCGTGAAATTCTCAAGCTCCAGCATCATCACGTTGACGGGCATGTCGTTCAGCATCTGCTGGTATTCTTCCAGTGCGATGCTGCCCGAGGCTGGCGCCGCAGCTGGGGCACGTCCGTCCCCGGCCAAGACATCGCCCCGGGTGCTGGCGGCAATATTCATAACTTCTCCAATAAGTTCATTTGGTACGTTTAATTCTTCAAGTGTTCCCTGGAGGTGTCCGGCAACCGCATCGAAGTGGCTGTCGTTCAACCCCTCAGCGACCAGACCCGCATGTGCGGTACGTAGGTCGCGGCCGGTGTAGGAATTGGGTCCACCGAAGGCCATCGTGAGAAAGGCCTTTTGCTTGGCTCGCTGGTCGTCCATATCGGTGCTGTCAAGAAACTGAGCGATATGGGCGTCTGCGAGAACTTTTCGGTAAAATAAATCGACGGCGGCATCGACTGCTGCTTCGCCTCCGATCCGTTCAAATATGCTTCCGGTTTTATCCAGGGCGGTTTCAGCGCTTATGGCCATCTTTCCCTTTTGCTCCTCGGTGTGCGGTTCGACATTTATTCCGGTTGTCCTTTGCCGGAATGAAGAACCGCCGTTCCCCTGAACCCAAATCCACCGTTTGGCGTTAGTCGTTTGATTGGTCGTTACGGTGGATGCGGCGAGGACTATGACGATGAACGGTTAAAATTTTATATACATTCGTATAGATTCGAAGACGGCGTTGTACCCCTATGAGGTACGCGGGCTACCTTTGGTTCGTTAAGGTGAGCCATAGGTAGTGCTACGTTTATGGGATGGATAATTGACGAAAAACGGGGATTTCGGGGGTCGAAAAAATTTTGCGGACGCCATTTACGATCCCAAAATGAAAGTTTTTGCGGTACGTCACTCCGGCGGTTTGGTTCAGGGGCCTGTAATTCAACAGAAATTTTGACCGAAATAACTTTGAGGTAATATAATACCTCTAACTAAGGTATTGTTTTTTAATGAGAATACCCGTTGACAGAGAAATTTTATGTGGCATACTCCGCGACCGCCGGAATCGTCCGGCCATTCCAATTCGAACGGTCAGCACCCATGAAAACTTTTTCCGCCACGCCAGGCGATATTGAAAAGAAGTGGTTTGTTGTCGACGCCGAGAACGTCGTTCTTGGTCGTCTTGCCTCGCAGGTTGCCATGCGGCTCCGCGGGAAACACAAACCGACCTACACTCCGCACATGGATTGCGGCGACAATATCATCATCATAAATGCCGAAAAAATTCGTCTCACCGGACGTAAGACCGATAACAAGGTTTACTATCGGCACACCGGTCACCCGGGCGGAATCAAAGAGCGCAAGGCGGGCGAAATTCTTACCGGGAAGCTGCCGGAACGGGTGGTCTTGAAGGCGATTGAACGGATGATCCCGCGGTCGCCGCTCGGTCGTCGGCAAATGTCGAACCTGAAAGTTTATGCAGGTGCCAGTCATCCGCACGATGCGCAAAACCCCGAAGCACTAGACGTCGGTGCGATGAACCCCAAGAATCGGAGGGCCGGCTGAACATGGCTACGGAAGAAAAGAAGGGTCTCGAAGACCTCAAGGAATTAGTATCGGGCGCGAGTGCCGAAGGCGCGGCTGAATCTGCGGCTGCTGATGACGCCGTTGTTGCCGATGCCGTTGAAGCTGCACCCGCAGTCGTCGAACCGGTAATTGACGACCTGGGTCGGTCTTATGCGACCGGAAAACGGAAAAACGCGATTGCCCGTGTCTGGTTGAAGCCCGGCAACGGACGGCTCATCGTCAATGGACGCGAAGGCGAGAAATATTTTGCGCGGCCGGTTCTGCGCATGATCATCAACCAGCCCTTTGTCGCCTCCGGTCGCGAGACCCAGTACGACGTCTGGTGCACGGTCAAGGGCGGCGGCCTTTCCGGCCAAGCCGGTGCGGTGCGGCATGGGATCAGCAAGGCGCTTATCTATTACGAGCCAGGGCTCCGACCGGTTCTGAAATCCGGTGGGTTTCTCACGCGAGATTCGCGTGTTGTGGAACGTAAAAAATACGGCCGTGCCAAGGCCCGCCGAAGCTTCCAGTTCTCGAAACGCTAAACGTCGAGCGCTTTCTAATTCAAGAGGGCTCGCCGTTTTGGCGGGCCCTTTTTTATTGGCGGGGGTGGTTCCAGGCGCTGCCAGGCGGAACGCTACCGAATGCTGTGTTATGCCGCATTGACCGCGGAACGCGTCGGCCTGATAACTAAAGTATCGAATTGCAGTCGAAACGCCGTCGTATTCGCCGAAAGGGGCGGATCGGCAAAGGACAAGAAGATGGCAGATAAAAAATTGAGAGTGGGAATCCTTGGCGCGAGCGGGTACTCGGGCGGCGAATTGGTGCGTCTGCTGCTGCTCCACCCCTCGGTTGAGATTGTCCTGCTTACGGCCGACCGCAAAGCCGGCAAACATATGGGCGAAGTCTTTCCGCATCTCGCCGGACACAATCTTCCGTTCCTAATTTCGATGGACGAGGTTGAATGGCCCGGACTCGATCTCGATATCGTATTTTGCGCTTTGCCGCATGGCACGACCCAGGAAATCGTCAAAGGGCTGCTGCATGCGACCGGACATGGCGTGGTCGATGAACTCATTGTCGAGCAACAGCAGGATATTGTCGCCGGTCTGAAATCGAACGTGCGCGTGATCGATCTCTCGGCTGATTTCCGGCTGACCAGCACCGATACCTATGCCGAATGGTACGGCCATGAACATTATGCGCCGGAGCTCCAGACCGAGGCTGTCTACGGCCTTTCGGAGTTTTCGCGGTATCAGATCAAGGATTCACGGCTGATTGCCTGCCCCGGCTGTTATCCGACCGGCGCGTTATTGCCGCTGGTGCCGCTGGTTGCGGCCGGGCTGATTGACCCCGACGATTTGATTATCGATTCCAAATCCGGTGTCACCGGCGCGGGCCGGGGCGCCAATGAGGCGTTGCTGTTTGCCGAAGTCAGTGAGGGCGTCCACGCCTATGGCATTGCCAAGCACCGGCACGGACCGGAAATGGAACAGGAACTGTCGAAAGCCAGAGGTGCGCCTGTCGCCATCACCTTCACACCGCATTTGATCCCGATGAACCGCGGTATTCTGACGACGGCCTATATGCGGCTGAGCGCTGCAAATACGGTCGCCGATCTCAGGGCGGAACTCGAGAAGCGTTACAAGGACGAGCCGTTCGTCACTGTTGTCCCTGAAGGTATTGCGCCTTCAACCCGGCACGTGCGGGGCAGCAATCATTGCCTGATCGGGATCTTCGAAGATCGGGTCCAGGGCCGGGCGATCATTATTTCGGCAATCGACAATTTGGTGAAGGGCGCCTCCGGCCAGGCCGTGCAGAACATGAATATCGCCTGTGGGCTGCCGGAAACGCTCGGTCTCGAGCAGCTTGCCGTTTTCCCTTAAGCCGCGACGTCGAAAACTATGCCATGACGAATCCCGCGCAACACGAAGGCGCAATCATCCGCCCGTACAAAGGCATCTGGCCACGCATTGGAAAGGACGTTTTCATTGCGCCGGGCGCGGCAATCATTGGTGATGTTGAAATCGGTGACGGCGCCAGCGTCTGGTTTCAGTGCGTGCTGCGCGGCGATGTCGCCAAAATAACCGTCGGCGCCAACACCAATATTCAGGACGGCTCGATCGTCCACGTTAGCCGCCGCGCACCGGGTGAGGCGGTCATCGGCGACAACGTCACCATTGGGCACAACGTCATCATCCACGCTTGCACGCTGGAGCCCGGTTGTTTCATCGGCATGGGCGCGATTGTGATGGATCATTCTGTCGTTGAAAGTGGCGCCATGGTCGCTGCCGGTGCTCTGGTTACGCCAAGAAAGCGAATTCCGGCCGGTGAATTATGGGGCGGCAGACCGGCCACGCTGATGCGCGTGCTCTCGGAAGAAGAGGCGGCCTACAACGGCAAGACCATTGCGAGCTACCAACAACTCGCCGCCAATCATCTCGCGAGTAAAAATTAGACGGTGAGTTCGTCACCTTCAGATTTCCAGGGGTGTTATTGCCGGTTGGCTAGGGATGTAATTGCCAGTTGGAAGGTGCGTCAAGACCTGTTCAAGGCTTGCCTGAGCGCGTAATCTTAAACAGATGTACCGGGGAAGCTGCTTGGGGACCGCTCCAAACGCCAGATATTTGGGGGCGCGGGCCGCGCATTCCTGACGATTGGTGTTCTTGGCTTCGTCGTCGCGGCCTGCACCGACATCCCCCATTTTTATCCCAACCGGTTACCGATCGCGGCCTTCGATTCGGTCGCCGATGAAGTTTATCGCGGCACCTTCACAACAATTGCGGTCGAGCCTACCGGCGACGTCGTTCTGATCGGGCTCTCCGGCGGCACACTTTGTGAGGGCGTCAGCGGCGTGCCGGACACGGATGCGATTATGACCGGCGCTGTCGCCGATCTGATGATGCGCTGCGTCGATGGCCGTCTTATTCGCGGGCAGCTTGTGTTCGGTTTCTCGCGCGCCGGCTTTGGCAGTGGCATAGACACCGACGACAGCCCGTTCCGCTTCCTGTTCGGAAAATTACCGTCTCAGGAATCGGACCTTCGCAGCCGCTTCAACCTGCTGATGGCAGAGGTGCCTCAGCCGGGCGTCCGCGACGATCCGCTGTTTGGCGATCGAACCCGACGTCCGCCGGAAGATTCCAGCGAAGACGAGCCAGAAGCTGATCTCGATTCGCTATTCGGCGACGACGATGAAGAAGATTCAGATTCCGTTGCCAGCCTGTTCGGCGACGATGACGACGAACCGGCCTCGGACACGGCTGAGGAAGATGATCTTCTCGAGGAGGTCTTTGGCGACGATGACGAAGATACCACCGAGGAGGAAGATGACCTTTTCGAGGACGTCTTTGGCGACGACGACGAAGACAATGCGGCCGAAGATGAGGACGCGGCCATTGAAGAAGACGATATCGGCGAACTCGAGCAAGACGATCTTTTCGAGGACGCCTTTGGTGACGATGATGAAGAGATTACTGAGGAAGAAACGCTTGGCGAGGCGGACGGCGACGTAGCATCGGTGGATGACGCCGAAGCCGCGCCGGCCGAAACCGAAGACGAAGCGGAAACACCAGAGCAGCGCCGCCGACGCCTTGCAGCCCTTGACGATGAAGCTGATGAAGAGGCTGCAACCGCACCCACCGCGGCACCGGCACCAGCGCCGACAGCAGTGCACGCACCGTCGCAGGACTCCATACTCCCGACAGATCCCAATTATCTTTCGTTATTTGAGGATGATCTCAGTATCTCCCGCGACGCCGAATAATGATTTCCTGCGAAGCGTACAGCTTCGGCAAACCGAACCAGTCTCAGTCATTTTTCTTGAGGACATAGGATCCCGGGGCGTCTTCAAACGGCGTGAGACCGCCGTCTCCCGGCACACGCGCCACCATATCCTCGCCGCTACGGCGTTTCAGCCAGCGGATCCAGTCGGGCCACCACGATCCATCGTGTTCGGTCGCGCTTTTCTGCCAGGCGTCAGGCGAATCCGGCAACTTTGAATTGGTCCAGTAGCCGTACTTTTTTGCTGCCGGTGGATTTACCACGCCGGCAACATGGCCTGATTTCGCAAGCGTAAACCGCCCCTTCTTGCCAAACAGGGTCGGCGCGATATAGGCCGACTTCCACGGCGAGAGGTGATCCTTCTCGGCGGCCATGAAATAGGTCGGAATCGTAATGGTGCCCAAATCGATCGGCACGCCGTCCAGTTCAATGCCGCCCGGCGTCGAAAGCCGGTTATTCAGATACATGTTCCGCAGGTAATAAGAGTGCATTGCCGCCGGAAGGTTCGTTGTGTCGGAGTTCCAATACAAAATGTCGAAGGCACGCGGTTTTTGGCCTTTAAGATAATTGTTGATCACAAACGACCAGATCAGGTCGCGCGGCCGCAGCATATTGAAGGCCGTGGCCATAAATCGGCCCTCGAACAGGCCGAATTCCTCCATATGCGATTCGATTTTGGCGATCTGGTCTTCGTCGATGAATACGGCAATGTCGCCTGCCTCCTTGTAATCGGCGAGCGTCGTCAGAAACGTCGCCGAGCGAAATGTCTTGTCCTTCTTGGTCGTGAGATAGGCGAGGGTCGCGGACAAAAGTGTGCCGCCGACACAATAACCAAGTCCGTTGAGGTCCTTTTCGCCGGTCGCCATCAGCACCGCGTCCCGAGCCGCCAAAATACCGTCGGTCATGTAATCGCCAAATGAGACTTCGGCATGGCTCTGGTCGGGATTGATCCAGGAAATCAGAAACACGGTGATACCCTGGCTGACCAAATGCCCGACGAACGAATTTTTCTTAGATAAATCGAGAATGTAAAATTTGTTGATCCACGGCGGCACGATCAGCAGGGGGCGTTGACGGGCCTTTTTCGTCGCCGGCGCATACTGGATCAGCTGCATCAGGTGATTCTGGAAAACAATTTTTCCCGGCGTCGCCGCAAGATTCTGCCCAACTTCGAAGGCATCCGTATCCGACATCTGGATTTGGCCACCGTTTGCCAAGTCGTGACGCAGGTTTTCGATGCCGCGAGATAGACTTTTTCCCTCCGTCGCGATTGTTTCCTGCAAAACATCGGCATTGGTTTGGATAAAGTTTTCAGGCGCCGTCGCCGCCGTCATTTGTTGGGTATAGAAGGCGACCTTGCGCTGGGCGTTCGGATCAAGGCCCTCGATATTGGCATAAGTTTCTTCAAGCCACTTCGCCCAAGTGCCGTGCATCTCCCTGATAAGCGCGTAAGGGTCGGGTTTTTCGGGGCCGGAATTTGTATCCGATGAATCGCTTACGGCAACGGCCCGTTGCCAAAGGTTGAGCGATTGCTCCCATAGCAGCATGTGCCGCTTCATCAGTTTCTCAGGGTTGGCGAGCAATCCTTCTGTCGCTTTCACAAACGACTCGCTGATGCCGTCAACATTCAGCAGACCGAACGGGTCGGCCGCGCCCAATTCGACAATCTCGGACAGCAACTGCTCACCCTCACGGCTCAGTCGCTCAAACGGCGTCTCATCGGGAGCGGAGGATTTGTTAGTGCTTTTTCTGGTTGTCGTCATCGCCGGATTCAGTTGCTAATCGTTAGATTCGGTATTGCCTGCCGACGCCCATGAATTGGACAGGCGACCGCGCGTAATTGCCAAATCTACATGATTTCAATGGTTTCGTCGTAGAACTTAACGCGAAACCCTTGCCATCGCCGCCGATGTGGGCCACTTTTGCGCCGCATTGAGGGCGTGGCCAACAATTGTGGGGACGAACATGTCGAGTCGCTTGGATAATTCTCAGGCGCGGGAGGCCGCTGGATTTTCGATCAAGGGCGGTGTCGCGATCGCAGGACTGGCGCTACTTCTGGCCGCCTGTTCCTACGTTCCGAACTGGGCCAATCCGGTGACCTGGTACGACGGTGTCTCCGGCTATATTCAAGAAATCGGTTCAGATGATGGTGTTGAAGAGACAGCTGCCGTCGAAGAAGACGAGGACGAAGAAGCCTATCCGCGCCTCAGCGCCGTTCCGGATCGTCCCGCTGCGCCCGAAGATTCAGAAGAAGTGATCGAAGGATTGGTCGCGGATCGTGAAAATGTGCGTCACACCGATGAAGTTCTTCGCGCCGATACCAGCACCTCAACAAGACGGACATCTGACACCGCCCTGGTCGAAACCACGCCCGCACCAGCGCCGGCACCAGTCGCTGCACCTGCGCCCGCACCACGTCGGGCGGAAACACAGGTTGCCGCCGTTGATCCGGCTGCGCCGCGCCCGGTACAGCCGCGCCGCCGCACCCGCAGCGGGGAGCGGACAAGTCTTCTTACTGACGATGAAATTAATTCACGCCGGACCATTACCTCTGGTCGTCCGGGCGCCGCGCCGCGCCGGGCTGCGCCGCAGCCTGTACCGCCGGTTGTTCCGCAATCCCTGGTTCGGCAAAGAACGGCACCGCCACCACCGCCCGCGCGTGTGGTTGTCGCAGAGGTTGCGCCTCAGCCCGCTTTGGCGCCCCGGGCGCAACTGATTCAGCCCGCGCCCCGTACACAAGTCGCCGCCTTGGCGCAGCCGATTACGATGGGCACAGGCACCAGTGCGCTGTCCGACATCTATACCAAGCTGTTAGGGGATTCAGCCCGCACCGTGACGACGGCACCGGCGAATGCCGCATTCCAGGGCTCGTCCGGAATGCCGATCGCGCAGGATACAACTGCTGTTCCAGCGATCGTCCGCGACACCTATAACGAAGCGCTTGCAGCCACGCGCCGGACAACCTCCACCGGGCTCAGCGCCGCTGGTGCCGCGCCTGCCTTTGCTGCTTCAAGCGTGCACGCCGTGGTCAAATTCGCTAACGGCTCTTCCGTTGTTCAGCGGCGCTATAACCAAACTCTGAAACAGATCGCTGATCAGCATAAGGCGCAGGGTGGAATCATTCGGGTCGTTGGCCATGCGTCCAGCCGTACCCAAAACTTGCCGGTGGCCCGCCATAACATTGTTAATTTCCGAATTTCCGTCGACCGGGCGCAATCGGTGGCCAAAGCCCTGATGCGGCTTGGCGTCAGCCACAATGCCATCTTGATTATCGCGAAGAGCGATGCTGAGCCTGCGTTCCTTGAGGCGATGCCAAAAGGCGAAGCGGAAAACCGTCGTACGGAAATCTTCCTCGATTTTTAGCGGCAAATCCGCCATACACATGTTCCGAGCGTAGGGCGGTTTTCGCGGAGCTTCCGGCTCTCGTTCGACCGCGCGTACCCGCGCCACCATTCATTGTCACCGACACTTTTTGAACCTCCGAACCTATCTGAACCCATGAGAACCGAATTTCACCGGATCAAGCGGCTGCCGCCCTACATCTTCGCCGAAGTAAACGAGATGAAGGCGGACGCGCGCGCCGCAGGCGATGACATCATCGATTTCGGAATGGGCAATCCCGATATGCCGACGCCGCCGCATATCGTCGAAAAGCTGGTCGAGGCGGTGCGCAATACACGGACCCACCGCTATTCCGCATCTCGTGGCATTCCGGGCCTTCGTCGCGCGGTCTCGGCCTACTACGAACGCCGCTTTGGTGTTTCAATTGATCCGGAAACCGAAACCATCGTCACGCTCGGTTCCAAAGAGGGATTGGCAAATCTCGCGCAGGCAATCACCGGGCCGGGCGACGTCATCCTCGCGCCGAACCCCAGTTACCCGATCCACACCTTTGGCTTCATCATTGCGGGCGGAAGCATTCGGCACATTCCAGTTGGCGGCGGTCGCGATTTTATCGCCGCGATGGAGCGTGCCGTTCCCCACAGTCAGCCCAAACCGCTGGCCATCGTTCTTAATTATCCTTCGAACCCGACTGCCGAGACAGTCGATCTCGATTTCTATACGGCGATCGTTGATTTCTGCCGCCGCGAAGAGATCTACATCATCTCTGATCTCGCCTACGCCGAGATCTATTTTGACGACAATCTGCCGCCATCAATTTTGCAGGTTCCCGGCGCAAGGGAAATTGCAGTTGAGTTCACCTCGCTTTCAAAGACCTATTCGATGCCGGGTTGGCGGGTTGGATTTGCGACCGGAAACAAGACGTTAATCGCCGCCCTGACGCGAGTAAAAAGTTATGTCGACTACGGCGCTTTCACGCCCATTCAGGTGGCGGCGACTGCGGCGCTGAACGGCCCGCAGGATTGCGTCGATGAAATCCGCGCCGTGTACCGAAATCGTCGCGACGTGCTGGTGCAAAGTTTGCGTAGTGTCGGTTGGGATATTCCGGCGCCGAAGGCGACGATGTTTGCCTGGGCGCCGTTGCCGCCGGTCTTTGAAGAGGCGGGATCGCTCGAATTTTCAAAGCGCCTTTTGTCGGAGGCGAAAGTCGCCGTCGCACCCGGCGTCGGTTTCGGTGAGTACGGCGAAGGTTACGTCCGCATCGCGCTGGTTGAAAACGAGCAGCGCATTCGCCAAGCCGCCCGCAATATCCGCAAACTTCTTGCTTCGGGTGGTGTCAACGCGGCTTCCGGTGCCAACATCGAATCAGGTGTGTCGTGAGCGCACCGCTTAGGATTGGTGTTGCCGGCCTCGGCACCGTTGGTGGCGGCGTGGTTTCTCTCCTCAACGACAATCGCTCTTCGATAGCGGAGCGCTGCGGCCGCGACATTGAAATTGTTGCGGTCAGCGCGCGTGATCAATCCAAAGACCGCGGTACCGATCATGGCTCGGCCAAATGGTGCGACATTGCTGACCTGCCCAAACTTGACGATGTCGATGTCATTGTCGAATTGATCGGCGGCGACGATGGCCCAGCAAAAATTTTGGTCGAAGGGGCCCTTTCCGCTGGCAAGCCGGTGGTCACCGCAAATAAAGCACTGATCGCCATTCACGGTGTTGCACTCGCGCGCCAAGCCGAATCGGCGGGCGTGCCGCTGTTGTTCGAGGCCGCAGTCGCTGGTGCGATACCGATCATCAAGGCGTTACGCGAAAGTCTCGCTGGCAACAAATTCCAGCGCGTCTACGGAATCCTCAACGGCACCTGCAATTACATTCTCACTAAGATGGAGCAGACCGGGCGCACATTTGACGATGTGTTGTCAGAAGCACAGGAGCTTGGTTACGCCGAAGCGGATCCCAGTTTTGATGTCGACGGCATTGATACCGCCCACAAACTTGCGATCCTCACCAGCGCTGCCTTTGGACGGGCGGTGGATTTTGACTCGGTCCACGTTGAAGGCATCCGTCAGATCAGCGCGCCCGACATCGCTTATGCCGCCGAACTTGGCTACCGGATCAAGCTGCTCGGCATTGCCCAGATGACCGATCACGGCGTCGAACAACGCGTCCACGCCTGCATGGTGCCGATTGCGTCACCCATCGCCCATGTCGACGACGCCTATAACGCCGTTGTTGCCGAAGGGGACCGAGCCGGGCGTACTGTTTTTGAAGGGCAGGGGGCGGGCGCCGGCCCGACCGCTTCCGCCGTTGTCGGCGATATTATGGATATTGCTCGCGGCCACATTGGGGCGCCGTTTGGCGTGCCTGTCGCCTCGTTTCGCGATATCCCGCCCGCCAGTATGGACCGCCACGTCGGTCCTTATTATGTCCGCATGACGGTGCTCGATCAGCCAGGTGTTATGGCCGATATCGCCGCTGTATTGCGAAACCACGCGGCTTCGATGGAGTCGGTGCTTCAACGGGGGCGGAGCCCCGGCGAAGCGGTTTCGTTGATTATGACCATGCACGATACAGTTGAGGCCTCGATGCGGGACGCGGTTGATGAAATTGCAGCCCTTGATTCCTGCCAGGAAACGCCGTGTTTGATCCGCATCGAACATTTCTCGTAAATTCTAATAATCGATAAGAAACAGGAAAACTAAATGAGCACCAAACAGGGTCTGGATCGAAGTCTGGTGTTGGGGGCCGTCAGGGTCACCGAAGCGGCAGCCATTGCTGCCTCAAAGCTAACCGGGCTCGGCGATGAAAAAGCCGCTGATCAGGCCGCCGTCGATGCGATGCGTGCCATGCTGAACGACCTCGACATGCAGGGGACCGTGGTCATCGGCGAAGGCGAGCGGGACGAAGCACCGATGTTATTCATCGGCGAAGAAGTCGGCACCGGCCAGGGCGCGAAAATTGATATCGCGCTTGATCCCCTCGAAGGCACAACAATTACGGCGACGGGCGGACCAAACGCGCTTGCGGTCTTGGCGCTGGCGGCGGAAGGCGGCTTTTTGAACGCGCCCGACGTCTATATGGACAAGATTGCTGTCGGCGGCGGCCTTCCGGCGGACATCGTCGATCTCGACAAGTCACCGGCCGAAAACATAAAGGCGCTTGCGGAAGCAAAAGGTAAAAAGCCGGAAGACATTGTCGCCTGCATTCTTGATCGCCCTCGCCACGCCAAGATAATTGAAGAGTCCCGCGCCGTTGGCGCACGCATCTATCTAATTCCGGACGGCGATGTGGCCGGCGTTATTGCGACCGCAGAGGCGGGCGGCGGTGTCGACATCTATATGGGTGTTGGCGGCGCACCAGAGGGCGTGCTCGCGGCAGCCGCACTATGTTGCATTGGCGGCCAGATGCAGGGGCGGCTTCATTTCAGAAATGACGACGAACGAAACCGCGCCTACAAAGTCGGTATCGAAGATCTCGACCGTAAATACGGCCTCTACGATCTCGCCCACGGCGATGTCATGTTCGCCGCGACCGGCGTCACCGATGGCTCGATGCTCGATGGTGTCAGACGCGACGGCAATGCCCTGCTCACACATACGCTGGTGATGCGCGCTAAAACCGGCACCGTCCGCTGGATCAAGGCGCGCCACGATGCCGATCGGGCGCTAAAGATCTCCAACTCGAACGCCGACGACTAATCCCCTTATCGTAGTCACATTATGGGTGAGACCTCCGAAGACTTCGTTCTTGGTGTATCGAACTCGGTAAGTGGCCGGGCGTGGCGACTTCGCCACGACGATGATCGGCTGGCCGAAGCCATCGCCCAGCGCGCAGACGTTCCTGAAATTGTCGCCCGCGTCATGGCCGGACGCGGTGTCGCGCTCGAAGACGCCGAATCATTTCTCAGTCCTTCTCTTCGCGACCTGCTGCCGGATCCGTCCTCGTTTCTTGATATGGACAAGGCCGCGGACCGTATCGCTGACGCGCTGAAAAGTGGCGACGGCATTACGATATTTGGCGACTACGATGTTGACGGCGCGACCAGTGCAGCGCTGCTGGTCCGGTTTATTCGTAGCATCGGGGGCGACGCTGCCATCTATGTCCCGGACCGAATGAAAGAAGGCTACGGCCCCAATGCCAAGGCGCTCGAATCAATTGCCGCGTCGGGCGCAAAAGTCGTCATTACGGTTGATTGCGGAACGCTCGCCTTCGAGGCGCTCGCGGCCGGAAAAGCGGCGGGTCTCGACATCATCGTCGTTGATCATCATGCGGCGGACCCGGCGCTGCCGGAGGCGGTCGCGGTCATCAACCCAAACCGGATCGATGAAGACGCGGGCCACAGTGAACTGGCCGCCGTCGGCGTCGCCTATTTGCTGGTGGTTGCGATCAACCGAACTTTACGGAAGCGCGGCTGGTACGCGTCCCGGCCTGAACCGGATTTGCTGCAATGGCTTGATATTGTCGCACTCGGTACCGTCTGTGATGTCGTGCCATTAGTCGGGTTGAACCGCGCCTTCGTCCATCAGGGACTTCGGGTGATGGCGTCCCGCCGCAACAAAGGTTTGGCGGCGCTTAGCGATGTTGGCGGCATTCAGGAAACAATCGGCGCTTACCATCTCGGGTTTATTCTTGGGCCGCGCGTCAATGCGGGAGGCCGTATCGGTCAGTCGGACCTCGGCGCACGCCTGTTGTCGAGTGACAATAATGCGGAAACCACCGAAATTGCCGCCAAGCTCGACGCCCATAACGCGGAGCGTCGCGATATCGAATCGAAAATCCTTGAAGAAGCGATGGCCGCCGCCGAAGCCCAAACGGACGCCGGAGTCATTGTTGTTTCCGATCCGTCGTGGCATCCCGGTGTGGTCGGCATTATCGCGAGCCGCCTCAAGGATAAATTTCGCCGCCCGGCCTTGGTGATTGGTTATGTCGATGGCCTTGGCAAAGGGTCGGCCCGGTCGGTGCCAGGATTTGATATTGGGGCGGCAGTAATCTCTGCCCGCCAAGGGGGCCTGATCATTAATGGCGGTGGCCACAAAATGGCCGCAGGACTAACGGTCGAATCCGACAAAATTGCCGCGCTGGCCGATCATCTGAACGAACGGGCAAAAGACCAACCGCGCGAAGAATCCAATCGTCTCGGCCTCGACGGCGTTCTTGCCGTCACCGGTGCGACCCGTGACCTCACGGATTTATTGGAACGCGCCGGCCCCTACGGCAGCGGTAATAAAGAGCCGCGCTTTGCCTTCGCCGATGCCCGCATCGTCAAATCCGACCTTGTTGGCAGCGATCATGTGCGCTGCATTTTCTCGGGCGCCGCCAGCGGACGGATCAAGGGGATTATCTTTAATGCCGCTTCAACCGAGCTCGGGCAATTTCTTCTCAATCACCGGCGCGCGCCGGTTCATGTTGCTGGCCGCCTTCGTCAGGATAACTGGCAGGGCCGCGAAGACGTGCAACTGATGATCGACGACGCCGCGCCTGCGTAAGAAACACGCCCGCGTTCACGAAGTTAGTTGAAATCCCGATTCGTGGATTTCACGGAAAACAATTGAAATTAAAGCCATTTTTGCCCAGAGTTGCGGCACGGCGCCGAGTTGAGGCGCATGATCCGGGAAAGGAACGTGGGTGCCAGATCTGACACTGCGTCGCGAGTGGGTACAAACGGTGGTTCGCGTTGAGTTCGGACCCTACGCATACTCTGAACAATACGTCGACGGCGTCAAAACGCTGAGGAAACTGGAAAACTGGTTCCGCGAGAATCAGTATCACCGGTCGATGTTCGACGCCTGGGGTTACCCCAAATATCCGAGCGGCATTATCACCGTGACATTCCCGGTCTCTCAGGCGGAAAAGGCGCTCGCCTTTCGTGTCTTCTGCAACACTCTCGGACTGGGCCGGACGTTGTCCCAATACCGGATCGAACAACGGCTGAATTCTCGGACCACGCCGCCCGAACTCCGCATCGCATTTACCTAGGAAATTCGCATGCTGCTAAACAAACCTCGCGCCTATGAGGTCATGGACAAATACGGCCTCGACGGGTTGATCGCGACCAGCCAGATCAACGTCTATTACCTGACCGGATTTTGGGGCGCGCTGATGAAAATGCGCCGGAGCTTCTTTAATTTTGCGGTCCTGCCGCGACGGGAAGACATGCCGGCGGCTCTCGTCATGACCAGCGTCGAAACTGCCCGACTCGAAGACATGCCGACCTGGGTCGACAACGTGGTCACCTACACACATCCGGTTCATGCCAACAGCCGAAATTATGATTCAGGCACCGAGGAACCGGAAACCGGCCCGGCAATGCAATGGCCGGTACGGGATGGACCGCTAAGCCCGATTGAGACGCGCTGGAAGGCGATGTCTGAATCGCTGGCTGAAAAAACACGGGCGACACCCGTGTTTGCGCTGAAAAAGGCGCTGGAAGACGCTGGTCTCAAAAGCGGCACCGTCGGCAGTGACGATCCCCGCGCCATAGCCTGGATGAAGGAACTCGGCCTGAAACGCCTGAAGGGTGTCGAGGCGACCAATATTTTTCGTGAAATTCGCATGATCAAGTCGCAACCGGAATTGGACTTGATCCGCGTCGCCGCCCGCATCAACGAAGACGGCATCAACGCCGCCATAAAGGCGCTCAAAGTCGGCGCGAAGTGGGAGCGGATGGAACGCGCCTATATGGTCGAACTCGCAAAAAAGGGCGGGCAGGGCGTTTACATCACGCCCGGTACCGGCGGCCTGCCGCAGGGCAAGGTCGTCAAGGGCGAGCCGGTGATGCTTGATGCGCTCGGCGAATACAAACATTATCACGGCGATATCGGCCGGACCGCGATTGTCGGCACCCCGACCAAGGAAATGCGGACCCGCTCAAAAGCAATGCGTGTTGGTTGGGAAGTGGCTTACGACACCATCAAACCGGGCGTCACCGGTTCGATTATGACCAAGAAGGTCCTAAGGGCGATGGCCAAGGAAGGCTTTCCCGGCTTTCTGATTGCGACGCCGCATTCAATTGGTCTTGAGCACACCGATCATCCGATCCCGATTGGCACAGAGATGCCGGGCTCGAAAGGTGATCTCGTGTTTCAGGAGAACATGGTGATCAACGTCGATCTGCCCTACCACGAGTATGGCTGGGGCGCGATGCATCTCGAGGATATGGTCCGCATCACCAAAGACGGCTGCGAGCCGCTGACTTCGATGGAAACCAAAATGCGGGTGGTTAAGCCGTAGTCACCGCTCGATATTGATGATCTGGACAGGGCCCGCGATTGACTTTACGGGCCTTAATCCTTACATCCCCCGGACCGGTGCGCAGGGGCGCCGCGCCCGCCGAAAGTCTCCACACCCTGCATGCTGATCCTGTCATTTGATCTTGCGCCCGTTCAGGCGCCGGGTCAGACCTTCTTCGATCAGACAGATCTTCCGGATCATCCGGAGCGGGAACGATCCTTAACGGGAGAATCCGTGGTGGTTGATGCCATTTCCACGCTTAAGAACCATGCCCGCAAGTTGCACCGTGGGCTTCAGGATGAAGAACCGCGCGCAATTGCGCGCCTCAAACGCCTGCGTCGTGGGCGCCGCGGCCGGAATTTGCCTGCGCCTACCGAAATCAAACGCCGTCATTGTTTGAATGCTGTTGCTTACGAACTCGGTTTCAACAACTGGATTCACGCACGTGATGTCATTGGTGGTTCGTCTACTCGTGATTTCGGTGACATGCTTTATCCGGGCCGGTGCGGGGCGCATTTCAATATTTGGTCGGCCGATTATAAGGAGGCTTGTCGTATTCGAGAAGAAAACGACGGCCACCTGCTTGGCTACCGAAACCAGTTCATCATTGTTGACCAAAACTACATTGAAACGCTTGGCCTCGATCCGGCCGATCCGGACTGGCAGGCGATTGGTCGTAACAGGGTGCGGCCAGCTGATTCGGCCGCGCGGGAGCGGCTTTATGGCCAATTGGTCGATCAGGCGGTGGCCCGGGCGAGCACTGAATTTCCCGTGGCAAAAGGGCCGATCCCCGCTTGATTTTGCCGGGCCGCCCCTATACATGATGGCAGCCGCGCGGCCAGACCCCGCGCGGTTCCCGCGACCCCATCGTCTAGCGGTTAGGACACGACCCTTTCAAGGTCGAGACACGGGTTCGATTCCCGTTGGGGTCACCACTACACAACCCGCACAAATCAAGGATATTTTGGTAGAAACTAGGTGCGGTGGGTAAGCTCTCCGAGGGCACTTAGGTAATATTTAGGTAGTATCCGGTCCAGAACCGGGCGTTTTTGGTGTTAATAAACCGCTCGCGCCGTCAACCGATGAGGCCGATAT
>JAPYRS010000202.1 GCA_029936875.1 Alphaproteobacteria bacterium | reverse complement strand
GGCGTGGCTCGTGTTAAGGGCCGCCGGCAACATCGACATTCTGAGCCGTTTCAGCTCGTCCCGGAAGGTGGCGAGCTTGTCGGTATTGTTGAGATCAAGCGTCATCGAGGCGGCAATGAATTCGACCGGGTAGTTCGCCTTCAACCATGCCGTCTGATAGGCAACAAGGGCATAGCCCGCCGAATGCGCCTTGTTGAACCCATAACCAGCAAATTTGTCGACGATATCGAAGACCTGTTCGGCCCGTTCAGAATCGACGCCCCGTTCAACGGCCCCTTCAATGAAACCGGCGCGAAGTTTGGTCATCTCCGACTGAATCTTTTTACCCATCGCGTTTCTAAGAACGTCGGCGCGGGCCAAGGTGAAGCCGGCGAAAACCTGCGCCACCTGCATCACCTGTTCCTGATAAATAATGATGCCGTAGGTATCGCGGACCACGGGTTCGATTGTTTCGTGAAGAAATTCTGGGGTATCGCGGCCGTTCTTACAGGCAACGTACTTCGGAATGTTTTCCATTGGGCCCGGCCGGAACAAGGCGACCAACGCAATCAGGTCTTCAATGTTGCTCGGCACCGCTTCCCGCAACAGATCCCGCATGCCGCCCGATTCAAACTGAAACACGCCAATCGTTTCAGCCCGCTGCAGCATCCGGTAGGTCATTTCATCGTCGAGCGGTATTTGCGCGATGTCGATTTCAACGCCGCGATCCCGCAGGAAGGCGAGCGTGTGATCGATAACGGTCAAAGTTTTCAGGCCGAGAAAATCGAACTTCACGAGCCCTGCCCGCTCGGCATACTTCATTGAGAATTGCGTCGCTGCCATATCCGATCGCGGGTCCTGATAAAGCGGCACCAATTCGCTGAGCGGACGGTCGCCGATGACGATACCGGCCGCATGGGTGGAGGCGTGGCGGTAAAGCCCCTCAACTTTCTGCGCGATATCGAGAAGTTTCTCGACGCCGTCTTCCTCTTTGCGAATTTCTGCAAATCGGGGGTCGGATTTTATCGCGTCCTTAAGTCTGGTCGGGTTGGCCGGATCGTTGGGCACCAGTTTGCTGAGCCGGTCGACCACGCCATAAGGAACCTGCAGCACCCGGCCAATGTCGCGAATGGCGGCGCGCGCCTGCAGTTTTCCAAAGGTGATGATCTGGGCGACGCGGTCGTTGCCGTATTTGTCCTGCACGTAATGGATCACCTCGTCGCGGCGGTCCTGACAGAAATCGATATCAAAATCCGGCATCGACATGCGGTCGGGATTGAGGAACCGTTCGAACAGCAAGCCAAAGTGAAGCGGATCAAGATCGGTGATCGTTAACGCCCAGGCGGCGACGGAACCTGCGCCCGAACCGCGGCCGGGGCCAACCGGAATGGCGTGGCCCTTCGCCCAACGAATGAAGTCCGCAACGATCAGGAAATAACCGGGGTAATCCATGTCGATGATGATCTTGAGTTCAGATTCCAGACGTTTGAAGTACGGCTTTGCGAATTCCTCGCGCTCGTCCTCGTCCATCTCATCACCGTAAACATGATCTTGAAGCCGCGCTTCAAGACCTTCAGAGGCGAGCGTCCGCAGTTCATCGGCCTCTGTTCGCCCGTTTTCGGTTGGGAACCGGGGCAGGATCGGGTCCCGTTCGTGGGCGGCAAAAAAACAGCGTTTTGCAATTACCAAGGTATTTGAAATTGCTTCCGGCAAATCAGCGAATAGGTCGATCATTTCCTGCGGCGTCTTGAAACGATGATCCTCACTGAGGCGGCGCCGGTCGGCCTGACTGACGTAAGTGCCTTCTGCCACACAGATCAATGCGTCATGGGCCTCATACATGTCGACATCAGCGAAAAACGCCTCATTGGTTGCGACAATCGGCAGGTTGTGACGGTAGGCGAGCCTGAGTAGCGCCTCTTCATTGGGGCCAGGCCCGGCGCCGTAACGCTGTAGCTCAACAAAGAGCCGGTTCGGAAACAGTGATTCGAGTTGTTGCAGCAACCCTTCGGCACGGTCCAACTGGCCTTTGCCGATCAATCCATCGACCGGTCCTGATGCACCGCCGGTCAGCGCGATGATGCCGTCGGTCGAACCTTCCAGTTCGGAGAGCAGGAGATGCGGCGGCTCCCCTTTCGGTGAATCGAGATGGCTACGGCTGGAAAGCTTTATGAGATTGCGGTAGCCGGTCTCGTCCTGCGCAAGCAACACGAGATATTCACTCGCCGCGGCGACATTGGCCGGGTTCTCTGAATCGCCGTGTTCGCCGGCGCGAACCGCAAGGGACGTTCCGACAATCGGTTGGATGCCGGCTTCTGCGCACGCAAGCGAAAATTCCAAAGCCCCAAACATGTTGCCGGTATCGGTGATCGCCACCGCCGGCATATCGTGGAGCTGACAGAGTTTGGCCAGCGCCTCAATTTGAAGCGCGCCTTCCGCCAGCGAATAGGCGCTGTGGACGTGAAGATGAATGTATTGGGCGTGGGCCATGTTGGGCGCAGCAATCCTTAGGGTACGAACGAGCTGCTAGGCCGAAACTGGGCCCAAGATTTCACAGGTCCGGGGCAGAGTCACCAACATTATTTTCAGTGGATATGCAATCGATTTTTGGTGAATATTCGGGCGGCCTAAGTGGGGTTTGAGATCAGTTCGCCGTCATGCAGATAGACAATGCGGTCCATTTGCGCGGCGAGTTTCTGATTGTGTGTGGCGATCAGCGCCGCGAGCCCTTCGTGCCGAACCAATTCGAGAAGTTCGTTGAACATGGAGTCGGCAGTTTTTTCGTCAAGGTTGCCGGTCGGCTCGTCTGCGAGAAGTATTTTTGGGTGATTGGCAATGGCACGGGCGACGGCGATTCGTTGCTGTTCGCCGCCCGATAGTTTGGCCGGCCGGTGGCTTGCCCGTGCCGAGAGCCCAAATCGTTCGAGTAGTTCAAGCGCGCGGATTTTTGCCTCGGGCTTCCTCTTCCCGGCCATCAATTGCGGCAGCACAATATTTTCGAGCGCTGAGAATTCCGGCAGCAAATGGTGGAACTGATAAACGAAACCGAGGGTGGAAAGACGAAGCCGCGTGCGCTCTGCATCGCCGAGCTTTTCGGCGGCACGATTTTCGATT
>JAPYRS010000201.1 GCA_029936875.1 Alphaproteobacteria bacterium | reverse complement strand
AAGTCGCACCGCCGTGCGACGTTAACCGGGCTCGCCCTCGTCATTGTTCCGGCGTTGCTGATGTCGACAAAAGGCATCCTCGCCAAATTCATGTACGAAACCGGCATGGGCGTGGAAGAGCTGCTGTTTCTCCGCAGCGCCATCGCCCTGCCGCTGTTCTGGATATTTGCCCTGTGGAAACTGGGCTTGCTGGGCACGTTGCGCGCCAACCGCAAAGATTTTCTCGCCGCATTTTTTGTCGGCGTCTTCACTTATTACGTCGGCGCCGTCGCTGATTTTGAAGCGCTGCAGCTGATAGATGCGTCGATCGAACGGATCATACTTTTTGCCTATCCGGCGATGGTTGTGTTGGCCGAAGCCGTCCGTCGCCGAGCCATGCCGCCGCGTGCGCAAATGATCGCCATGTTGCTCACCTACGCCGGCATTTACCTGGCGATGGGGGCGTTTAATTCAGAACTCTTTCAGGCCAATTTAGTTGGCGCGTTGCTGGCGCTGGTCGCAGCAATAACCTTCGCCGTCTACTTGATGGTGAACCAGCAAACGTCCGGGCGGATCGGTAGCGTTCGATTTACCACCTATGCCATGACCGGAGCGGCCGCCGGCCTAACCGTGCACTTTTTGACAGCCGCGCCGCCGGAAGTCTTCACGTTTACATCAGACGGCTGGTGGATGCTGGTGGTGATGGCGGTGTTCGTGACGGTGGTGCCGTTCCTTTTACTGGCCGAAGGCATTCGCCGCATCGGCGCGTCGCGTGCAGCGCTGATTACAACCATCGGCCCGCCGGTCACGCTGGTTCTCGCATTTTTTCTATTGGGCGAAAGCATGACCTGGATCCAGCTCGCAGGCTCGGCGCTGGTCATTCTCGGCGTGCTGGTCCTTGAAAGGCCGCAATCAAAACGCGTGCGCCAATCCGAAACCTAAAACGTTAAGCCGTGCCCTAGAGGTGCGTTTCTACAAGTTTGTCGAGCGGCGTTTCCGGTCTCGCGCCAAAGTGACTGATGATTTCGGCAGCGGCGATGGAACCAATCCGCCCGCTTTCAGCAAGCCCTTTGCCGTTGGTATGGCCGTAGAGAAATCCTGCGGCATAAAGATCACCGGCGCCGGTGGTATCGACGATGGGCCCAAGCTTGACCGCGTCAATCACGTGAACTTCGTCGCCGCGAACGATCATCGAACCTTTTTCACTGCGGGTCAGGGCGAGGATATCGCAATGGCCGCGCGCGTGTTGCAGGGCATCGTCAAAACTTTCGACCTCGTACAGCGATTTGATTTCGTCCTCATTGGCGAAAAGAATGTCGATGTCATATTCGAAAAGTTTCCGGAATTCGCCGCGGTAACGATCAACGCAAAAACTGTCTGATAGCGTCAGCGCGGTTTTGCGACCGGCGTCATGGGAGATCTTGATCGCTTTGCGGAACGCTTCTTTGGCCTTTTCCGGATCCCACAGATAGCCTTCGAGGTAGGTAACCTGAGCTTCCGTAATCGTTTCCGGTTTTACGTCGTCGGGGGTGAGATCGACGCAAGCGCCGAGGTAGGTCGCCATCGTGCGTTCGGCGTCTTCCGTCACCATGATGTGGCAGCGCGCGGTGGACGGCCCGTCGGTCGCGAGCGGGACATCGAATTTGACCCCGGCGGTGCGAAGATCGTGGGCAAAGATTTCTCCCATCGCATCGTTTTTGACCTTGCCGATGAAGGCCGCTTTGCCGCCCAGGGACGCGATACCGGCGGCGGTATTGGCGGCGGACCCGCCCGATATTTCGACGGCCGGACCCATCGCGTCATACAGCGAAACCGCGCGTTCCGCATCGATCAGCGTCATCGAGGCTTTGACCAGGTCCTGGCGGATCAGAAATTCGGGATCGGCGTGGCTGATGACATCGACAATTGCATTGCCGATTGTGGTCACGTCCAAGGGGGCCTCGGCCATATTTTCTCCTAGCGGTGATTTAAGGGTCGTGCGGCGGCGGCGCGCAGTATAGGGGTGAAAATCGCTGCCACAACTGGAACCGGCGTTGATTTGCCCCTATCTAAAGGGACCACAGGAGGATGAATCGGAAATCAAATGCTCGCAGCCTTTGCCAAAGCCGTTCAACAAATGCCGCACCCGGCCTTCCGCCGCGTCGTCATTCGATCGGCGATTCTGGCGGCGCTGGTATTTGTGGTGCTGTTCTATTTGGTCGGATGGGCGCTGGCGCAAATCGGCGACGTCCGGTTTTTCTGGATCACCTGGGTCACCGCCAAAGAGATGATCGAATTTGTCAGCGGCTGGGGCTTCAATATTTTGTCGGGCTTCATCGCGCTGTTTCTGTTCCCGTGGGTCGCCTCCATCTTCATCGGGCTGTTTGTTGAAGAGATAGCCGAGGCCGTCGAAAAAAGTCACTACCCCGGCGATCCACCGGGCCGGTCGATGCCGATGTGGCGGGGCCTCGTTACAGGATTGAAGTTTATCGCGGTGCTGGTGGTCCTCAATTTACTGGCGATCCCGGCCTATATCATTGGGTTCTTTTTCGCGCCGATTGGCATCTTGGTTTTTTACGGGCTGAACGGCTATCTTCTCAGCCGTGAGTATTTCGAGCTTGTCGCGCACCGTCACATGGACGAAAGAACGGTGCAGGATATGCGTCGCAGAAATAGGTGGCGTCTCATGCCCGCGGGTATGTTGATGGCGTTTTTGTTCACGGTGCCGGTGGTCAATTTGTTTATGCCGATTATCGCGGCCGCCGCGATGGTGCATATCTTCAAGGGAATGCGCGAAGTGCGGGCGTCGTTACAGGAATCTTCAGTTTGATTTTTTCTTCCCGTGCATCGGTGGTTTTGGTTATTGCTGCGCTTTTCGTATCGGCGTGTACGGCCAACGCACCGCCTGCACCGGTGACGGATGGCACCCGGTCGCGCGAAAAACCGGAGGCGACAAGCGCCGCCACTGTGGTCGCCGCGCCCGCATCTGCGCAATCGTCCGAAACCGAGACGACGACGGAATCTGCCGCCTTGCCGGCGGCGCCTGCTGCTGAGACGGAAACCGAGGCGACAACGCAACAGGTGGCCGCCGTCCCGGTGGAAAAAACTGAACCCGCAACGGAAGTGGCAAGCCAACGCCCCGTCAAAGTAGAAGCCGAACCTAGGCCCGCAACGCCGACTGTTGTCGCCGTGGTCGCCCCGCC
>JAPYRS010000050.1:11851-17789 GCA_029936875.1 Alphaproteobacteria bacterium | reverse complement strand
GCTGGAAATCGGCAAATACGGCAACGTGCCCGGATTTGCAGAGGCGACGCCTGATCTGGTTTCGGCAATTCTCGAAGAAGGCGCGAAGATTGCCGAAGAGGTGTTGCAGCCTCTTAATCAATTAGGCGATGCCGAAGGCTGCAAAATCGAAAACGGCGAAGTCACCACGCCGGAAGGGTTCAAGGAAGCCTACAAAACATTCACCGAAGGCGGCTGGGCCGGGCTCACCGCCGATCCGGAATACGGCGGACAGGGGCTTCCCAATGTTCTCGGCATCGCCGTCACGGAAATGATAACGGCTGCCAATATTTCTTTTGGCACCTATCCGGGCCTGGCGCACGGGACTTACGCCGCAATTTATCGCCACGGTACCGACCAGCAAAAATCAACCTACCTGCCAAAGCTCGCCAATGCCGAATGGGGCGGGACAATGAACTTAACCGAGCCCCATTGCGGTACTGATCTCGGCCTTTTGCGAACCCGCGCGGAACCGGAAGACGACGGCAGTTACCGGATCACGGGAACCAAAATTTTCATTTCTGCCGGCGAACATGATCTCACGCCCAACATTATCCATCTCGTGCTCGCGCGTCTGCCGGATGCCCCGGACGGCGTTCGCGGCATCAGCATGTTTATCGTGCCAAAATTTATGGTCAACGACGACGGCAGTTTGGGCGCGCGAAACACCGTCACCTGCGGTTCGATTGAAACCAAGATGGGGCTAAAGGCGTCGTCGACTTGCGTTATGAATTATGACGCGGCGGTTGGATACTTGATCGGCGAAAAGCATCGCGGCATGAAGGGGATGTTCACGATGATGAACGAAGCGCGGCTCGGCGTTGGCGTTCAAGGGATTGGCCTTTCCGAAGTCGCATACCAAAATGCGCGTGACTACGCCAAGGACCGGCGCCAGGGGCGCAGCCTTTCCGGTGTGAAAGAGCCCGATGAAGCCGCCGATGCGATTATCGTTCATCCCGATGTGCGGAAGATGTTGCTGACGGCGCGTGCTTTCAATGAAGGCGCGCGGGCGCTCGCGATGTGGATGGCGCTTTCGATTGATCTCGAGCGCGGCCACCCCGACAAGGAGGCACAACGTGACGCGGCCGACCTTGTCTCATTGATCATGCCGATCCTGAAGGCCTATTGCACTGATACCGGATTTGAATCGGTGAATTGGTCGCTGCAATGTTTTGGCGGGCACGGCTATATCCGTGAAAACGGGATGGAACAATTCGTCCGCGATGCCCGCATCACGCAACTTTACGAAGGCACCAGCGGCATTCAGGGGCTTGATCTGGTCGGGCGAAAATTACCCGATCACATGGGCCGTTCGCTGCGGCAGTTTTTTCATCCGGTTGATCGATTCCTTCAGGAAAATATGAGCGATCCGGCGATGAAGGATTTTGCCATGCCGTTGGCGAAATCGTTTGCGCGGCTGCAGCAGGCAACCGCCTGGGTGGCGGAACAAGGTCTAAAAAATCCAGAGCAGGCCGGTGCGGCAGCTTCCGATTATTTGAAGATGTTTGGCCTCGTCGCGCTCGGGTACATGTGGGCGAAAATGGCCAAAGTCTCAATCGACAAACTTTCCAATGGCGCGGATGAAGACCCAGAATTTTTCGAATTGAAACTTCTTGTTGGGCGCTTCTTCATGGCCAAGACGCTGCCGGAAACATCATCTCTTTTGTCTCAAATCATGGCCGGATCTGATTCGTTGATGGCGATGGAAGCCGGGCAATTCTAAATTAAATTGCGGCCCGCCCATTCCGGTTTTCTCTTTTCGACAAATGCGGTCAGGCCTTCGCGGCCTTCGCCGCTTCGGGAAGATCGCCCGACCAGTCGTGCGCCGCGGTCGAGTAATAACGAGAGCGGGACCTGACCAACATCACCTATCAGTTGCTTCGCCTGTGTGAGCGCAACGGGTCCGCGACCGCCGATATCCTGAATAAGGGATTCCAGTGCAGCGTTTGTTTCGTCTTTATCTGCGCAAAGTATGTCGATCAGCCCAATTCGATGGGCCTCCTCGCCGCCAATCGGTCGGCCCGTAAAGGCGAGACGGCGAGCTTGATGTTTTCCAAGGCGCATGGCGACAAACGGCAGGATTTGTGCCGGTGGAAGCCCAAGGCCCGTTTCCGGCATGGCAAAGTTTGCGCTTTCTTCGGCAATCACGATATCGGAGACGCAGGCGATGCCAAAACCCGCCCCTCGGGCCGCGCCGTGGACAACCGAGATCACAACCAATGGCGCCTCGTTAATTTGGGTCAGCAGGTCGCCGAATCGGCGGTTGGCATAATACAAAGGATCATGGTCCCCGGCCCGAACCGGCGGCATTGCGTCCGTCATATCCTTGAGGTCGCCGCCGGCACAGAAGTGTTTACCGTTGGCACGAATTACGACCGCGGAAATGTCCGGTTCGATTGCGGCTGCCGACATCACGGCTTCCAGTTCGTCCGCCATCAACAGATTCATGGCGTTACGTGCGTCTGGCCGATCAAGCGTGATCGTTAGACAGAACCCTTCTTGCTTGAGGGCGAGAAATTTGCAGCTCGGAAAGGTTGAGGCCACGGAAACATCCTTCAATTTAGGGAAGTAGAAGACACCGGCGCATTCTATGGTTTTGCGTGTCCGGGGAGAAGATCGCGAATTCGCATGTTGACTTGGTAGGGTCCCAGACCATAGTACGCGTGGTGACATTTCAATTTGTCATGCAAATATAATCTGCGTTACAGGAAAACTCGTTATGGACATTGAATCGCTGACCGAGGACATCCGAAAAAGGGTGGGCGAGGATTCAGGGCTTGGCGCGAGGATCAAATTCGACCTCGGCGAGAGCAATGTCATTTATGTTGACGGAAGCGTCGTCCCCAACGTTGTCAACAATGACGATACGGATGCTGATTGCACGATACGAATGTCAGTCGAAGATTTCGAATCGCTGCTTGCCGGTGATCTTGATCCGACAACGGCATTCATGATGGGGAAGCTCAAAGTAGACGGCGACATGGGTATCGCCATGAAATTGTCGAGCGTGCTTTAGCCTCGATAAGTTTGCAGGCGGGAGATATTCACTCGCCGAGGAATTTCCAAATACCGCTCGCGGTCAACAACAGTTCGTCGCCTGAAGACACGCGTACGTGCGTAAAAACCAGGCTTCGAGTGCGCCGGGTGATGGTGGCTTCAGCTTCGACCCAATCTCCGGTGCGGGCGGCTGCAAGAAAGTCGCAATTTAGACTTACCGTCGCAAACGGCCTTTTTTCGTCAAGAGATCGAGCGATCGCGTATCCCGACGCCTGATCTGCAAGCGTCATGAGCGCCCCGCCGTGGACCCGGCCAATGGGATTGGCATGCCTTTCCAGCGCTCGAAACGCCAAGCGCGTCGGCCCTTCACCGTTCCAACGGTAGAACGGCCCCACCGCTGCGGAGAATCCGACGCTCGAACCTGCCTCCGAAAAGTTTTCCGGAATCGACATTTCTTCTTCGTTTGTAGCCATTCGCGATCTCACCGGTAAAATTACATTTGTCGTACATAGAATTGAAAACATGACTATTATGCGCGCGCGAAGAGGTCCAGTGGAGAATCTGACCGAATGGCAGAGAATGGCAAGCAGGATTGGTTAGGCGAGATCATCCGTCCTTTGCGCTCGGTTTACCGCGAAGTCTTTCTGGTATCGTTTTTCGTCAATCTCCTTGCACTGGCGGTGCCGGTTTTTTCCCTGCAGGTATTTGACCGCGTCATTTTCAGCGCCGGCCTGACAACACTTCAGGGTCTGGTTATCGGCATGATTGTGGTTCTGGTTTTTGACTTTGCGTTGCGCCAAACCAGAAGCCGGATGATGCAGCGCGCGGCGCTCCGAATCGACGTGGCTGTCGGCAATCGACTGTTTAACAAAATTTTGGCGCTGCCCATGATGGCGCTCGAAAACAAACCGAACGCCTATTGGAATTCCCTGTTCCGTGACGTCGAAGTGGTGCGGAATACGCTGTCCGGCCCATCGGCGGCGTCGTGTCGCCCGGCCAACCGATTATGGAAATCGTGCCGGGTGGCGACAACCTGATCATCGAGGCGAAGCTCAACCCAATCGACATCGGGTTTCTGAATCGGGGCAGCCGGCAACGGTAAAATTGTCGACTTACGACTTTGTTCGTTACGGTGGTTTAGAGGGAACGGTAATCAAGGTTGCGCCCGATTCGACTGTCGAGGAAGGTGAAGACCCCTATTTCCGAGTGCGCGTGGAGACTGAAAAATTATTTCTCGGCGAAGTTGAAGGCGACCTTCCCGTTTTTGCTGGGATGGTCGGCACCGTCGACATTAAGACTGGGACAAAGACGGTCGCCGAATACTTGATTCGTCCCGTTCTTAAGCTCCGTTACGAGGCCTTCCGCGAACGTTAATCGTTGCGCAAGCCTCGGTTCGCTAGCTATTTTGACGTTGCGACAAACACGCCGTCCCAGTCCTCAGGCGGCGGCTCAATCTTGTAATCCTCAATGCGTTCCGCGTAGAGGTCGTAGAGAACATCAAGTTTGTCCGGAAACGGCTCCGCATTGGCCCGGCATTCTGCGACCAGTCCCTCGGATTTGATCCAATCCTGACCGCGGTAGGCTTCCAGTAGTGCCGTATTTGACGCGTGGAGTTTCTTGAACACCTCACCGTCCTTAGTGTCAGCGCGCCCGAGCAGACCATAAATTCTGACCGCTTCGGTTTTGCCTTTAACGGCGATCAAATCCATTTCGATTGAAGCATAGCTGGGAATCTTCAGGTACGTCTGTTCCCCAATTACAATATTGGCACCGTAGTTTTTCGACTGCCCCTCGAGGCGTGCCGCGAGATTGACCGCGTCACCAAGAACGGAATAATCGAACCGCTGCTCGCTTCCCATGTTGCCGACCACGCAGTCCCCAGAATTGAGGCCGACGCCGACATTAATGGGATGGTGAACACGATCATCTGCTTTGGCTTCCGCCTCCAGCCGTTCGTTGAGTTTGGGTAGCTCCTCGAAAATGCAGAGTGCGGCATCCGCGGCATGCAGCGCGTGTTCATCATCGTCAATCGGCGCATTCCAAAACGCCATGATGCAATCGCCCATGTACTTATCGATGGTCCCCCGCCGATCAAGTATGAGGTTGGTCATGGGCGTCAGGAACTTGTTGATCAGATTGGTAAGCCCCTGCGGATTTGTTTTGAAGACTTCCGAGATGGTCGTAAATCCGCGGATATCGCAGAACAAGAGCGTCATGTCGCGCATTTCGCCGCCGAGAACGAGCCGATCCGGATCATCTGCAAGTTGTTCCACGAGGGCCGACGATAAATACCGCCCAAACGCGCCGCGCACCTGTTTCTTTTCCTGCGAGGTCTGCGAATAACTGGTGTACGTCAGGATCGAATAAAGCCCGAACGTCGAGATTGCGGGGTAGGTAACATCGATGAAGGTCAGCCATTCCGAAAACAGGTACCAGGAAAAACCAACCAGCCCGCCGACCAGTACGACCGCAAGCCCGAGAGACATGGCCGCGCCGATAATCGGCAGCAATATGATCATGATAATGCCAACAATCAGGGCAAAACTGATTTCCTGACCGATCGCATCGATCGGACGGTTCAGTTGGGTGTTTGTCAGGATCATCTCGAGCATGTTGGCGTGAACTTCGACACCCGGAAGCGCGCCAAATATCGGCGTCGCCCGAATGTTCTCGAGGCCGGAAGCCGCCGTGCCGATGAGAATCCATTTGCCCGCGATACGCTCTTGCGGCGCGGTGCCGTCCAACACGCTCGCCGCGGAAATATACCGGCCCTGGCCAGGTTTGGTAAAATAGACCCAGATATTCCCTTTTTCGTCGGTCTCGATTGGAAATTTTGCGACCACAACATCGCGTATTCCAAGCTTGTTGGAGCGGACCAGGAACGGGGCCTTCGGTCCCGACGCGACCCGCATCATCTCGACGA
>JAPYRS010000050.1:5903-11841 GCA_029936875.1 Alphaproteobacteria bacterium | reverse complement strand
ATAAATATTTTCCCCAACCTTTATGACCGCGGGAGCTCGCCGGACAACACCGTCATTGTCAGGACTGACGGTGACCATACCGCGGCCTGGGGCACCTTCTTCGATCTCTTCAATATTGCGCAGAACAGTGACGAAAGGTGGCCACAGAAATTGGTGCGGTTTGCCGCCGATAAATCCCTTGGGGCTTTCCGGCGGCAACCCTTCCCGTGCACCGACGACCACCGCGAGTTTGGCGCCCTGTCCGACGACAGCGCGACTTCGGCTCAGAATATTGCCAAACAAAACATCGTTACTGGGCAGGTCTGCAATTTGATCGGCTGCCTGATCGTCCAAACCTTTTTCCCGCATACTGGCTGCGATGAGATCGGGCGAAAGCCGATCCCGTTCCGGAAATATCATGTCGAAGCCAACGACGATTGCGCCCTGTTTCATCAGATTTTCGAGCAAGGTCGCCAATGTGTCGCGTCCCCACGGCCACTGGCCGACGGTCTGGAGGCTCTCCTCATCGATATTGACGATGGTTACGAGGTCCTGCGTATTAACGCGCGGCTGAATCCGCTGATAGATATCGAAGCTTTGGTTCCGGATCGATTGCACAAACGAAGGGTCAACAGCGCGTAGGACGCCTATGGCCAGCAGGAAAACAAGGCCGATCCAGCGACCATGGCGCCACCAGCCGAGGAAGCGCAGATAAAGGGGGCGCTTCTTTTTTCCCGAGGACCGCCGAAACAGGCCGCGCAACCTTTGGCCAATACCAGAAGCCGGCTCCGTGCTTTCGGATGACGGCGTGGTTCCGTCGGACATAACTAGCCCCTCCCCATTGTGGCTTCGGCCTCTATTGAGCCGTCATCACAAATTCGAGCGTAAATTTAGCATAGAACCCCCCGAGAAAAGGACCCGAAATGACGTCACTGTGGGTTTCCGACTGAATTCAACCTTTCCATACAACACGTTAGGGTGGTCGCCTTGGGCAGCAAAGAATGGGTCAGGTGGTGTCGAGTGCGCTCTTGCTACTTTCCATCAATTGCGGAAAATATCCGCCTGTTGTTCGTTCAAGTGAAAGTACGGATCCCGTTCTACTATGTCTAAAACGGTGCGCTGGACATCGATCCTAATTCGGGCAGGGACGGCATTGGCTATGGCATGTGCCGCTGCACTTCCGGCGACGGCGCAAACATTGGAAGAAGCCATAATCGATTTGGTTTCTGCTCATCCTTAGGTTTTCTCTGATCGGGATTTGGTCAATTCCGCCAATCAACACATTCGGGCGGCGCGGGCCGGGTTTTTCCGCTGGTTAACCTCACCGGAGATATTGGTGTCGAAACCATTACCAACGGTGCGAGAAGACCGGTTTCGGATGAGCCGTTTCACACGGGCCGATCGCGGTTTGGCTTTTCGGTTACCCAAAATTTGTTCGACGGGTTGCGCAAGAATTTTCAGACCGAAGGCGCGGAAAACGACAAGGCGGTTGCTAACACGACGCTCAGGGCGTCAACGCAGAACGCAATATTTGAAGGCGTCTCCGCTTACGTCGATATTTTGCGGCAGACCCGTCTATTCGATCTCATTCGCGTCAATGAGCAGGCGGTCGAACAACAGTTTCAGTTGGAGGAAGAACGAGTCGAGGCAGGCGCTGGGCTGGCAGTAGACCTCTTGATCGCCCGGTCCCAACTACAACTCGCAAAAGAACGTCGCGCCATTTTTAATGGCAACCTCCAGAAGGCGCTCAGCCGCTATCGCCAGGTTTTCGGAGATGCACCGAACATTGGGGCTCTCACCGTTCCGGTGCCACCGATCGATCTATTGCCGACGACAGTTGAAGAAGCGATCAAAATATCGTTTGGCGTAAACCCAAATTTGGAGAGCACCAACAATCTTGTTGATTCCTCGCGCGCCCGTCAGCGAGCGGCAGCGGCCGATTTCTATCCGCGCCTTGATCTCATAGGTGCAGCCAACTTCGAAGAGAATGTAAATTCTACGCCCGGGATTAGGCGCGACTGGTCGATCCTGTTTACGGCAACGTGGAACCTTTTCAGTGGTTTTGCGACTCAGGCCAATGTGGCCGGTGCGTCCTTTGATCATGCGGCGAGTTTGAACGCGCTCCACATGGCAAATCGCCGTGTGGAAGAGGACATTCGTGTTTCCTGGCAGGGACTGCTAACCGGTTGTGAACGACGATTCCTGTTGGAAAACGCCGTCAGTATTTCGCTCGACGTTCTCGACTCGCGGCAACGCTTGCAGGAAGCAGGTCAGGAAACGGCGTTGCGGGTCCTGCAAGCGGAAACGGAAGTTTTCAACGCGCAGATAAACCTCGCGCAGACGTCCTTCGATGAAATCGTCACGGTCTACCGGATGATGCTGGCACTCGGAAAGTTGGAAGCGGTTACACTTTTGAATGCGACGACGGACGCGCAGCAAGAGGGCGCAACGACTTCGTTGGTCGATTGGTGCCGTCAGTACGCCGAACTTGATCTTCGCGGAGATGAAGATTTTTTGAAAAGCAGGCCAACAGACATCGACGATCACCCCTTTGCCTCACGTGACGATGGTGCGGGAGACGACGCGGACTTAGACGCTTTATTCGGCGATGATGAAGACGGTGACGAAGAGGATGTATTCGAGTCGTTTTTCGAAGACGACGACGAGGATCAGAACAGTGATGACGGTGGTTTCCTGGCGCCAGAACAAAATGATTTCGAGCTGCAGGATGCAGGCCTCTCTGAGAACCAGCCGCCTGCCACAACTGAGTTCACGCTTGCCGAGGACGATACGATCTCGGCGGACGATGATGCGGATGGATTGGATCCCGCGCTTCGACGACGTCTTCAATCCTATTTTTAATCGGATGATGAAATTTCCCGGGCAGGTCGCACTGCAAACTAACACCTATCTCGGCGTGGCGTCGTCGCCCCTTATTTCGCGCGCCGTCTGTTTCGGTTTTGCTCTTGCCGTGATTTGGATGATGGCAGGCGCCAATGCTGCCGTCGCTCAGTCAACACCCGGACAGTCGCCGCGCATAAAAGCCGCGTCCGTCAGCGGCGAGCCATTTCAGGACTGCGATGATTGTCCGAAACTCATCGTCATTCCGCCGGGTTCTTTCATTATGGGGTCGGCACAAGGAAAAAGGCCGGAGCGTCCGCCGCATCGAGTGGTCATCGACCGCCATTTCGCGATGAGCGTATTCGAAATCACATTTGACGAATACGAGGTTTGTGTCGCTGAGGGCACCTGCCCCAAAATCCCTGACGACCATAAATGGGGGAGGGGGCAAAGGCCGGTCATTAATATTGCGTGGGCCGAAGCGGTTGCGTACACGGAGTTTTTATCCGCAAAGACCAGCGCAACATATCGCCTTCCGACAGAATCGGAGTGGGAATATGCAGCGCGGGCCGGAACAACCACGGCGTTCTGGTGGGGTAAAGAAACGGGCGACAATATGGCGAATTGTCGAAAATGCGGCAGCGAATGGGACGGCGACAGAAGCGCGCCGGTCGGATCCTTTCCTCCAAACCCGCTCGGCCTCCATGATATGAACGGCAACATCTGGGAGTGGATATCGGATTGCTGGAATCCGAATCATGCCGGTGCGCCTGATGACGGCGCCTCTCGTCAGGACGGCAACTGTAGTCGCCGCGTCATTCGCAGCGGTTCCTGGTATTACATTCCACGGTTGATGTCGGCGCACGCCCGTGACAGCCATCCAGCCGCCCTTTGGAGCTACAACATCGGTATTCGGGTCGTTCGGGAGCTGCCGTAAAGCGAAGCGATCAACCGGCGGTTGGGTCGGTATCGCGGAAATTGGCCCACTTTTCCCGTCCGGCACGATTTTCTAAAAAGTTTAGAAGGGCAGTAACAACACGTCGATCGTAAAGTGTCCCACTGTTCTACATCAATATGTTTTCGGCTTCGTCGAATGTGGCGGGGTCCTTGCGGTGGGTACGCCGACTTATCATTGCCGTAAACGAGTTGGCGACCGCGACCACTCGCGCCGAAATCAGAATGTCTTCGCCGCTGAGACCGGACGGACGGCCACTGCCGTCCCAATGTTCCTGGACCTGACGCACTGTTTCTGCAACCGGTACATCAAATTCAATTCCTTCCAATAACTTGGCGCTGGTCAGAATACTGTTTCGCACGAGATCCAGTTCTTCTTCCGTCAGGGCGCCGGGTTTGGTGAGGACTTCAACGGGAACCAGGGTCTTGCCGAGGTTCATGAGCTGGGCAGCAATATCGACCGTATCAATTTCTTCGGTCTTCAGACCCATTTCCTTGGCAATGTTAATGGCGACGTCAGCGACACGCGTCGCATGGTTCGCGGAAAACGGATCACGCTGCCCGACAAGATCGACCAACGTGTTGACCAATTGTCGGAAGACCCGTTCTTTGTGCTCGCGTTCCTCCATCAACTCCGTGATGTCATCCAAGATCATTAACACGGCTGGCGCATGGTCCCGGTCACCGCGCAAAGGATAATGAACCGAGCGAATCAAATTACGTCCGACTTCATCATCGAATTTGTGCAGATGCATAATGCGGCGTCCGCTCTCCAGGATTTCTTCGGTATCACGAATGATCGGTTTGTTAATTTCTTCGAACACTTTGGGTCGAACCGGGCCAATAACTGCATTCATTTTCTTGCCGATCATCTCCTCAGCCGTAATGCCAGCTGAATCGCTCGCTGTTTTATTGGCGAATGTTTAAGTGCCGTCTTCAGTGACAGCGATCATTTCAGTCGGTTGGCTGTCGGTAATGACCCGAAGAAACTTGCCGAGGTTTTGAAAGCGTTCAGCGGCAACACGAAATCGTTCCGCCGCTGCTGTCGCGCGCACTGAAGAGCCGTGGCGCCAGACCGCAACAATGACAACGCTGGTAATGACGATGATCATGATGAAGACGACCAGCATGGTCTTGAGGCGCGATTCGCTCCCCGCAAGGGCTTCCGATGTCGAAATTTTTCGAACCACCACCCACGGCGCCGCCGAAATCGAACGTCCTGTTACCAGCACTTCTTCGTTGTCGTAATCGACTTTGCGGCCAAATCCGCCGGCGGTATTCAGCACAAAGGCGGACCCGAGATTTGGCGTGTCGAGCGCGAGCACACGGCGCAATGGTTGGGTTCCGTCCTCGAGCGGTGAAAGATATTGAACGTTTGGGGCTTGCGCACGGACGATATAGGTTTCCGCCGTCTCCAGGGTTTCGCCGGGTTGCGACAACCGACCGTATAAATCGTCATCAACAATTTTGATGCCAATCACCATGCCGAGCACTTCACTCCCGGTATCGGCTTGAATGCCAAACAGCGGAAAAATAAATCCCATCGTCGGCAAATCGGTCACGCCGAGTTGAAGATCAAGTAACCCGCGGTCGCCGCGCGGCATGGTATTCAACATCTCACGGAGTCGTCCTGTGATCGGCGGCATGCCTGGCGTCGCAACAAGAATCTTGCCTTGAGGATCGGCAAGCGCAAGGCCCGCAAGGCCAACCCGTTCAACGTTGGCGCTAACTTCTGCCCCGAGGATCGGCTCCCTGAAGCCGGCGCGGTCCGCGGCTGCGACCTCAGGTTCGGCTTCCGGTTCTGCTTCAGCAGCGGCGGCTTCTGCCTCAGGCTCTTCTTCCGCCTCAGCGACCACGACCTCTTCTTCGGCTTCTTCTTCCTCCGCCTCGGCAACCGCAACTTCTTCTTCGGCTTCTTCTTCTGCCTCTTCAACTACTTCGGCTTCTTCTTCCCCTTCGTCCTCGGCTTCCGCTTCGGCGACTACAATTTCCTCTTCGGCCTCTTCTTCGGCTTCGGCTACGGCTTCTTCGTCATCACCTTCTTCGCCCTCTTCAGCAACCTCGGTTTCCTCTTCGCCTTCTTCCTCGCCTTCCTCTTCTTCCTCGCCCTCGCCTTCTTCTTCGCCCTCGCCTTCTTCGCCTTCGCCTTCTTCGCCTTCTTCAT
>JAPYRS010000050.1:0-5803 GCA_029936875.1 Alphaproteobacteria bacterium | reverse complement strand
TCGCCTTCTTCTTCGCCCTCGCCTTCTTCGCCTTCGCCTTCTTCGCCTTCTTCATCACCCTCAGCGACGGCGCCTTCACCTTCTTCTTCGTCCTCTTCGTCATCGTCGTTTGCCGCTGTGCCGGCATTATTCGACGGCAGGTTCGAAGCGTTGAAGATGCTACGGAGTTGTTCGGACGGCAGAATTACAGGTTCTATCGGCGCGGAGAACGCGCTTTCGACGAACACGGTTTGGTTGGCGACGTTCAGTATCTGCGTACCGGCCTCGTTGGTGATGCTGATTTCACCGGTGTGGCCGCCTTCTTCCAACAGCGAAATAATTGTGTCTTCGCCTTCGGCGCCAGCCTTAATTGCGACTTTGGTACCGCGAATACCGATCGTTGCGACCGGCGTATCGACCGTCATTGCGTCAGATCCGGATTTGGCGATCGCGCCACTGACGAACGTGAAAACACCATGGACGACGGTGAACGCCGACGAACCGTCGCCGGTGCTTGGGTCGTAAACCATTTCGTCGAGGACCATGCGCGCGTCTTCATCCAGCGCGAATTCGGTTCCATCAATAAAGGTAATTCCGGCCGCGGCGCCGTCGCCGGTTTCCAGCACATCACCCTGGAAGACGGGATCGCCGACTTTGAGGTTGGTGCGGCTACCGTCGGAACGAATGGCGAAAACTTCGCCGTCGGCGGTATCAATCGTGCCGATTGGCTGGGACGCATCACCACCCAGGCCGGCCTGCGCGAACTGTTGCGGTGCCATGGACCCGGCAAGAGCCTCGGCTGTTTCCGGAGAGATCCGCGCGCCACCTTCGGTCTGCAGCGTCGGCGCCTGCTCAACGGCAAAATAATCGCGAACCAGAACTTCCTCGCCGCTCCGGCCCTCCAGCATCAAATCCGGGCCTTCCCGGTTGAAATCCGCGCGCAGCAGCATGGAGCCACCTGGGACTGTCAGGCTTTCCGCGCCTACGGCATCGAGAACCACCATGTTGGGGGCCTCGCTGAAATTAAGGCCATCGCCTAAATCAGGGCCATCTGTCGGGATTTGATCGCGTGCCACGGCTTATCCTCCTGGCGAGCGCCTAGCACTCGCGATTGTGCCTAGAACCCGCGGGAATCGTACCAATGCGGGGTGACTTCAGTAAAATTGTCTTATAAATCAACATGTTAAGTTCTAGTCCTGCCTGATTGCGCGGTTCGCGCGGTCCAGGGTCCTACTGAAGGCTTCGGACTATTAAAACTTTAGTGAATTCTATCGAAATACCAGTGACGGGCGTCACATTCGGCAGCATTTCCGGCCATCGATTCGCGAGAAACCGGCAAAATGTGTCGCAGCGCACCAGATTTCGGTGCGGAGCCGAAATTGCCTCGGCGATTCGGCGGTCCAATTCCAATCGATCGAAATGGTGCCCACAGAAAGATTCGAACTTTCGGCCTCTCCCTTACCAAGGGAGTGCTCTACCCCTGAGCTATGTGGGCCCTCGCGAGTGGCGGCGCACCATGCCATAGTGACCGGGGCTCGGGCAAGAAAATGGCGGGTCAAAAATCATATCGATGCGAAACACGCGGGCGAGTAAGAAAATCACCAACCAGAGCAAGTCAGAGTATCCGGCGGTCAGCGTCTCAAAACCTGCCCCCAAAATTACGCGGCAGGAGAGGTCGGCAAAGGCGCTTCGAGAGAATCTCCGCCGCCGCAAACAAAAAAGTCCTGATATTTCCGTAAAAAGGCCGGTTGATGGTGGCCCGGGTAAGGTCCCTTGACTGACATTTGTGCGCAACCGCTTGTAATGCTTCCAGCGCCTTGTCGAAAGTGATCGGTCTCATTCACGCCATGTTTTCAAGTAGAATCAAACGTGGCCGCGCGCGCGGTTATGTGTGGATGAACGTCATCGAAGGGTATTCGTTTGGACCAAATAAGAATTCGAGGCGGCAATGTCCTGCGTGGTTCGATTCCGATAAGCGGATCGAAAAATGCCGCACTGCCTTTGATGGCGGCGGCCTTGCTGACAACCAAGCCGCTGATCCTAAACAATGTGCCGCGCCTCGATGACATCGAGAACATGCGCCGCCTGCTGGAAGAGCTCGGTGTCGAAGTCTCCTCTGCATCGCGTGCGAATAATTCCGAATTTGGCCAGACCCTGACAATAAAGTCTCAGGAGGACGGCTGCACGATTGCGCCCTACGATCTCGTCCGAAAGATGCGGGCATCGGTTCTTGTCCTCGGGCCGTTGCTGGCGCGTCGCGGTGAAGCGCGTGTCAGTTTGCCCGGTGGTTGCGCAATCGGAACGCGCCCGATCGATCTACATTTGAAAGGGTTGGAAAGTCTCGGCGCAGAAATTGAACTGCGCGCCGGCTACGTCGAAGCAAAAGCGCCAAACGGTTTGAAGGGTACGGAGTTCAGATTTCCGAGCGTCTCGGTTGGAGCGACTGAAAACCTGATGATGGCTGCGACATTGGCGGACGGCATTACCGTTCTTGAAAATGCGGCGCGGGAGCCAGAGATTTCCGATCTTGGAAACTGCCTTCGCGCAATGGGCGCCAATATTGAAGGGCTCGGCTCTGACCGGTTGGTAATCGAAGGCGTCGCCGCTTTGGACGGGGCTGAATATTCCGTCATGAGTGATCGCATTGAGGCCGGCTCCTACGCGGTTGCCGCCGCAATCACCGGCGGGTCGCTTGAACTAAAGGGAGCGGACAAAAAAAATCTTGGCGCGGTCCTCGACGCATTATCTGAATCCGGCCTCAAGGCGGAGCAGGTCAACGGCAGCCTGCATGTCGAAGCCAACTCCAATTGGCCTAATCCCGTCGATATAACGACGCACCCCTATCCGGGTTTTCCGACTGATATGCAGGCGCAGTTCATGACGTTGATGGCCTGCAGCAGCGGTGCGTCGGTGATCACCGAAGCCATTTTTGAAAATCGCTTCATGCACGTTCCGGAATTGGTGCGGATGGGCGCCGATATCACGCTGCAGGGGCCGGTCGCGTTTGTTCGCGGCACCGAGCGGCTGCGCGGCGCGCCTGTCATGGCGACAGATCTTCGGGCCTCAATGTCGTTAGTTCTGGCTGGTCTTTCCTGCGCCGGAGAAACGGTTGTCAGCCGGATTTATCATCTCGACCGAGGCTACGAAGACCTGGTTGGGAAGCTTTCAGCCGTCGGTGCTGATATCGAACGGATCGTGACCTGATATCGCGATTTGATTACAGTCCCGATCATGACCAACGCTGACCGCCTCAGCCTGACCGCGTCCGACTGCGAAGACCTGACGATCTTCGCGAGCGTCTTTCAGGATTCGGCGGTGCGCATGGCCGACCTGACGTATTTGCCCCGGGAGCGACTGTTTGCCGCAGTTCTCAGCCGTTTTCGCTGGGAAGGAAATGGCCGGGCCGGGGCGACAGAGCGGTTCCGGACGGGGGTAAATTTCAAGAGTGTATTGGCGGTCAAAAGCCGCAATCTGGAAACAGGAAGCCCGGATCTGGTCCTTAATCTGCTGACGATCAATTGCCAGCCCGGCGAGGACGGGGCCGCGAACATCGAATGGATATTCGCCGGCGGCGCCTCAATCCAGCTGCAGGTCGAATGTATCGATGCCGAACTTGCCGATTTGGCAGGCCCCTGGAAGGCCGCAACCCGGCCCAATCATCCGATTGCCGCCGAAGAATAATGGTTTGGGCCTTGCCGCATCGCCTTCATTGACGTAGGAAATGCGCCCAACGCCTTGTTCGCGTTGGGTAGTTCGCGCTGATCCTGAAATTTATTGAGCCGACACCATGGCAGACTCAAAAATCATTATGGCCGTTCCGAAGGGCCGAATTCTTATCGAAGTGATGGAATTTCTGCGTGCGGCAGGGATCGTCCCGGAACCGGATTTCAATGACCCGGCGTCGCGCAAATTGCGGTTTACGACAAATGTCGATCAGGTCGATTTGGTGCGGGTTCGAAGCTTTGACGTTGCGACCTTTGTTGCCTTTGGTGCGGCGCAGCTCGGCGTCGCCGGCAGTGACGTGCTGATGGAATTTGATTATCCCGAAGTTTATGCGCCGATCGACCTCGGCATCGGCAAGTGCCGCCTCATGGTGGCGGAACCTTCGGAGATGGTTGACGAAGATGATCCGCGGCAATGGAGTCATGTTCGTGTCGCGACCAAATATCCAAACGTGACACGCCGTCACTTTGCCGCCCGTGGTGTGCAGGCGGAATGCATCAAATTGAACGGCTCGATTGAACTGGCACCGCGGCTTGGATTGTGCCGCCGCGTTGTCGATCTTGTGCAAACCGGCGACACCTTGCGGGCAAACGGGTTGGTTGAAATCGAAACGATCGCTGAAATTTCTTCGCGGCTGGTTGTCAATCGAGCCGCGCTCAAGACCAGGCCGAAGGAAATCGGCGCGTGGCTGGAAACTTTTCAAAAGGTGATGCGTGGTGCGGCGGCTTGACTCGAGCGAATCCGATTTTTCGTCGGCGTTCGCAGCGCTGCTCGGAGAAAAGCGCGGCAGTGCGCCCGCTGTTGACGCCCAAGTCGCATCAATAATTGCCGACGTCAGAGAAAACGGTGATGACGCGCTCGTCGCGCTCACAAAAAAATATGATCGCCACCAGCTCGATTTATCCGCCATCCGCATGCCGGCGGAATCAATTGAAAAACTTGCCGATCAGGCAGATTTGGAATCCGTTGAAGCGCTGAAATTTGCAGCCGACCGGATTCGCGCGTTTCATGAGCGGCAGCGACCGGAGGATTTGCGCTACCGCGATACGGCGAGCGTTGAGTTGGGAATGCGATGGCGTCCTGTTGCCGCCGCCGGACTTTATGTACCGGGCGGCACCGCCGCATACCCGAGCTCTGTTCTTATGAACGCAATCCCGGCTCAAGTTGCCGGTGTTGCGCGGCTCGTAATCGCAACGCCGACACCGGAAGGCAATGCAACCCCACTCGTATTTGCGGCGGCTCGGCTGCTTGGTATCGATGAGATTTATCCGATTGGTGGCGCCCAGGCGATTGCCGCGCTGGCGTACGGGACCGCATCAGTCAAGCCGGTCGATGTCGTGGTCGGCCCCGGAAACGATTATGTCGCAACCGCAAAAAAGCAGGTATTCGGCGATGTCGGCATCGATATGGTGGCCGGGCCTTCAGAAATATTGGTGGTTGCCGACGGGGGCAACGATCCGCGCTGGATCGCCGCCGATCTTCTTTCTCAGGCCGAGCATGACCCCGTTGCGCAGGCGATTCTGATCACCGACGACGGAGAATTTGCGGATGCCGTCGCAGCAGAAGTCGAGCTGCAACTTGAGACTTTGCCGCGTGCCGAATTTGCCCGTGAAAGCTGGAATAATTTTGGTGCAATCATCGTGATCGCGGATTTGGATCAAGCGCCGAACCTTGTTGATCAGATTGCGCCAGAGCATCTAGAGCTGGCGGTTTCGGACCCCGACGAACTTTTTGACCAAATCAATAATGTTGGCGCGGTTTTCCTTGGTCGTCATACTCCGGAAGCGATTGGGGATTATGTTGCGGGCCCCAATCACGTTCTGCCGACTTCACAGACGGCGCGGTTTGCGTCAGGGCTATCGGTGTTCGATTTTCTACGGCGGACGAATGTGATTGGCTGCGATGCCGAAAGCCTCGCTCAAATTGGCGGCGCTGCCGTACGTTTGGCCGAGGCCGAAAGTCTTGATGGTCACGCGCGATCCGTCTCAATTCGAAAGGAATTTCGACCCTTCCGAAAACCTTTATGATCGCATCCAATCGCATCATTAGTTTGGTGCTGGATGAAAGGACGGTCGGCCGGCGGACGCCCGATGTCGAACAC
>JAPYRS010000200.1 GCA_029936875.1 Alphaproteobacteria bacterium | reverse complement strand
GTCAAACAGACCGTCATCAAAGACATCACCCCGCACGTGCCGGACGGTGTCCATTTCGTGCCGGCCCATCCGGTTGCCGGTACCGAACATTCAGGCCCCGATGCAGGCTTCGCCGAACTCTTCGATGAACGTTGGTGCATCATCACGCCGCCGCCCGGCACCGATGAGGCGGCCGTCGATCAGCTCGAGAAATTCTGGAAGGCATGTGGCAGCAAGGTCGAGCGGATGGATCCGGAGCACCACGATATCGTGCTCGCCATCACCTCTCACATTCCGCATTTGATCGCCTACAACATTGTCGGCACCGCAAGCGACCTTGAAAAAGTCACCGATTCCGAAGTCATCAAATTTGCGGCTGGCGGTTTTCGCGACTTCACCCGGATTGCGGCCTCAGACCCGGTGATGTGGCGGGATGTTTTTTTGAACAACCGCGAAGCGGTGCTCGAAGTGCTCGGCCGGTTCAACGAAGATTTGGCGGCATTACAAAAAGCGATCCGGTGGAGCGACGGCGACGCGCTCGAAGAACTGTTCCGCCGCACCCGCGATATTCGCCGCAGCATTATCGACGCCGGCCAGGCTTAAATAGCGGAGCGTCTTAATTAATTAGGCACCCGGAGCGGGCGGCCCGGCCGTAGCTGAAGCGGCGGAATTTCGGCGACTGGCACGGCCCCGAGATAAAGTTTTCCAAACTGCGCACTGATCGGCAGGTCGACCCGGCCCGACCGTGACGTTTTCGAGAGCAAGCTAATCGTAATCCGGGCGATCGCCGCTTCTTTTGGGCTCAACACGCCGGCGTCCGCCAGCTGCGAAATTGTTTTCGAGAGACCAAGGACGTGCGCCGTTAGCGCGCCAATCGGGTGCATGGTTTCGTCGAGCGCGATTGCGCCGTCGGCATCGGCGATCAGATCGCCCCAGCGCAGGCGAATTCGTTTCAATTCCAGAGCGCCGCCGCCGTCCCGCCACGCCGCGACACTCTCATCAATCGGCCCGGGAAGGAGCGGCCCGGTGATCGTGATGTCCGCGCCGAACTCATCAAAAACCGTTCCGAGGCCAAGATTTTCGAGCGCTGGCAGCGGCAATGCGAGGTCGCGGGAAAAAAACGAAACTGTCGGGCCTTCCGGATTGCGGTGCCGGTCATAGACCAGGTCGATCAGGGACGCGCCGCCCGATCCGCTTACGTCTTCGACGTCGACCCGGGCGTCGTGTGCGGACAGCGAAAAGAAATCGATGCTGGCGCCAAATTTAAGGATGAGCGTGGCAAGGTTCGCGGTGACATTTACGTCCCGCATCATGTCCGCGGGCTCGCGCGTCGCATGAATCGCCTCTTCAGTCTCAAACGAAAACTGGTGCGATTGCCCGAGGTCAATCTCGACATTTAGCGGCGACCACGGCCGTGCCGAAGCCACAATGCGTTCGGCGGCCCACGCCCAGCGCGGAGAATCCGTCGCCCGAATCGAAAGGTTGTCGAAGGTGAACCGGATTGAGAGCGGAAAGCCGGCCACTTCAATCGCACCCTGCTTGATTATCAACCCGCTTTCCTGCTGCGCCTTGATCCAGTCATCGATGGCCGCGCGTGCGGTATCCGATGCCGCCGACCAGTAGGCCGAATAGGCGACGCCGAGCACCACTAGCAAAACCACGGCACCGCTAGCCCAGCGCAACCAGATGCGGCGCTTCGGCTTTTGTTCAAATGCGGCGTTGGTATATTCGGCCATGCGTTTTCAGGAAATTTGGGGGCGCTCAGTCGACATACTATAAGTCGGGCCAACGGACGGTGACAAAAAAAGACGTGGACCGCCGGCGCCGGCGCGGATCTGTGCCGGTGCCCGATCTCCACCCGGTAATGTTAGTAAGAGTTATTTATGGTGAGTGAATTTTCGAGACCAGACACGTTTGATAAGACTGGAGAAAAGCCAGATGACATGTGGGTCTTCGCTTATGGCTCCTTAATGTGGAACCCGGGCTTTGCCCACGCCGAAGTACGCCCCGCGCAATTGTTCGGGTACCACCGCGCCTTTTGTCTTTATTCACATCACTACCGCGGCACTGTGGAAAAGCCAGGGCTGGTATTGGGCCTCGACCGTGGCGGCTCGTGCCGGGGCCGCGCCTACCGCGTTGCCGAAGAGCACGCAGACGCAGCACTTGCGTATTTAATTAAGCGCGAAATGTACGGCCACGAAGTCGATGTTTATGAATTGCACTGGCTGGAATTGGATGTGGAGGGTGAACACGTTGCCGCCGCCCGCATAAAGGCAGCATGCTTTATCGCCAATCCCGCCCATCCCCATTACGCGGGCAAACTTTCGCTTGAGCGCGTCGCCGAATTAATACGAAGCGGCGTCGGCGAAAACGGCTCGAACGTCGATTACCTCTTAAGCACCGTCCAGCACCTCGACGAACTCGGCATCAACGACGGGCCGTTACATGAACTGGTGGAGATGGTTGGGGGCTAGCTAACTATCCGATCGCAGTCTGCTCGGATTCTGGTGCGGCGCGATTGTCGGTCTCACGTTCACCCGTTTCTTGATTGCTATGCTGGGCGTGTTCGTTACCCCATTGATCTCAATTATTTCGCCCGTGGCGTGCGAACAATTCTAAATACGGCCCCAACTACATGATTCAATAATATCAAATAATTCATCAGGTTTTCGTGAATGCTCGCGTTTTTGCGTTTTGAGTATATTCACCTGTCTTCGTCCAGGAGCAAGAGTTCTGGCATTCTTTCCCATTATTCCAAACAAGACAATTTAGGTCACATTGCGAAAGTAAAATCCGACTTCTCGCCTGTCGGGACCACCATCTTTTCTAATTTTATGCCAGACAATATTGGTCTTGTATGTAAATCCCCAAGCCTCCATAACCTCAAGGCCTTCGCTCAAAAGTGCATTCGGAACCCATAGATAGAGGTGAGATTTATCAGCGGAAAATTTCTCTACAGGTAACTTCTTGATCTCCTCAAATGACATTGTTTCGTAACGCCGTAATCGTTTGTGCTCTGGCGCCATTTTTCCTGTGGAATTTTGAAAGCGCCAGGGAGGGTCAGCCAGTATCGTCCCGTACTGTTTTGAATTAACATGTCTAAGTAGTTCTTGTCCTGCTGATAGTTGAACGGAATTCGTTGTCATAGATCTATCCTGTGCAAGGCCTTGCTAAGTCCCAAAATCAACAGCGGACAAC
>JAPYRS010000199.1 GCA_029936875.1 Alphaproteobacteria bacterium | reverse complement strand
CGCTGCCTTGTGCCACGCCGAGCAATGCGCCCATGCCAAGCTGTTTCATTTTCGCACGGCCCAATACTTCGACTTTGACGCCAAGCTTGGAAAGTTTGCGCGCCTGCGCCGCCAGCGACTTTGGAAAGAGGATATTGGCCGGCTCGCTGACGAGATCACGGGTCACAAAAACACCGGCTGCGGTCTTGGACATGGGCGTGTAGGCGCGTTTTGCCTCTGCGCTGCGATTGCTCATGATGGTTAGTGTCGCAAGCGTCGGTTTCTTTTCGGGCTTTTGCGTTGTCCGGTAGCGATCAAAGCGATAGCTGCCAAGATTTGCGCCAAAGCCAACGAACGCAGCCGTCTTCGCCGGCGTTTCAGTGCCACCCTTCAAGCCGTCAATTGCGATCGCCGCTTTTGTAACGCCCGCTGCATTAAATCGGCGAACCAGCGTTCCACCGAGGTTTTGAATCTTTAGCGCATCAACGCCTTTTGGTTTTCCAAGACCTATTGCGATCAACAGGGAAAGGCTGGTCCCGCTCGGTGCGGCAATTTCAAGAACCTGACCATACTGGCCTTTGAATCGACCGGCCTTGATCGCGCGCCGCAAGCCGCCGCCCATCGCCTTGTCGATTTTCTCCGCCGTCGGAGAGAGTTTGCGACCATCCATTACGGTGACGGCAAGTGCGCCCGAGCGCGGAATGGAAATGGCTGAAAATGTAACCTTCATGAAACCCCCTGCTGGATCGGCGCCGACCCATCGAAAAAACTGAAATATGTCCGATCGCAAATTGCGCTCAGGCGGGCGCCATATTAGCGGCGGGCAGAACAATTCATAGTGCGGCAAGGTGATCCCATTCGATCCGTCACGAATGGCCTTCCCTACGGATTTGCGAAGGCATGCCGCCTGGATTCCCCTCCTCATTCTGGCGGCAGCGCCCGGCCGTAGTCGGTACTATTCCGTCCCTGACCCGCTATAATGGGGTCATGACCAGCATCACCCGCTATATCTTGCTGCAAACGCTCGGGCCGTTCTTGTTTGTCACCGCCACGCTAACCGGCGTTGTCTGGCTGACCCAGAGCCTTCGCTTTCTCGATCTGATCATCAACAAGGGTCTTTCGGTCGGCGGGTTCCTCTATCTCACGTTGCTTTTGTTGCCTGGGTTCCTCACCGTGGTGCTGCCGATCGCGGGCTTCATTGCCGTTCTTTATGTTTATTTCCGGCTCGACAGCGACAGCGAACTGGTTGTCATGCGGTCCGCTGGTCTCGGCCCAGCGGCGCTGATGGGTCCAGCCGTCATGATGGCGACGGGAGTGGCCGCGTTGACCTACCTGCTGTCGCTTTATTTGATGCCGCTTGGATTTAGAACCTTCAAGGACATGCAATTTGTTGTGCGCAACAATTATGCGTCGGTTCTAATTCAGGAGGGCACCTTCAGCAATCTCATTGACGGGGTTACCGTCTACGTGCGCGAACGTCGCGGCGGCGGCGATCTTCGCGGCATCCTTGTCCATGACAGTCGCGACCCGAAGCGTCCCGTAACGATGATGGCCGAACATGGTGCGCTGATCATGAGCAGTGACGGCCCGCGATTCGTTATGGCAAACGGCAACCGGCAGGAGCTTGAACCGAACCGGCGTCAATTATCGCTGCTCTATTTCGAAAATTACGTGCTCGATCTCGGCCACCTCGCGCAGTCGCCGAGCAATCGATGGCGAGAGGCGAGTGAACGCTACATTCACGAGTTGTTCGATCCCGGCGATACCCTCGACGACATCAATCAGGCCGACAAGTTGCGCGCTGAAGGCCACCGCCGCATCGTCTTGCCTCTTTACGCAATCGTGCTGGCCATGATCGCGGTGACCAGCATTATTGCCGGCCCCTCCAGCCGACGGGGGCAGTTATATCGCGCGACAATTGCCGCCGTATTTGCGGTCGTTTTTGAGATTGTCGGCCTGGTTTTGTTGCCTCTGGTTGAGATGGCGCCGTCGCTTGCCATCCTCATGTACCTGCATGTCGTTATCGTTGCCGCTGGCTGCATTTATTTGATGGGCCGAAGACTGTCGCGACGGCCACCGAGCAATCAATTTGCCGAGGCCGGGACGTGAGGCTGAGTTGGACTCTTAGCGCCTATTTGGGGCGACGTTTTCTTGGCGGGTTCGTATTCGCCGGTCTTGGATTGCTCGGCATCGTCTTTCTTTTTGAACTGATCGAGGTCCTGCGCGCCACTGCCAACCGCGAGGAAGTCGATTTTGGCATTGTCCTCGCGCTTTCGCTGCTCGACCTGCCGTTGCTCGCGCAAAAAATACTGCCCTTTGCGATGCTGTTTGGCGCGATGTTCACTTTTGCGCGGTTGACCCGCAATCATGAACTTGTCGTCGCCCGCGCCGCCGGCGTATCGGTTTGGCAATTTCTGCTTCCGGCATCGTTTCTCGCTCTTGTGATTGGGCTCTTTGTCGTTGGCATCTTCAATCCGCTTTCAACCGTTGCGGCCAGTCGGCACGATCAAATGGAAGCAAAATATTTGCATGGCACGGCAAGCCTGCTCGCGCTTTCGCAAGGTGGGTTGTGGCTGCGTCAGGTCGATGCCGAGGGTCAATCCGTGATCCATGCGGAGAGTGTGTCGCAGCAGGGATTGGTACTGAACCAGGTGATTATCTTTTTGTATGAAGGCACCGATAAATTCGTCGGACGCATTGACGCGCGAACCGCCACGCTCGGACGCGGTGTCTGGACGCTCGACGATGCGGTGATTTCCAATCTGGATGTCCCCGGCCGGTTCTTCGACTCCTACACAGTCCCAACGTCGCTCAACCTCGAGCAGATTCAGGATAGCTTCGCCTCGCCCGAATCAATGTCGTTTTGGGCCTTACCGGGATTCATTTCGCTTTTGCAGGAAGCCGGGTTCGCGGCCCTTAAACATCGGATTCACTGGCACTCGGTGCTTTCCATCCCGCTGTTGCTCGTCGCCATGGTTTTGCTTGCCGCTACTTTTTCGCTGCGGCTATCGCGGCGCGGCGGCACCGGCCTGTTGGTCGCGGGCGGTGTGATGGCAGGGTTCGTCCTGTTTTTTATGACGGATCTCGCGCTCGCGCTTGGGCTCTCCGGAAAAATTCCTCCAATTTTGGCAGCTTGGACACCGGCGGGCGTCAGTACCCTGCTCGGGCTTTCGCTTCTGTTTCACCTTGAAGATGGCTAGCGCTCTGGCGCCGACCTGGGC
>JAPYRS010000049.1 GCA_029936875.1 Alphaproteobacteria bacterium | reverse complement strand
GGATTGCCCTTGCCTTTGTTTGTGCCGCGCGCGGATACCGGTTGATTTTGACAATGCCGGAAAGCATGTCGATGGAACGCCGCCGGATGCTGGAACACCTCGGTGCCGAACTTTATTTGACGCCGGCCAGCGAGGGCATGAACGGCGCGATATCGGCGGCCAACAAACTTGTCGCAGACCTGCCGGATGCGCTGATGCTGCAGCAGTTTGAAAACGCGGCAAATCCTGCCGTTCACCGCGAAACGACGGCTGAAGAAATTTGGGCGGATACAGAAGGCAAAGTCGACGTTGTGGTGATCGGCGTCGGCACTGGCGGGACACTCACCGGTGTTGGCGAAGTTTTGAAAGCGCGCAAACCTGAAATCCGGATTGTCGCGGTTGAGCCGGAAGATTCGCCTGTCCTTTCTGGCCGGTCGCCTGGCAAACATCTCATTCAGGGTATTGGCGCTGGATTTATTCCGGCGATTCTCGACACCGATTTGATCGACGAAATTATTACCATCGCCAACCAGACGGCGCTCGAGACGGCGAGACGGATCAGCCGCATGGAGGGCATACCAGTTGGGATTTCATCAGGGGCAGCACTGGCGGCAGCGCTGGAAGTGGGTGTGCGCCCTGAAATGAAAGACAAGTTGATTTTGACGATCCTGCCGGATCATGCTGAGCGTTATCTCTCGACGGCGTTGTTCGAGTAAACACAGATCAGAGTCCCGACATGGATTTTTCCGAAAGCCAGATCGAACGTTATGCCCGGCATATTATTTTGCCGGAGGTCGGCGGTACCGGTCAGGCGAAACTTCTCGAATCGAAAGTCCTGATGATCGGTGCCGGTGGCCTTGGATCGCCGGCGCTGATGTATCTGGCCGCCGCCGGTGTCGGCACCATCGGCATTATCGATGATGACGATGTTAGTCTTTCCAACCTTCAGCGCCAGATCGTCCACACCACCGCGCGGATCGGTGAAGCTAAAACGGACAGCGCCGCGAAAATGATGTCGGCGCTAAATCCCGACGTGAAAATCGTCCAGCACAATGAGCGCCTGACCGCCGATAACGCGCTCGACCTCATCGCCAGTTACGACATCGTTGCCGATGGCTGCGATAATTTCGCGACGCGCTTTTTGGTCAATGACGCCTGTTATCTGGCGAAAACGCCACTGGTATCGGCGGCAGTGCTCCGATTCGATGGCCAGCTGGCCACCTTCCGCGCTTTTGAGGGGGATGCAAACCCTTGTTATCGCTGCATTTATCCAGAAATTTCCCCTCCCGGCCTGATCCCAAGCTGTGCCGAAGGCGGGGTCCTTGGAGCGCTCGCCGGGACCATGGGCACGCTGCAGGCGACCGAGGTTCTGAAAGAATTGCTCGGCATCGGTGACAGCCTCGCCGGTTGGCTGACAATCTATGACGGCCTTGCGGGAACATTTCGGCGCGTCCGCGTCCGCCCTGATGAAGCCTGTGCGCTGTGCGGCCCGAATGCGACGATTAAGGATCTTTCCAGTCATGGCACTTAAGTAATCATGACCTCTGAAAAAAAAACGCCCCGTCCCAATAAACTGTCGGTGATCGTTTTTTCCGGCGCCTTCGACAAAGTGCATTATGCGCTGGCCATGGCGAGTGCGGCACAGGCGATCAATATTCCGGCAACATTGTTTTTCACGATGAATGCGATCCGCGCGCTTCAATCGGACAGGAACGGAAATCCCGGCTGGCACGACCTGAAGCCTGCCGACGATCTTTCACCGGCGCACGCGGACGCGCAGTTTGCCGTGCGCGGTGTCGCCACCTTCGATGAATTACTAAATGCCTGCCGCGATCTCGGCGTTAAATTCATGGTTTGTGAAATGGGTCTTCGTGCAATTGAACTCAGCCGCGACGACTTACGCGAGGACCTTGACTTTACCGAAGGCGGCCTCGTCACTTTTTATCAGGACGCCCACAAACACGGCTCTATGGTTTTCGTCTGAACCGACGGATTAAAGAAACTGCGCGATGACCCGGTCCGGCGGTTTGTGGCCGTCAAATAGCGTGCGGATATTGATCAGCACTTTCTCTCCCATATCAATGCGGGCCTCGAGAGTGGCCGACGCGATATGCGGCAAAAGCACAACGTTGCTGAGTTCCCGTAACTTCGGATTGATGTCGGGTTCGTTTTCAAAAACATCGAGCCCGGCGCCGCTGATCAATCCGTTCTCAAGCATCTCGACCAGTACCGATTCCTCGATGATTTCGCCGCGCGCCGTGTTGACGATATAGGCATCTTTTTGCATGAGCCCCAGCCGGCGACCGGACAGTAAGCGGAAAGTGGCCGGCGTGTGCGGACAGTTCACCGAAACAATATCCATATGCGCCAGCATCTGGTCGAGGCTTTCCCAGTAGGTCGCGTCCAGTTCGGATTCGGTTTCTTCGGCAACGCGATTTCGATTGTGGTAATGGATCGATAAGCCGAACGCGCGGGCGCGGCGGGCGACTGCTGTCCCAATGCGGCCCATGCCAACGATGCCGAGGCGTTTGCCTTCAATGCGCCGTCCGAGCAAAAGGTTCGGCGCCCAGCCCTTCCATTCACCGGCGCGCACCAAACGGTCGCCTTCGGTCACCCGTCGTGGCACCGCCAGAATTAAGGCCATCGTCATGTCGGCGGTATCATTGGTGAGGACGCCCGGCGTGTTGGTGACGACGATGTTGCGCGCATTGGCGGCGCCGACATCAATATTGTCGACGCCGGCACCAAAGTTCGCGATCATCTTTAACGAGGACGGCGCCTCTTCAATGATCCCGGCATCGATTCGTTCTGTGACCGTCGGCACCAGCACGTCGGCGGACTGTATGGCCTCGACCAATTGCGCGCGGCTCATGATCTCGTCGGTGACATTGAGGCGGGCATCGAACAGTTCCATCATCCGCGTCTCCACCGGATCGGGCAGTTTGCGGGTGATGACGACAACTGGTCTTTTTCGGGCCATGGCATTCTTGGGGGCGGCAAAAGGGGCACTCGTTAATAAAATGTAGTGATGTCCGCTTCAGGGTGTTTACCAAATCGCCCTTGGCCCCGCAATCACAGCTTGCCAAGTTTCAAATGGCTTGCCGCGACTGAAATGTCTTGCCGCAGTTGAAATGGCTAACCGTGGTTGAAATGCCTTGGTGCGACCTCATCGCCTGCCTTGACCGTGGATCGTCGGCCTTGGCATATGGATCAGGGGGCGGAATTGAATGCGATGCCCCAGGGAGTGGTTGATAAATGGGGCTGATCAATGTTTGGCGCGCAGGTGGTGCGGCGCTATCGCTGATCTTGTTGGGGATTTTTCTCGCAAGCCCAGTCAGCCGCGCAAGTGCCGGCGAACATTCCGACCGGCCCGAATTTACGCCGCGATTTTTGTCACTGGCCGCCGCCAAAATCAACGTCCGCACCGGACCCGGAAAGCGCTACCCGATCAAATGGGTATTCCAGCGCCGTAGTCTGCCAGTTATCGCAATCGATCAGTTTCGGGACTGGTATCAGATTCTCGATTCAGAAGGCGATAGCGGCTGGATCCATCGCCGCCTGCTTTCATCGTCGCGAACAGCAATTGTCGCCGGCGAGACGCGGGCGTTTTTTCAACGGCCCGGGACCGAGGCTGAGATCGTCTTCCGTGCCGAAGCAGGCGTGATTGCGCGGTTGATCGCCTGCGGTGGGCCCTGGTGCGAAGTGGAAATCGGAGAACGCCGGGCGTTTATCCCGCGAACCGATCTCTGGGGCGTCTCCGAATCGGAGAACGTCGAATAATTCTAAACAAAATCTTTGGCGAGAGCACTTCGAACGTCGCCTTGAATAACCGCCATGTGGCCATAGTTCCTGTGACCAATCCGGATGATCGCCTCATCGTGGTTGCCGCAAAATTTTTCGACCTGTTCATCCGAAAACGGAAAATGAAGGAAGTGAACCGAAGAGGTTTTGCCGTCTTCGTTGGTGCGCTCTACTTCCGTTTCCGGCGCCGCGGGAATGGAAAAGCCACCGACTTCGATCGAGATTAAGTCTTCAATATTGCCCAACTGTGCGAGCTCCCGTGCGCGGCGGACGGGATCGACAATCTCAATCATCATCGTCGCCACCAACTCGCGACCGTTGGGCACCAACGGGTTATAAGCAGAAATTTCGTCGTCAATTTGCGCGTCGCCGCCGCCCTCAATGTGGAGCATTTCGTGAATTTGCATCCACATGGTGTCAAAGTTCTCAAAATAGAACGTGGCGAACGGGCCGACTTCAATACGCCGGTTCTTTTTCAGCGCCGCGTTTGCCGCCTTCTTTTCTTTTCGGATCGCGCGGTATTGATCCATCGGCAGGATATCGGATCGGCTGATCGAGGTCGGCGTCATTGTCGGCGTCTGTGACATGTCTAATTTTTCTCCGCCGAAAAACCATAGGATTTTGCGAGCAGTTCTATCGGGTGCCAGGGTTTCGTTTTGTCGGGCCGCGGTTCCAGCTTTTCGATTCCCTGGACCAAATGTTTTGCTGCAAGCGGACATTCCGATGAGACGTATTTCATCGCCTGTTTGACGGCCGTTTTTGCCACCGGCAGGCCCACCTTCAGGGCGACCTCAAAATTCTTTTTCTTGATGCCCCACGAACCGCCGTGACCGCTGCAGCGTTCAATCGCGTCAACCTTGGTATCGGGCAATAGGCGAAGCATTTCCACCGCTTTCGGTCCCATGTTTTGCGCCCGGGCATGACAGGCGAGATGCATGGTGATGCCGCCGTCCAGGGGCTCGAGGCCGTCCACCAGCCCTTCGGCACGGGAAATCTCGACGACGTATTCGGTGATATCGCGGGTCGCCGCCGCAAGCCGCTGGACATCATTATTGTCCGGCAGGATCAGCGGCCATTCCAGTTTCAGCATCAGCGCGCAGCTTGGTGTCAGCGCAACGATGTCAAAGCCCTTGTCGATCCAGGTCACCATCTCTTTGGAGATGCGCGCGGCACGTGTCGCGACATCTTTAATTTCGCCCTGTTCCAGTTGCGGCATGCCGCAACATTCGGGATAGACGGCTTTCGTTTCAACGCCGTTTTTGGCGAGCACAAATTGGGCGGCTTCGCCGATTGCCGGGTTGTTGTAATTCACAAAACAGGTCGCATAAAGAATCGCCTTGCGCGATGCCGCCGGGGCATCGCTGGCCACAGTGGGCGGGTTTTCCTCGGCCCAATTGGCGAACGTCTTTGCATGATACTTCGGCAGCTCGACGTCCCGATGAATGCCGGCGACGGTTGAAAGCAATCTGCGGCTAAGGCCGTTCTCGCGTTTCGATCCCCAGTTCGCCAAGCCTGAAACCTTGCCAAACAAACGTCCGTTGCGATCTGTTTTGGCGAACTGCCGATCAAAAAACGGGTTCTTGTGGAAGTCCGCCTTCGCCACACGGAAGCGCAACATCAGGTGCGGAAAGTCGAGATTAAATTCGTGCGGCGGCACGTACGGGCACTTCGTCATGAAACACATGTCACACAGCGTGCAGGCATCGACGACAGTGCCGAGATCGGCGCTGGAGACAGATTCGACTTCGCCGCTTTCCGAGTTGTCGATCAAATCAAAAAGGCGCGGAAACGAATCGCACAAATTGAAACAGCGCCGGCAGCCGTGGCAGATATCGAAGACGCGCCGGAGTTCCGTCTCAATTGCAGACGCATTGGTGTAATCGGGGTTCTGCCAATCAATTACATGGCGCGTGGGCGCTTCGGTTCCGCCTTCTTTTATTTCCATAAATTTTTACCACGACGCCGACAAACGTCAGGGGGAACGTGTCAGTCCCCCCTGCGTAAATACCAATCAGCGCGAATGCGCGTTTGAATTCGTTCAGTCGAGCGAATCAAGCGCTTTCTGGAAACGGCCGGCATGCGATTTTTCGGCCTTGGCCAACGTTTCGAACCAGTCGGCAATTTCGTCAAAACCTTCGTCCCGTGCTGTGCGCGCCATGCCCGGATACATGTCGGTGTATTCGTGCGTTTCGCCGGCTACGGATGCTTTCAGGTTAGCCGAGGTATTGCCAATCGGAAGGCCCGTCGCGGGATCACCTGTTTCTTCGAGATATTCGAGATGCCCGTGAGCATGGCCGGTTTCGCCTTCGGCGGTCGAACGGAAGACCGTGGAGACGTCGTTGTAACCTTCGACATCGGCTTTTTGCGCGAAATAAAGATAGCGGCGGTTCGCCTGAGATTCGCCAGCGAACGCATCTTTCAAATTCTGTTCGGTTTTCGACCCTGCTAGAGATGCCATCGTTTCTTGCTCCTGTTTATCGGTGTTGGTCGCCGCGTTTTCGGTTAGAGGCGGCGTGTAATTCCTCCCTAGCGCATCGTGTTTCCGCGGGATCGAGGCCAGGATGTTGGTAATTTATGGTCCGCGGAAATTCCTGTCAATTGATTGTAATAATTCCAAAACGAGGGAAAGGCGTAAAAATCAGGCCTTTTTCGGGAGGTCTTTCCGGCAAATGACGATATCGACGCGTCGCCTCTTGTTTCCGCTGGGTGCTTCCGGCAGCCCCGTCGGTCGAAGACCAACGCCGCACCACCGATCGCGCGCATGTATCGAGGAATTCATTCTTTCCATCGCCATGCCGATAAAGGCGACGATTAAGGCGGCGCTAAATTGGCAACCCCAAATGCCGGGCTACCTGGTTTTAGAAGCGGCTCAGTCGCCGGTCTGAATTCTTTCGAACAGCTGCTTCACACTCGGAATAAAGCCATTTGAATAGAACGGATCGCTGGCAAAGCGGAACGCCGCATGACCGGCAAACATTAGCTGATCCTCAAGATCGCCGGCGTGGCCGATGACCTGCAGCGTCTTTTGAATGCAGAAACTTCGCGGGTCCGCTTTCTTGCCGGTGGTGTGCGTGTCGGTTTGCGCCCAGTTCGAAAACTTGCAGCTACTAAGGCAGCCCATGCAATCGATCTGATCGGTGCGGATCGAAATCGATTTTTCCGGCGTGACGAAAATGATCGTCGAGTCCGGGGTCCGCAGCGCTTCGGTATAGCCCTCGGCGCGCCAACCCTCGGCGCGAGTTTTGTCGTGCGGTGTCACATAGACCGAACGTTTTCGCGCGCCGACACCAAATTCGGCGCTGTGGTCACCCACGGGTTCGGTTGAATAGGCGATCTGGCGATCGTTCCGTGCCTTCAGTTCTTTAATAAAATCATTGTTGACGGCGGACGAATAAAAACCCGTCGGGCTAAATCGATTGAGGCTTATCTCGCCTTCCTTCAACGTCATCAAACGCTGTTTCCAGATATCGGAAATCGGGCTTTCCTCGGTCAGCATCGGGCGCGTCCCGAACTGAAAGGCGATCGGGCCGAGTTCATCGTTGTCGATCCAGTCTTCCCACTCACGCAGGTACCAGACGCCGCCAGCCATAATGATTGGCGTGTCGTCCAATCCGATATCGCGCATCAAATCGCGCAGCGCTTTCACGCGCGGGAACGGGTCTTCAGGAACCAACGGATCTTCGCTGTTGGAGAGACCGTTATGGCCACCGGCGCGCCACGGATCTTCATACACAACGCCGCCCAACCGATCGGCAAATTTATGGTAGGCGCGCTTCCACAATGCCCGAAAGGCGCGTGACGAAGATACGATTGGGTAGTAGGCGATGTCGAAAGAGGAGGCTAATTCCGCAACTTTATACGGCATCCCGGCGCCGCAGGTGACGCCGTTGATGAGGCCCTTTGCCCCTTCAAGTACACCACGCAGCACCCGTTCGGCCGCGCCCATTTCCCACAGCACATTCACATTGAGAATGCCGCCGTTCGCGGATTCATAAGCGATTTTTGCTTGGGTAACACCGCCGTCAATGGCGTAGCGAACCAGTTCTTCGTGGCGTTCGCGGCGTGTGCGGCCGCGGTAAATCTGTTCGATTACGTTGCCGTCGGCATCAAACGAGTCAGCGTTGACGGCGGAAAATGTACCAACGCCGCCGACCGCCGCCCAGGCGCCCGAACTTTGACCATTCGTGATCGAGATACCCTTGCCGCCTTCAACCAGCGGCAGCACCTCCCGACCCGCCATTCTAATCGCGTTCAAAACCTTCAAGTGGTTTCCTTTCAACCGGGGTCAGCGACGGCATTAAATGCCGCCGCATCATTCCCGGTTAGGCGTTGGCTCTACTAAGCGTCGGCGTCAACTTTTTCACCTCCGATGATTTCGCTGCCGGATTCCTGATTTACCGTTTTCATGCTGAGGCGCACTTTGCCGCGGTCATCAAAACTCAGGACCTTGACCCAAACTTCATCGCCTTCGTTGACGATGTCGGTCACTTTACCAACCCGTTGCGGGGCGAGCTCACTGATGTGAACGAGCCCGTCGCGGGTACCGATGAAGTTCACGAACGCACCAAAGTCGACGACCTTGACGACCTTGCCGCGGTAGATCACGCCCACTTCCGGTTCGGCGACAATGTCTTTGATCCATTGCAGTGCCTTGTCACCGGATTCAGTATCGACCGAGGCGACTTTAACCGTGCCGTCATCATCAATATCGATTTTGGCGCCGGTGACTTCGCAGATTTCGCGAATGACTTTGCCGCCGGTACCGATGACCTCCCGGATCTTGTCGCGGGAAATGACGATCGTGGTGATGCGGGGCGCGGTATCGGCAACCGAATCCCGTGCCGCATCCAGTGCCTTGGCCATTTCACCCAGAATGTGAATGCGCCCGTCATGGGCTTGGGTGAGGGCTTTCTGCATGATGTCCTGCGTGATGCCGGTGACCTTGATGTCCATCTGCAGCGCGGTGATCCCTTTTTCAGTACCGGCAACCTTGAAGTCCATGTCGCCGAGGTGATCTTCGTCGCCCAAAATGTCCGACAGAATAGCATGGTCGTCGTCTTCCGTGATCAGGCCCATGGCGATACCGGCGCATGGTGCGGCAAGCGGTACGCCGGCACCCATCATTGAGAGTGAGGCACCGCAGACACTTGCCATTGAAGACGAGCCGTTTGATTCGGTAATTTCAGAGACAACGCGAATCGTATACGGGAAATCCTCCCGCTCCGGCATCAAGGGACGAATTGCCCGCCACGCCAATTTGCCGTGGCCAATTTCGCGGCGGCCAGGGGACGCCATGAATTTGGTTTCGCCGGTCGAATAAGGCGGGAAGTTATAATGCATCATGAAGTGTTCGCGGTATTCACCTTCCAGCGCATCAATAATTTGTTCGTCCTGCCCGGTGCCGAGTGTGGTGACCACAAGCGCCTGCGTCTCGCCGCGTGTGAACAGTGCTGACCCGTGAGCGCGAGGGATAACATCGGTTTCGGCGACGATCGATCGAACCGTTTTGGTATCGCGTCCGTCAATTCGAATGCCGGTTTTCAACACTTGCTGGCGAACAATGTTCTTTTCGAGCTTCTTCAGGACGCCGCCGGAGGCCGCTTGATCGTCCGGAGAATCGGCCAACGCTTCTGACAATTTGCTGCGAACATTGGCGAGCAAATCGGTGCGCGCCTGTTTGGCTTTTTCCTGATAGGCGGCGCGAAGATCGTCACCGATTAGGCCTTCGACTTTCTTCTCAAGTTCAGCGGTATCAGGCGCTTCCGGCAGGGCCCACGCATCTTTGGCGCAATCTTCGGCCAACGAAATAATCGCGTCGATGACCGGCTGAATCTGTTCGTGACCGAACACGACCGCGCCAAGCATGATTTCTTCGCTCAACTGCTGGGCCTCTGACTCGACCATCAGCACGCCGCCTTTGGTGCCGGCGACCAACAGATCGAGATCGGACTCTTCCATCTCTTCGGGGATCGGGTTGAGTTTGTACTCGCCGTTGATGTAACCGACACGGGCGCCGCCAATCGGGCCCATGAAGGGAATGCCTGAAATCGTCAGCGCGGCTGAACTGCCGATCATCGCCGGAATATCCGGATTGTTTTCGAGATCGTGGCTTAAGACCGTGCAGATCACCTGCGTTTCATTACGAAACTCTTTGGCGAACAGTGGCCGAATCGGGCGATCGATCAGACGCGACGTGAGCGTCTCTTTTTCAGCCGGACGGCCTTCACGTTTGAAAAATCCGCCGGGGATCTTACCGGCTGCATAAGTTTTTTCTTGATAGTTGACAGTCAGCGGGAAGAAATCGATCCCGGCACGCGGGGTTTTCTGCGCAACTGCGGTACAAAGAACAACTGTGTCGCCATACGTGACAAGAACAGCGCCATCAGCCTGGCGGGCAATACGACCGGTTTCCAAAACCAGTGTGCGCCCACCCCATTCGATTTCCTTGCGGTGAATAGTAAACATATATCTCTCTTCCTTCTTTCTTTCCGCCCCGGCCGCATTATCGCGCCGGGCCTAAAACCACGATCAACATAGCCGTGGTGCATACATACGGCCGCGCGGCACCTGCCGCGGGCATCTAAGTTAAAGTTCTGTTTTCCCTGACTCGTCCTTCCAACGGACACCTTTGGCCCGCGAACATGTGGAATAACAAATCGGGCTGCAAACGAATCGTTATTTGCGCAGCCCTAGTCGCTTGATCAGGTTTTGGTACCGTTCCCGGTCGTTGCTCATGAGGTAATCGAGCAGGCTGCGGCGACGGTTGACCATCATCAGCAGGCCGTGACGGGAATGAATGTCTTTTTTGTGGATCTTGAAATGCTCTGTCAGGTTCAGGATCCGTTCGGTCAGGATTGCCACTTGTACTTCTGGTGACCCTGTATCTTCGCCTCCAGTCGCAAATTCCTGAATCAGTTGCGACTTGCGCTCAGCAGTTATCGACATCGTATCTCCGTTAAGTCAAAGGTTGAAAACACGTACCGGACGAACTTGGTCATGGGATCGCTCAGCCAGGGCAACGATGCGTCCCCCTGCCGTCACATAAACCATGCCCTCGCCGGTACCGGAGACTTGAACCGTCTGGCCAGATTGCAGCCGATGGATCGATTCTTCCTTCAGTGGCAGAGCCGGGATGTCGTCCAGCGCCGTCTCAATGGGAAGTATGGCCTCCGCGAGGCGCGCACTATGGCCGAACTCATCTAGCTTTTCCAGAGAAATCGCTGAATTCTGCGAAAAAGGACCGCATTTCGTGCGTCTAAGCCGTGAAATGTGGCCAAAAGTGCCGAGTCGGACGGCCATATCGCGTCCCAGCGCCCTTACATAGGTCCCTTTGCCGCATTCAACCTCGAATTCGGCCCAGTCGGACCCGGATTCGAGCAACTCAAGCCGGTCTATCTGGATGTTTCGCGCCTGCAGGTCAGGCTTTTCGCCGGCCCGGGCCAGCGCATAGGCGCGCTTTCCCGCCACTTTCAGGGCCGAATAGTCAGGCGGCATTTGCGAAATTTCGCCGGTGAATTCAATCAAAATCGCGCGGATTTGCTCCTCGTCGGGGCGAATGTCGGAGGTTTCGACCACCGCCCCCTCTGAATCGTCGGTATCCCGGGATTCTCCGAACTCGACGCGGAATTGATAAATCTTCGAGCCGGTCATGACGAAGCTGGTCGTCTTGGTCGCTTCGCCGAGCGCAATCGGCAGGATCCCGGTCGCCAGTGGATCGAGAGTGCCGCCGTGGCCGACCTTGGCCGCATTGGTGATTCTTTTCACCCGGGCGACGGCACGGGCCGAGGTAAGGCCGATCGGTTTATCAAGATTGATCCAGCCGTGGACGGGATCGCCGCGCCGTTTACGCGCCATCACGATCTTTGCTGGCCGGGGCTTGGTCGGTCGACGGTATGACGTCCTCGTCGGCGTGGGCTTCGTTAGCGGGACCGCTGTCCTCTACGGCAACCAATCCATCGTCGGGGGCATTATTGGACCCGGTGCCCCGGCGCGCGTTCGCAGATTCGAGAAGGGTCTCGATGCGCTGCGCATCATCAAAAGTGGTGTCGACTTCAAATCGGAAAATCGGCGCGTAGCGAAGCGAGACATGATGCCCGACGCGGCCACGAATATATTTGGCGCAGGCTTTCAAGGCTTCCAGCACATCTGCGGTGCGGTCACCGGCGAGCGGTAAAAAGTAGGCTGTTGCCTGCTGGAGGTCGGGCGTCATCCGAACCTCGCTGACCGTTATGGGATTTTCGATCAGCGCTTCGTGGTGAACTTCACCCCGTTGCAACATTTCGGAAAGTGTTTGGCGCACCAACTCACCGACACGCAATTGCCGCTTACTGGGACCGGATCGTCGGGGCATTGGCTATTCAGTCTAGGGTGTTTGAGCGAACCGCGGCCGATTGGGCCTGTCCGATTGAGTTGGACGTAAACGTCGCGTGCAAATACGGCCGGCTAAAGTGTCCGGTCAATCTCTTCAACTTCGAAGGCTTCAATGATGTCGCCCTGTTTGACGTCTTCAAAGGAGTCGAGACGAATACCGCAATCCGATCCGGCGCGGACCTCACGAACGTCATCCTTGAAGTGACGCAATGCGCTGATCGAACCTTCATGGACGACGATGTCATCGCGAAGCAGCCGGACATTTGCGCCGCGCCGGACGACACCGTCCGAGACTTCGCAACCGGCGATCTTGCCAAGTTTGTTGATGCCAAAGACTTCTTTGACGCGGGCCTGGCCAAGAGTGGTTTCTTTGATCTGCGGTGACAGCATGCCGCTCAGCATGCCCTTGATCTGGTCAACCACATCATAGATGACTTTGTAATAACGGATTTCGACGTGATCCCGCTTCGCATGCTGGCGCGCCTGCGCGTTGGCGCGGACACCAAAGCCGATGATCATTGCGCGCGATGCGTTTGCCAACGTGACATCCGATTCTGTGATGCCACCGACTGCGCCATGAAGAATCTGCACCGCAACTTCGTCGGTAGAAATATTTTTCAGCGCGCCGATGATGGCTTCCAATGACCCGCGCACATCGGCCTTGATGACAAGCGGCAACTCACTGAGCTGGGTATCACCAATTTTATCAAACATCTGTTCAACCGTGCTGCGGCCGTCGAGTTCGGTTGCGTCATCACGAGATTTATCGATTCGGAACTCGACGATTTCGCGGGCCCGCGCCTCACTATCGACGATACCAAAATCGTCACCGGGTTCCGGCGCGCCGCCGATCCCGAGAATTTCGACCGGCTCTGCCGGACCAGCGGTTTCAATCTGATCGCCGCGATCGTTGACCAATGCGCGGACGCGGCCCCATTCACTACCGGCCACTACGATGTCGCCGACGTTAAGCGTGCCGCGACGAACCAGAACCGTCGCGACATTACCGCGACCCTGTTCGAGTTTTGCCTCGACGACAACCCCTGTGGCACGCCCGACCGGACTGGCTTTCAGCTCCATAACCTCGAACTGAAGCATGATCGCTTCTTCCAGTTTATCGAGACCGGTTTTATCTTTGGCCGAGACTTCGACGGCAAGCACGTCGCCGCCCATTTCTTCAACAACCACTTCGTGCTGCAGCAATTCCTGACGGACTTTGTTGGCGTCCGCATCGGGGCGATCGATCTTGTTGATGGCAACGACGATCGGCACTTCGGCTGCACGCGCGTGATGAATGGCTTCAATCGTCTGCGGCATGATGCCGTCATCGGCGGCGACAACCAGCACAACAATATCGGTTACCGTCGCACCGCGGGCGCGCATGGCGGTAAACGCCTCATGACCCGGCGTGTCGAGGAAGGTGATCTTGGTGCCTTTTTCCATCACGACCTGATAGGCACCAATGTGCTGGGTGATGCCGCCGGCTTCGCCTTCGGCAACTTCGCTGTTGCGAAGGGCATCAAGAAGGGACGTTTTGCCGTGGTCGACGTGGCCCATGACGGTCACGATCGGCGAACGCGGTTCCAAGTTTGCGTCTTCGCTTTCGCCGTCTTCCAAAAATCCGACTTCAACATCGGCTGCTGATACTCGATTAACGCGGTGATTAAACTCTTCGGCCACCAACTGCGCCGTGTCGCCGTCAATTTTCTGGGCAAGCGTTGCCATGATATCCATCTGCATCAACGACTTGATGACGTCGACGCTGCGTTCGGCCATGCGGTTTGCAAGTTCCTGAACGGTAATTGATTCAGGGATCACGACATCGCGCAGAACTTTTTCCGGCGCACCGGTAATACCGCCGGCCTGACGCTTCTCGCGTTCCCGCTGCCGCCGCATCGACGCCAAACTGCGGACGCGTTCGCGGTCGTTGAGGGCCTGCGAAACTGTGAGCTTGCCACCGCGGCGGCGTTCGCCGCCGCGACGCGGCGGTGCACGGCGTGGTTCGGCCTGGCCGCGCCGACGGGCTGCAGCGGCATCGCCCGGTTTTTTGGCTTCCGCCGCACCCGAGGATTCTTCCTCTTCGCCCAATGCTTGGGCCGCCTGTTCGGCGGCCTTGCGCTTGGCATCTTCTTCATTCTTTTTGCGTTGCTGTTCTTCGGCTTCGCGCGCCTCGGCGGCTTCGTGTTCGACCGCGAGCCGTGTTTCCTCAGCCTGACGGCGTTCGGATTCGACTTCAGCGCGGGCCCGGGCCTCCTGCGTTTCCTTGATCGAATTTTCGAGCGCCTTTACGCGGGCCACTTTTTCATCGTCGGTCAGCGCCTTAAGGACAACACGGGTCTTGCTCGTGGATTTGTCGGCGCTGGTATCTTCGGGCGCAGGTGCTGGGGCGGCGGCGGGTGCGGCTTCGGACGCGGGTTTTGCCTTAAGCGTCGGCCTCACATCGCCGGTCGAAATCTTCGGCGTCGCCTCACGGCCGCGTCCCACTGAGCGCTTCTTTTTGACCTCAACCGTGACGGTCTTCGAGCGGCCATGTGAGAAATTCTGGCGCACCTGTCCGGCGGCCGCTGGCTTTTTCATTTCCAGCTTGCCTCGCCCTGACAGTGTCAGGGGCTTCTTTTCTTCGGGCTCGTTCGTTTCCGTCATAATCTCGGTGCGCTTATCCCGTTACACTTTCCGTCCTGAAACCGGCCAACCGGGCGGTTTCACTCAGGAATTTATCTGCCAACCCCCCTGGCCGCAGGGCAGCATGTACCACATTTTCCCGCCCCAATGCCAAACTCAATTCCCGCGAATCAAACAGGTCGATCACCGGGGTCGAACCCGAAATCGCCTCGATCTTGCCGCGGCCGTCTGCCGAACCATCACGGGCCGCGATGACCACACCGGCCTCGCCAGCCTTGATTCGGCCTCGAACCTTCTCGTAACCGGCGACAGCCTCTCCAGCGCGTGCCGCAAGCCCCAGATAATTGAGGCAGCGACGGGCGAGACCGTCGGCAACATCGGCGGCAAGCCCTGCATCCACATGCGCCGTTGCTTTGAAGGCGCGGGAAAATACGTTCTTGCCGATGCCCTTTTCTAGCGTCGACCGGTCGGCGCTGACCCAGACCCCGCGTCCGGGAAGTTTTTCCGCAAGATCGACAACAACCGCGTCACCGGGGCCGCGCACAAAGCGCACAAGCCCCCCGCGCTCCGCCGACGCACCGGTAACGATGCAGCGACGTTCCGCTGTTTCACGATTGCTGTTTCGAGCCGCGGCCATCATTGCTCAGACTTTTCCTCCGCTGCAGCGGCGTCTTCGGTGCCTTCCTCGGCACTTTCGGCACCTTCCGCCTCTGTACCGCCTTCGGCTTCTGCACTGCCTTCGGCTTCTGCTCTGGCAGCGGCGGCGGCATCTTCTTCTTCAAACCAGTGGGCGCGGGCCGCCATGATGATGTCGTTGGCTTCATCTTCCGACAGATTTGCGTTCGGAATGGTTTCCCGGAGTTCGTCGCCGGCGAGATCAGCGAGATCATCAAGCGTCTTGACCCCGGCTTCACCGAGTTGCGCCAGATTCTCTGGCGTGAACAGTTCGAAGGCGGCGACTTCATCGGTAACGCCAAGTTCGACCCGCTGTTCGTTGAAGGCGGCATTCCGGCGCTCGACATATTCTTCGGCGCGCCGCACCAGCTCCTGGGCGATTTCTTCTTCAAAGCCTTCGATGCTGGAAAGATCGTCGAGCGCGCCGAATGCAACTTCTTCGACCGCCGTATAGCCTTCCGTAACCAAAAGCTGAGCGATGACTTCATCAACATCCAACGTGTCGATGAACATTTGACTGCGCTCACGGAATTCCTGCTGGCGGCGTTCTGATTCTTCCGCTTCCGTCAGGACGTCAATGTCCCAGCTGCTGAGCTGTGAGGCGAGGCGAACGTTCTGGCCACGGCGTCCGATCGCCAATGACAATTGCTCGTCCGGCACCACCACTTCAATGCGGCGGGTTTCCTGATCAAGAACAACCTTAGTGACTTCAGCGGGCGCCAGCGCATTAACAATAAATGTCGCGTCGTCGGGCGACCACTGAATGATGTCGATCTTTTCGCCCTGCAGTTCGTTGACGACAGCCTGAACGCGGCTGCCGCGCATGCCGACACAGGCACCGACCGGATCGATGCTCGAGTCGTTGGAGAGCACGGCAATCTTCGCCCGGCTGCCTGGATCACGCGCCACCGCCGGAATCTCAATGATTCCGTCGTAAACTTCCGGCACTTCCTGCGCGAACAGTGCGGCCATGAACTTCGGATGGGTCCGCGACAAAAATATTTGCGGGCCGCGAACTTCGCGACGGACGTCATAAATGTAGGCGCGTACACGATCGCCCTGACGATAGGATTCGCGCGGCAGCAATTCATCACGCCGGATCACCGCCTCGGCGCGGCCAAGATCGACGGTGACATTGCCGTACTCAACTCGCTTCACAATGCCGTTGACGATTTCACTGATGCGATCTTTATATTCTTCGTATTGGCGTTCGCGTTCTGCTTCGCGCACTTTCTGGACGATGACCTGTTTCGCGGTTTGTGCCGCGATGCGGCCAAAATCAACGGGCGGCAGCGGTTCGGCAATGATGTCGCCGATCTGCGCTTCCGGATTTCGCTCGCGCGCTTCGGGAAGGGAAATCTGCGTCGCCGGGATTTCAATTTCTTCGGAAACTTCAAGGCATCGGAACAGGCGGATGCTGCCGTTCTCGCGATCAATCTCGGCTCGAATTTCATTCTCGAGGCCGTACTTGGTGCGCGCCGCTTTTTGGATCGCCTCTTCCATCGCTTTGAGAACGGTATCTCGCTCGATCACCTTTTCGCGGGCAACCGCATCGGCGATCTGCAGCAATTCAATCCGGTTTTGACTGGTGACGTTTTCAGTATCCATTTCGCTCACGCGTCCTGTTTGGGTTTTGCATTGGCTTTGGAGTTTGAATTGGCTCTGGCCTTCAACGTGGCCGCGACCAGCGCATCGGTAATGAGAAGATGCGCCTTGATAATGTGTTTCAGCGGGACGGTAATGATTCCACCGTCACCGCCAATATTGATATCAACATTTGTATCGTCGGCCGCGACCAGCGTGCCGCGAAAGCGTTTCCGGGCTTCGACCAATTCAGACGTTTCGATTTTCGCGTCGAAGCCGCGAAATCGCTGAAAGTCGTTGGCATCGATCAGCGGACGGTCCATCCCAGGCGAGCTGACCTCAAGGTCGTAGGCGCCCTTGACCGGGTCGTGAACATCAAGGATTGCGGCCACGGTGCGGCTGATCTTGGCGCAATCCGTGACGGTAATACCGCCGTCCCCAGCCTCGCCCGCATCAGCGGACGCCTGCTGTTCGACCAAAATTTGCAGCGTCTGCCGTTTGTCGCCACCGAGATGGGCGCGGACCAGCCGAAAGCCAAGCCCCCTAAGGGACGGGGCGATGAGGGCCTCAATTGTATTCTGCTGGCTCATTGGATTCTTGATGGGCTCGTCTAAAACAGGTTCGAAACAGCCGACACCGGCCTTACGGTTGAAACCAGACAAAAAAAAGTGGGCTTGTGCCCACTTCCGCGACCTGGAGGCCGAGTTCCGGCTTATTTTTTGATTGCCCTTATAATAAGGCTTTTTCGCCCGGCTTCAAGGGCTGCCGCGTCAATCAACCAGTCGGGGTGCACGGATGAAACGGAGATCATAGGATCTTCGGCCCGCTTTTAAGGCCTTTTGCTCATAGCGCGTCGGCTCGGTATCTGTCGGGCGAGTCCAATCGGACTGGGAATCTGCCTGCCATTCAAAGTCTGGATGGTCGAGGAACTGTCGCATCGTCCAGCGCACGTAATCGCCGCAATCACTGGCGAAATGGACGATACCGCCGTCTCCAAGCAGGCGAG
>JAPYRS010000048.1 GCA_029936875.1 Alphaproteobacteria bacterium | reverse complement strand
GTCGGCCGCAGCGGGTGCGCTCAGGCCGAGTGACACAATGGCCGCCAATGCGGCTGCGCCAATTGTACGTTTCATAATCCCCCTCAAGATCGTCTGTTTACTAGGCACAACACGCTCTCACTGGGAATTTTTTACTCAGATCCCTCGATTTCGCATGTCGGGCTAACACGCTGGGTAAACAAAGCGATTTGGCTCGCTGCTGTCAAGAAAATGTCGGTTCTATCGCTATTCAGGCCCAATCAACGGTGCCACAATGGCGTCCAAGGCGCAAACCCACCAAGGGTTCGACCGTTTGAAATTCGGGGGAATTATCCGTTATGCACATGCTCTCTGATCCCAATGCCGTGAAACTGCCGCAAAACCAGCTCGCAAACCTCGCGCGTATAACGGTGCGGTCGGCGACTGAAGGTATTATCGCAATCACGAATGACGGTAAGGCCCCTACCGTGACGCGGGTCCGCCTCGCCTGCCGCCACGACGGCACGCCAATATTTCAATTGAGCTCAGAATTGATCGCAAACGGCGGCAAGGCGACCCTGGTCATTGATAACGAATCAGCGGGAACACTGGTCAGCATCCAAGGAACCCTTGGCGGCGCATCCAATGAGACGGATGAGGCGCGTTATTTTCGCCGCCAGACCGGCGACGGCACCGACGACCCAAGTTTGGGGTTGGCGGCGCTGACGGTTGGCGGCGCTCAAGTTGAGGCCGATGACGGCGCGGTCCGGGATCTTGAAACGTCAGAATTTCTGCTGGATGTTTCTGAGGCTGCGGAACTGTCGAAAGTGGAACCCGGAATAATTGAGCATGTGAACGGTGGGCATCCCGATACCATTCACGCAGCCGTATCCCAACTCGGCATCGGCACCGACGATTGGATCATGATCGGTTGCGATCCGGAAGGCATCGATGTTGCACGCGGCGACCGAATTGCGCGCGTCCCGCTCGGCAAGGTCGCCCACAACCAGGAAGAATTTAAATACGCGATGATCGACCTGCGCGTTCGCGGTGGCGGACCCGGCATGCCACAAAAGTCTGAGGCCGCCGAATAACGCTTCGTGCCTCGGCGGTGTGCTGCCGCCGAATTTCCTAGAGCTTGATGTCGTCGCGCCCCGGCGCGTGCATGGCCGCGCTGATTTCCGGCATCATACCTGGAGCCTCGCTGACACTGACCAGATGATCGACGCCCAAGCCTGCAAGCAAGTCTTTAAGGCGATTCGGTTGCGGATGGCGCAGCATGATTTGATTTAGTCTCAGCCCGAGATCGGCCATGGCCCCGGCTGGATGCGGCCCTTCCGGCCACTGAATTAGAATTGGCACCGTTCCCCCTTCCGGTAATGAGCCATCGCTGCGCACCGCAATCCGCCAACGCATATCGCCGCGAGTCATTTCAATGGCTTGTCCCAGATCCACGCCAATCTTCCGACCGCGTTCGAGCGCCGCGTCGAGATTCGTGGTTCGGGCGACCCAGGCAATTGGCCGTAGCCTCTCTGTTAATCGTTCTTGTTGATAGGCATGATCCAGCGCAAACCATCGCGCTTCTTTTTGTATTGTCGTGCTTGGATTGATCGCGATGATTTCAAAGAAAGTGTCGGGGGCCATCGCCGTCACGCGATTGTGCGTCCCCATGCGGGGATGTTCACCACCCTCCGGGACTTCAATTCCGGTCGCCTCAAGAACCCAATCGAAGCCCTGACGAAGGGACAAAACGCCAATCACGAGATGATCGAATTCCAGTTTTTCCATTTGGATCGCCCGCGTTCAATCTAAATTGGCCTCTCTTAGGTTGGCCCGGCCTTAGATTGGCCCGGCTTTAGATTAGCTCGGCTTTAGATTGGCTCGGCTTTAGATTGGCATGTGCGTGCCGGTTCCGAGATCGCGGGTTTCGAGATGGGCTCGCCGACTCCGCAACAATGGCTGGTCTCCGCTGCAATCAATATCATCGTAGTAATTGCCAGTCACGAACACCGATGATTTGCCGTTGCCGTCGGTGGCGATGACGATGAAAGAACTCGTCACCGTGGCAGTCTCGCCGTCGCGGTCGATCAGATAGACTGAAACATGGCGCTTCAGGCTGCCCGGCCTCGTCATGTGTTGCGGAACCATCTCGAGCAACGCCTTCATGCCGGCATAATCCTGCTCAAGCCACGTCATGTCTTTTCTGATTTCCGGGCTGAAAACGGTGAGCCGATAATTGAAATCAGGGCTGCACAGCGCCATAAACGTTTCGAACTCTTCTGCGTCGAGCGCGAGACAGGCGCGGTAAATTACTTCGCGAATGGCCTGATCAGAAAACAAGAACGCCCAGCCTAACTGCGATTGAAGGGATTGTTGGCGGGCCGGCCCATCATCCGGCTCCACTCCGCATAAAATCCGCGCAACATCCCATCATCGTTGCCGCGCAGATTTTCCTCGCGAGCAATAATCTGGTGACGCGCGGCACCGGACCCAAACGTCGCCTCGCATCGCTCCGCCGCGACAGCATCTTCAGGCCAGTTGCGACCGGCGAAACCCCAATACTGATTGTGGTGCTCGATGCGTTGGTGGCGGTCCGATTCAGATTCGCCCTTCACGCCAAGGCCGCGGCATTCGACCAGCAAGCGGTGCGGGCTTATCGGCGTGACGGTGTCGATGCGAATAACCGTCCCGCGACATAGAATTGTGAAATTGGGAAACAGGTCGCCGTTTTTCATTTCGTTGGCACCGATGCCCGGTAAGGCCAGCGACTCCTCACGCGCCGCCCAATTTCCGTAGTCGCCGTATTTTTGGCCCGACCCGCCGGTGGCGGCATGGCCACCGAGGAAAAGCGTAATTTCGCGGCTCGAATTGACCTGGGTCTTGCGCAGCAGCACATGCATCAGCCCGTGGTAGGTGTCGAGGTTGGTTTCCATCCACGCTTTCCAATTAGCGTTGATTTCCGAACGTTGATAATGAAAAACCTCAAGTTCAGTTCCCGTCAGCATTGGCGACAGTGGCTCCAGGGCATCACCGATAAATTCGTTGAGCGTCGGCGCCTCGTCAGAAAGATTGATGAAGATGAGCCCGTATTTTGAATCTGTGCGGACTTCGCGAAGGCCGCAGTCTTCGGCGCGGAGGCCGGTTTCGTTGTAGGCGTCCGGTTGCGGAATGCCGACGCAGGCGCCTTCAGAATCGTAGGCCCATTGGTGATAGAAGCAGATAAATCGCCGGGTATTGCCGCTTACTTCGTTGACGAGCTTCGCGCCGCGGTGAGAACAGACATTGACGAAACTCCGGACACGACCGTCGCCGCCGCGCGTGACGATGATCGGCGTGCCCGCGTAATCAATTGTCCGAAAATCGAACTTTTTCGGCAGTTCACTTTCGTGGCAGGCGAGCGCCCAAACCTTGCCAAAAATCTTGGAGCGCTCTTCTTCAAATATTTCCGGGTCCGAATAGACCAAACCACTGACATAGTGCGTGTCCGGCACAGCCGGTGCGCGCTGCCACGTCTCTGTATCCCGTGAAGGCATTAATTTGAGACCTCTCAGAAACCGGAAGAGTATCGGACCGGATCACGTCTATCTGTTGGCACAGTGTGCCGGAAAATCGATGGGAGGTGCAATCTTCTAGGCCCACATCGTTTCACAGACCTCGATCCGCTCGCCGTCGGGACCAAGAAAACAAAATGCCCGCGCGCCGTTGTAGGGCGCGGCATCAATTGCGGCCGGTTCCGACAGGATGACAGCCTGCGGATAGGCTTTTATCGCAGCATAAACTGCCATCACATCGACCGACGTCAACGTCGCGAGACAGGCCCCGCCGTCCAACCGATCCTTGATACCCTCGTCGGGGTCGATGAAATCCGCGTCGGTGCCATGAATTTCAATTGATCCCAGCCCTTCATCCGGGGCGTCGCCCTTGAGAATATCGAGCCAATATTTGGGGCCGGCCGGGATTCCCCAGGCGCTGTGCATGGGGCCGTCGGTCGACGACGATTCGAGAACCGGAATCATTTGAAGCGTCTTCTCGTAAAAGGCACGGCTCCTGGCGTAATCAGGCGTCGTCACCGGCACTTCAAAGATATGACCAACCTGCGCCTCTGCATGCGGGAAGCCGCGATCCTTTGGCAGCGTCACCGCCATCGTCATGGTGACGTGGGTGCCGCCGCTAAGGCGCGCGCTGAATGCCTTGTGAATATTGCTGCCAACATGAGTGAAATCGTAGGTACTGACATCGCCGTAGGGCGCGGATTCAGCGTGGGCCATCATTTTCGCGTGGATGTCCTCGATATCGCTCATCACGACCAATTCAAAACCGCCCCAGCGCGCCGCCCGTTGACGGGCCCGCGCTCGCTCCGCGCCCTTGATGATCCGCAACATGCCCCGGTTCGCGCCGCGCGACCGAAGGATCGTGAAGGCGTCGCCCGCATTTCCCGCTTCAATGCCCCAAAGTTTCTCGAGATCGTTGCCAATGCTGCCCGCGTGCAGGACCTCCCAATCCCAGACGCCGGTCAGAAACGACACGAACTTCTCCGGTTCAGGACAGGCGACGGTCATCGCGGCAAGCGCTGTCACCAGAGGCTTCGTCATAACAATCCCTCGAATCAACAAATGGTTTCGTCAACTTCCAACGGCGATCACGATATCGGAATCACCTACCGCCGCGCTATATGATAATTAATGTCGCTAACACGATAAATTTCGCGCCGGAGTTTTCCACAAAGGAGTTCAACTTGGCCTTACCAACTGGCGATCATATTTCCCCGATGAAGCTTTCCGCGACCAGCGTTTCGGCGGCGCAAACCAACATTCGTGTGCGCGGCATGGACGTGATTATTGATGAACCGCCTGCGCGCGGTGGATCGAACGCAGGCCCGACCCCGCCGGAGATGGTGCTATCCGCGCTCGCCGGGTGCACCAGTCGCATTTCGAACAAGATCGCGCTGGCAAACAATATCGATATTCAGGGCATGAACATTGAGATTGAAGCGGCGTTTGATCGCCGCGGGGTTAATCTCGAAAAAGAAGTTGATATCCCCCTCGAGGCGATAATTTTGCGGGTCGAAGTCATAACGCCAGGCGACGCGGAAGCGATCGCGCTCTTGCAATCGGAACTCAACAAGTATTGCCCGATTACAAAAATACTTCGGGCAGCTGGCACTCGCATCGAAGATGAATGGACGTTTTGCGCGCCGTAATTCCGTTGCAGACCTGATCGATCAGTTGCGGCAGCGGCACCCGACTGCACCCGCAAAAAAACTTGATCTTGACCCGTGAAAAAACTGTGCGGGGTATCCCTATCGCGTGCGGGCGTTGATACCGCGGTCGGTAATGCGCGAGAGACCCTTAATCAGCGCCGCCTTCTCCGTTCGGGTCAGCCCGCTGGTAATTTCCGAATCATGACGAATGACCGATTTCTTAAAGGCTTTTAACTTCGTCCTGCCCTTGGCGGTCAAATTGAGCTCGTGGGTGCGGCGGTCATCCGGTTTCTTGGTCCGGGAAACCAGGCCCCTGCCCTCCAGCGCGTTAATAACCGGAACGATGCTGGACCGATCAACATTGAGCGCTTTTGCCAGCGCCGACTGGCTCATTGCCGGATTTGTTTCGATCAGCACAAGGACACCAAAATGGCCGGGACTGATTTCGCCGTCGGCAACGTTTGACGCAAAGTGCTGGAACATCGCGGATTGCGCTCGGCGAAGATGAAAGCCGACGAGTTCAGGCAACATGCCCGGATCAACGCTTCCGTTTGTGCCGTTCTCGTTTATTTTCTTCGCCATTAATATCTCGAAACGTTCCCGCCCCGTATTGGGCTTCCCTGTAACATGTCGCAGGTTTTCGGCACATGCAAATGAAGCCGAAATCGCGGTAAGAATTCCCATTGCCGTCACGCGGCAATGGATAAAGCGGCAGAATGATCGATTGTTTGACTACCCAACAATCAGGCCCCTATTATCGCGCTGACGCTTGCCCAAACAATCCGCTTCCCGTCTCCAGATTATCCACCGCTTCCCGGACAGGGCCGCTAATCCATGAAGGTCACGCTACGCATTCGCGACATTGACGCGCCCATTGAGGCAGAGATGGGTACGACCGTTCTTGCCGCGGCCCTTGCCGCCGACGTGCCGTTCAAACACAGCTGCCAGTCCGGCAACTGCGGCGCCTGCAAATGCGAGTTGATTGACGGCGATATCATGGTGATGCCGCATTCGGAATATGCACTGACACCCGAAGACGCGGAGGATGGCTTTATTCTCGCCTGCCGGTCTTCAATGTGGGGCGACACGGAAGTCGCCTTTCTAAATGATCTCGCAATCCACCCGATGCGCGATTTGATCTGCACTGTAACTTCTCATGAGAAAGTGACCCACGACGTCGCCGTAATCCGGGCAAAGATAGGCGAAGGCGGGCCCTACACCTTTGAGCCCGGCCAATTTGCACGCGTGACAATGCCGAACGGCGCAAGCCGGGATTATTCGATGGCAAGTCAATCGGGCGAAGATGTTCTCGAATTTCAAATTCGGCGAATTGAAGGCGGATTTGCCAGCACCTATGCGTTTGACTCTCTCAGTGTCGATGATGAGCTCGAAATACACGGACCATTCGGTAGCGCCTGGTGGCGCCCAAGTCATGAGGGCACGCTGCTCGCGATCGCCGGCAGCACCGGCCTCGCGCCGATGCAGTCCATTATTGAGACGGCATTGAAAAGCCAATCGCCACAAACTATTCATCTCTATCTAGGTGTCCGCGAGGAACGCGATCTCTATCATCTCGAGCGGATGACCGCCTTGTCGGATGCGCACAATAATTTTAGTTTCGTTCCGGTCTTGTCTGACGTTGCCAGCCACGCTTCATACAGGACTGGGTTTGTTACTGACGCGATACGAAACGACTTCGAATCGCTGGAAGGCGCCCACGTTTATATGGCCGGCCCGCCTGCGATGGTCGAAGCCTCTGTTGCGCTCGCAAAAAGTATTGGCGCCGATGGCCGCAACTGTCATGCCGATGTGTTTTTCACAGCCGAAGCCGCCGCCTAGGGAAATTTGATTATGGACGACAACAACGCACTTGAAGGCCGGGTCGCAATTGTCACCGGCGGTGCGCGCGGCGTTGGCCGCGCGATTGCCGAAGGGCTTGTTGGCGCCGCCGCTAAAGTGGTGATCGTCGATAACGGCGCCAGTATCAGCGGCGAACCGGAGGAGGCTGGCATCGCTGAAACGGTCGCGTCCGAAATCAGCGCGGGGACTATCGGGATCGACGAAGATATTTCGAAGCATGAGGCGGCAAGAGACGCAGTCGCCACGGCCGTCGAAAAATTCGGCGCCGTCGACATCGTCATCAACAACGCGGCAATTCTCCGCGACGCGTTCGTCTTCAAGGGCACAGCGGAAGATTGGGACCAGGTGATCGCGACCAATCTTTCCGGCGCGTTTTACCTGCTGAATGCAGCCACACCGGTGATGCGCGAACAGGCCAAGGCCGGGCGCGGCGACGGCAAATGGGGCCGGGTCGTTAATATCGTCTCGACGGTTGGGTTTTATGGAAATTTTGGTCAGTCACCCTATGCCAGTGCAAAAGGCGGCTTGCTCGGGCTGACGCGTGTTGTCGCGCTTGACCTTGCGCGGGCAAACATCACGTGCAACGCGCTTGCGCCGTTTGCCGCAACCCGCGTCACCGATACAATTCAGCCGGCAAATGAGGCGCAGCAGACCTATAAAGACCGCGCGCTTAATGTCCCTGCCCGTCATGTCGCCAACGTCGTGAATTATCTGTGTTCAGAGAAAGCGCAAAACGTGACCGGACAGTTGCTCGGTGTGCGCGGCCGGGAGGTCATTTTGTTTTCGCAGCCGCGGCCGGTTGCCGAAATCGCCAATCACGAAAACGACTGGACAATTGATTCGCTTTCGGAAGCGGTCAATTCCAATTTTTCGGACAAATTTGCTTCAATGGAGAACGGGATTGAACCATTCGGCACCGAACCCATTGTTTGAGGAACAATTGCCATGAATTCGACTGCAAAACTTCAGGTCAAGACAATCGCCGAATTCCACGAGCAACCCGAAGAATATCGGATCGCCTGCGAAAAACTGGTGCGGAGCCATGCCGTCAATGAGTTGTACGGTGCGCAGGTTTTCGATGAACCGGCCATCCAATTTGCGCCGACGCCTTATGCGAAGTGGCTGACCTGCCGCGTGGCGATGGAGGAATATGGCCACCATGTCCGGTTCAAGGATTTGGGCCTGAAGATGGGCATCCCCGAAAAGGACATGTCACCCGACAATAAGCGCCCCCTTTCCATCTTTGATTTTGAGATGAAATCCTGGGCCGACTTTTGCGTAATCAAACTTCTCGCCGATTTGGCCGAGGTGATTCAGGTCGAAGATCTGTCGCAGTGTTCATTCCATCCGCTGCGCGACTTGTCTCGCCTGACGATGCCGGAAGAACAGTTTCACTGTCAGTTTGGAAAGGATTTTTCCAAAGAATTGTGCGAGACCGACGAAGGCCGAGCCGAAATTCAGGACGCGATCAACCGCTACTACCCTTACCTGCCAGCGTTTTTTGGTCGACCCAAAAGCAAAAACAATGAGATTTTTCGAAAATGGGGCATCAAGATGCGGACCAACGAGGAAATGTTGGCCGATTACGTAAAACGCGCAACTGCCTTGGTCGAAGAACTTGGTCTCGAATTGCCAAAATTAAAAGCGGCCTAACCAACTTAATCTGCGGGGGGAAAACATAATGAGCACGAGTTACGCCGTTCCGGCGACCGAAATATCCAGCGTTGCCATTAACGGAACGGACGACCGTTTCCCGGTGCGGAGAATATTCTGCATCGGCCGCAACTACGCCGATCACGCCAAGGAAATGGGGCAGGAAGTTGACCGCGAAACACCGTTTTTCTTCACCAAACCTGCCGATGCGATTATCCCCAGCGGCACCACGATCCCCTATCCAAAGGGCACCAAGAATTTTCATCACGAAATCGAATTCGTGATCGCGATCGGAAGCGAGGCTTCTGACGTCAGCACGGACCACGCTAAGGATTCCGTTTTTGGTTACGGCGTTGGCATCGATTTGACACGGCGCGACCTGCAATTGGCGGCGCGCGAAAAGGGCCGCCCGTGGGACGCTGGCAAGGCGTTCGATCAATCCGCCTTGATGGGCTCGATCTACCCGGTCGCATCGGTTGGGCACCCGACGGACGCGCGAATTTGGCTTTCCATCAACCGCGAAATGAAACAGGACGGCAATATCTCCAACCTGATTTGGAGGGTTGAAGAACTGATCGCCTTTATGTCGTCGCTCTATGTGTTGAAAGCGGGCGACCTGATCTATACCGGCACTCCGGCGGGCGTCTCGCCGATGGTCTCAGGCGATGCCATCGCCGGCGGCATTGAGGGCCTCGGTGAGCTGGAATTGCAGATCGCCTGACCGGCGGTTTCCGGCGGACAAAAAAATGAGCGCCCCAACAAAAGACCTCTCGCCGTTTTTTGCGCCTAAAAGTGTCGCGATTGTCGGCGCCGGCGAGCGACCGACGAGTTCCGGCGGCGCCGTCCTGCAAAATCTTCAGCGCGCCGGTTATACGGGCAAAATTATCCCGGTTAATCCCAAGGGCGGCAAAATCCACGGCCTGCCGGTCGTGAAGTCGATTGCCGACCTCACGGAACCTGTTGAATTGGTTATCGTGCTGGTCCGCCCCGACATCATTCCGGATATTGTTCGGGATGCAGCGGCGACCGGCCACCGCAACATGATGATCCTGCCGGGTGGTTTCAAAGAGGCCGGGCAAGACGGGGTCGAGCGCGAGAAACTTGTCGCGAAAATCGCGGACGACGCGGGCATCATCATTGCCGGCCCCAATAGCGCTGGCATCATGAATGTTACAGGCGGACAGCGGTTTGCCGCCTCGTTTTTGCGCGCCCTTCCCGCTGGCGGTGGCATGGCCCTGATCAGCCAGTCGGGCGCACTTTCAGAAGAGGTTGTCGCCGCCAGTCACGTAATGAACCTGCAATTCGGCACCATCGTCTCGGTCGGCAATGCGCTTCATCTCGGGGTCGAGGATTATCTCGAATACCTCGGTGGTCAGGACGACTGCACCGCGGCCATTCTCTATTTCGAATCGGTCGCCGATGAAGCGCGTCTAAAACGGGTTGCCCGCGAGGTCGCTGCTAAAAAACCCGTCATCGCCCTGACCCCGGGACGCACGGACGCCGGGCGAGAAGCGGCAAAAGCGCATACCGGTTCGTATCCGATGGAAGCCAGCGCAATGGCCGCCTTCTGTGAGGATGCGGGTATCGTCCAGGTCAAATCACTGCATGAACTTCTGATCGCCACCAAGACGTTTGGCATGTACCCAACCGGGATTGGCGACCGGATCCTGCTGATTTCCAATTCCGGTGGCCCCGGTGTTTTGGCGACAGATCGAGCGGTGCTGAATGGGTTGTCGATGCCCAATTTGCCGGATGCGATGAGGCAGGCGATTGCCGCAACCGTGCCACCTGAAGCTTCACTGGCCAATCCGCTAGACCTGTTGGCGGACGCCCGTGAAGATCGTTTTGGCGTATCGCTTGAATCAGCGCTCGGTTCGGACGGCGACGCTTATGATGCAATCCTAATGATCCACGTCGTCCCGTTCATGGTTGATGCCGACCCGGTCGTCGACCGGCTCGCCGCGTTGGCAAAAGGCACCAACAAGCCCGTTTTTCACAGCATGATTGGCACCTTGCCAGGAAAAAAAGAATGGTTCGCAAAAATGGAAGAAGCGGGCGTCCCGATGTTCAATAATGTCGAAGATATGGCGGACGCAGCCGGAATACTTGCCGCCTACAATCGGATTCGAGCGAAACTAACGTAAACGATCGGCACAGAGGACAGATCGGTAATGGAACTTTACACTTTCTTTCGGAGCTCGGCTGCTTACCGTGTTCGCATTGCCCTTAACCTCAAAGGGCTCGAGACAAATGATCATTACATTCATTTACGCCGGGACGGCGGCGAGCAAAAGAAATCCGCCTACCTCAAAGTCAATCCGCAGGCGCTGGTGCCGACGCTGATCGACGGCCCACTCGCGCTGTCGCAGTCGCTCGCCATTCTCGAATACCTCAACGAAAAACATCCCAAGCCGTCGATTGTGCCTGATGAAATCACCGACCGCGCGCTTGCCCGGTCTTTCGCTTTGGCAATCGCCTGTGACATCCATCCGCTGAACAATTTGCGCGTGCTTCAGTATCTGGGCGGCCCAATGGGGCACGATACCGATCAACGGGACGACTGGTATCGGCACTGGGCGGGGTCTGGCCTCGAGGCATTGGAAAAATCCGTGCTGCTGGCAGGACGGAATGGGACATTCATGGTCGGCGACACCCCGACCCTCGCGGACATCTGCCTCGTTCCTCAGATGTACAATGCGAGACGGTTTGATACCGACCTCACGAATTGCCCGACTTTGGTCGCGATTGATGCCGCCTGTCAGGCGATCGACGCGTTCGCTCGCGCGGTGCCGGAAAGTCAGCCCGATGCCGAGTAACGCTCAATACCAACTTCATTACCACCTTCAATGCAGATAACGGGAGGCTGAAATGGCCGAACAAATGTCCGCCGATACGCAAACAAGCACCGAAGAGGAACGCCAGGAATTTTATGGCCGGCTCGATCCGCAGCACGTCAAACCGCTGTGGGTGGAAATCCGGAAACTGCTCGCGCGCGTGCCGCAACCGAAAGCGGTGCCGCATCGTTGGGTCTATCAAGATGTCCGCCCGCTTCTTATGGAGTCGGGCGATCTGATTACCGCCGAAGAAGCCGAGCGTCGCGTTTTGATCCTGGAAAATCCGGCACTGGAAGGACTGGCGTCAACAACCGACACGTTATACGCCGGGCTGCAACTTATTTTGCCGGGCGAGATTGCGCCGGCACATCGTCATTCACCGTCGGCACTTCGCTTCATCGTTGAGGGAACCGGCGCCTATACCGCGGTCGATGGCGAGCGCGCCTACATGGAAGAAGGCGATCTGATTCTCACACCGAGCTGGACCTGGCACGACCACGGCTGCGACGGCGACAGCCCGATGGTTTGGCTCGACGGCCTCGACATACCGACGATTCGATTTATGGCCGTACAGTTCGCCGAAGATTATCCGGAACCAACCTTCCCGGAATCGCGCCCGTCGGGGGATGCCCTCGCCCGCTATGGATCGAACATGTTGCCCGTCGATGTCGACCGCGGGTCCAAGAATTCGCCTGTTTTCCGTTACCCCTATGAACAAAGCCGGGCTGCACTTGAACAAATGCAGAAGTCCGGCGAGATCGATCTATATGAAGGTTTGAAACTGGAGTACATCAACCCGGCCACTGGCGGACCGGTCATGCCGACGATGTCGTGCTTCATGCAGATGTTACCGAAGGGGTTCAAGACCGAGCCCTACCGGTCCACCGACAGCACCGTATTTTCCGTTGTCGAAGGTTCAGGCACCGTGCAGATCGGCGATGTTAAATTTTCCTGGACCAAGCGCGACGTGTTCGCCGTACCGACCTGGATGCAATACCAGATCAGCACCAATGAGGACTCGGTGCTGTTTAGTTTTTCAGACCGGGTCGCACAAAAGAGCCTGGGGTTATGGCGCGAACAGAAAGGTAACAAATAGTATCGGCGGTAATAGTGCGGAGCCCTTAAGGGCAGAACCCTTCACATCTTCGCGATAGCACGCAGCGCCCGCCGAATAGTTGGACAACCCACCAATCGCCCGATAGGGTCTTTTTAAGCTGCAACTTCGTCGTTCAATTCCGGGGAGGGAATTCATGAACATTGTATTGAAGTCAGTAGGACGTCTTGGTCTTGCACTCGTAATGAGCTTGGCCATCGGTTTCGGTTTTGCCGCGACATCATCCGCGAAAGAACTAAAACTTTCATACTTCATGGGCCCGCCGCACCCGATGAACGCAGCGGTCTTCACGCCCTTTGGCGAGAAACTTGCTGAAGTTTCCGGCGGGATGCTCACCGTCAAACAATTTCCTGGTGGGGCGCTAAATTCCGCACCGCCGAAGCAGTATTCGATATTGCTTGATGGCATTGCCGACGTCGCTTTCGGTCTTCCGGGATATACCGCACAGCTTTTCCCGATTACCAACGTGCTTACGGTCCCCAATGTTGCTGGCGACGCCGTTGACGGAACCAAGGCGCTTTGGCGAGCAATGGAAATGATCGAGAAAGAATACGACGCCAAGATTTTGGCGCTTTGGGCAAATGCAGGCCCGGTTCTTATTACCAGAGACAAACCGATCAGAAGTCTGGATGATATGAAGGGGCTGAAAGTGCGGGTTACTTCCGCGCAGGATGTGCCCTTCATTGAAGCGTTGGGCGCAAGCGCCGTTTCGCAGCCGGTAACGGTCATCAATCAGAACCTCACCAACGGAACGATTGATGCAATTGCCATCGACCCCAGTGCGATCGGCTCGTTCAAGCTTTGGGAACCGGCAAATTACATCACTGTTGGCATGCCGGGTTCGGGATCGGCCTTCTTCCTTTTGATGAACAATGAAACCTGGAACGCTCTGAGTTCGCAGGAACAGGGCTGGGTCAACGAAGCCAGCGGCGAATGGTTAAGCCTACGTGGTGGCACCGTTTACAAGGCTGCCGCCCAAAAAGGCCTCGCCCTTGCAGCTTCTAAAGGGGTGGAAATGTTCACCCTGCCTGATTCCGAGATCAAACGGTTCAATGATGCGATGAAACCTGCAATGGATGCCTTTTTGGCTTCGACCATCAGCGGCAATATGACCGGCGCTGATATTGTCCGTGTGATGCAGGGGAAAGGTTCCTGACGGAACTGAGCCTTTGAACGAAAACGCAAATTTCGCTGGCAACGGCCTGAAATGGGTGGACCGGTTATCCACTATTTTGGCCGTGGTCGGCGGCGTTGCGATCGTTTTTCTGGTTGGGCTTACCGTGGTCGGCGTTTTTTTTCGGTACGTGCTCAATGATCCCATCTTCGGCATGGATGACCTCGCGACCCTCACCTTGTCGGTGATCGTTGCTGGTTCCATGGCCTACGGCGCCCGCGCGGGCTCCCATGTTTATGTTGATATTCTTGGCATGGTCGGCGGCAGGCGTGTTACCCGCTACACCGACATTTTCGCGCGTGGATTAGGCGCTGTGGTCGTTGGGCTTTCCGCATACGCCCTTGTCAAACAGGGATCGTGCGGCATCCGTTGTGGCAACTTCACGCCCAATCTCGCGATTGAACACAGGCCATTTTATATGTTGCTGGCGGTCTCGATGGGCCTTTATTCCGTCATTCTGGTCCTCGAAATGATTGTTGGTCTTTTTCAATTTCGGGCCAGCGAAGACCCCAACGAATATCTGTAGCGCTTATGTCTGACATTGAGATCGGGATCATCGGTTTTGCCGTGCTTTTTTTGCTGCTGGCAATTCGGACGCCCGTTGCAACGGCAATGATGATTGTTGGATTCTTCGGCATTCTTGTTCTCAATCCACGCGGCGCACTACCGACATTAGGCGGTGAAGCGTTCAGCATCTCGACGGTCTTTTCGCTGACCATCCTTCCACTGTTTATTTTGATGGGCAACCTCGCTGGTATTTCCGGCATGAGCCGGGATCTATATGACGCGGCGCACGCATGGTTCGGCCATTGGCGAGGCGGTCTCGCCTCTTCAACCATTGTCGGCTGCGCCGGTTTTTCGGCGCTGTCGGGATCGTCACTTGCCTCAGCGGTAACGATGGGGCGCGTCGCCCTGCCCGAGATGCAGCGCTACAAATACGACAACAAGCTCGCGACCGGGTCGATTGCTGCCGGTGGCACGCTCGGCATTTTGATTCCGCCGTCCGCAGGATTCGTCGTGTACGCAATCCTGACGGAAGAATCGATTGGCCGGTTGTTTATGGCCGGCGTCCTACCCGGCATTCTGCTGACCGGATTGTTCATCCTGGTGATTTACGTCCTGACGACGCTCAACCCGAAACTTGGCCCCGCGTCGGGCCAAGCCAAGCCATTTGCCGAACGGATGCGTGCCCTCAGAAAAGCATCGTGGATAATCGGAATAATTCTCGTCACCATCGGCGGTATTTATATGGGCGTATTCTCGGCGGTCGAGGCCGCCGGTATTGGGGCGTTCCTCGCCTTTTTGGTCACGCTGATTCGAAAATCTCTCAATCGCGAATCGGTGATTGAGGTCCTCGGTCACACACTGCGATCAACGGCGACGACCTTCTACATTTTGATTGGTGCGTTCGTGTTCACACCATTTGTGGCACTTTCCGGCGTGCCGGAAGCGTTGCTCGGGCTTCTCACCGATCTGGACGCAAACCGCTATGTCATTCTTCTAATCGCACTCGGATTTTTCATTATTTTGGGCACGTTCCTGGAGGGGTTTGCGATCCTCGTTTTGTCACTGCCACTGGTGCAACCGATCATGATGAGCCTTGGCTTCGACATGATCTGGTTCGGCGTCTTGATGGTGATCGTGCTGGAAATGGGGCTGATCAGCCCGCCGGTTGGCCTTAATGTGTTCGTTGTTAAGGGCATCGCGCCCGACGTGCCGTTGAATGACATCTTCCGCGGCATCTGGCCGTTCTGGTTCGCGATGATGCTGGCCATCCTCATCTTGGTCGCATTCCCCAGCATCGCGCTGTTTCTTCCCAACACGATGTTCAATTAAAGTCAGTTACCGCGCCGGCCTGCCTTTGACCGATACCGGACACCAAAATGGAAGTCTCGTTCAAAACCGAAATTGAAAAACTTCGCCTCGGCGACGGCGAGATTTTTCGCGGTGAAGGCATCCTTGCGGTAACAAAAGCGCTGCTGCAATCGGGCGTGGCTTATGTCGGCGGCTATCAGGGCGCGCCGGTTAGCCACCTGCTCGATGTGCTGGTGCAAAGCCAGGACCTGTTGGACGACCTCGGCGTCCATCTTCAGACCTGCACCAATGAGGCGGCGGCGGCGGCGATGCTCGGCGCGTCGATCAACTATCCGCTGCGCGGCGCGGTCACGTGGAAATCAATTGTCGGCACCAATGTCGCATCCGACGCGCTTTCCAATCTGTCGTCGGCCGGCGTTATCGGCGGTGCGCTGATTGTCGGCGGCGAGGATTACGGCGAAGGCGCAAGCGTTATTCAGGAACGCACCCATGCGTTCGCGCTCAAGTCATCGTTTTGGCTGATGGACCCACGACCAAACGTCACCACGATTTCGGACATGGTCGAACATGGTTTCGCGCTATCCGAGGCGAGCAACACGCCGGTAATGATGGAACTTCGCATTCGCGCCTGCCACGTCTACGGCGAGTTCGCCGCCAAAGACAACAAGGCACCGAAACATTCGACCAAACATCGCTTCGATGCGCCGGCTGAATTCAATTACGACCGGCTCAGCCATCCGCCGGCGACGTTCAAACAGGAACAGGACAAATTGGCGCGAAGGCGACCGGCGGCAGAAAAATACATCGTCGAACATGGCCTCAACGAGGAATTCACAGGCGATCTGGAGGACATCGGCATTATCCTTCAGGGCGGCCACTACAATGCAGTCGTTCGGGGGCTGACCGAACTTGGCCTCGCCGATTCGTTGGGACAGAATCGTGTCCCCCTTCTCGTCCTCAACGTCACACACCCGCTGGTGCCGAACCAGATCGAAGAATTTTGCGCGGGTAAGCGGTCGGTTTTGATCGTCGAGGAAGGAACGCCCGCCTTCATCGAACAATCGATTGAGGCAATGCTCCGAAAAGGGGAATTGACGACAAAAATCTCCGGAAAGGACGTGCTGCCGGAAGCCGGTGAATACAATCCGGAAACCCTGCTGAACGGTATCGCCGCGTTTGTTACGGCAAACAACCTGGAGGACGGCGCATCCCCATGGCGTGAATCGCTGGCAGATCACCGTGCCACCGCAAATTCAATTCTGGGGGCACCTGTGCCCGCACGCCCGCCGACATTTTGTACCGGCTGCCCGGAACGTCCGGTATTTACTGCGCTCAAACTTTTGCAAAAGGATATCGGCAAGGTTCATATTTCGGCCGACATCGGTTGCCACGCGCTCGCAACCTTTGCACCGTTTCACTCCGGAAATTCCATTCTCGGTTACGGCATGTCCCTTGCGGCCGCCTCTGCTGTCGGCAGCACACAGCGCCAGCGCCCGATCAGCATCATGGGCGACGGCGGGTTTTGGCATAACGGTTTGAGCAGCGGTGTCGCGGGCGCGGTGCTTAACCAGGACGAGTCCGTGCTGGTCATCATGGATAATGGGTACAGCTCGGCGACAGGTATTCAGGCCATCCCCTCCAGTGTCGAGAGCCGTCTCGAAGCAGCGCCGCGGGTCGATATTGAAACCACGTTGCGGGCGATGGGGGTCGGTTGGATCAAGAAAGTCCGCACCTTTGGCGTGGAAGCGATGCAGGCAACGCTGCGGGACGCCGTCACCAACAAGTCCGGCGGTCCAAAAGTCATCGTCGCCGACGGCGAATGCCAATTAGCGCGGCATAGGCGCCTCCGAGATATTGTTGCCGACCGGTTAAAAAGGGGCCGACGGGATGTGCGGATCCAGTACGGTGTCGATGAAGATGTTTGCACCGGCGACCGCGCCTGCATCCGCCTGTCCGGGTGCCCGTCCCTTTCGATTAAACCCAATCCCGATCCACTTCGGGACGATCCGGTCACGACCGTCTTAAGCGACTGTGTTGGCTGCGGTTTATGCGGTGACGTCGCCCATGCGGCGCAACTTTGCCCGTCCTTTTATCATGCTGAAATTATTCGCAATCCTTCCCTTTGGGACCGGATGGTCGCGGGATTACGCGCCATCATCATTGGCAAACTCGCGGGCGGGGCCGCACCCACCCAATGACCGGTGATACAAAAGCAATTACCATTTTGATATCGGCGCTCGGCGGCGAAGGCGGCGGCGTGCTCGCCGGTTGGATCACCAATGCAGCTGTCGCCGCGGGCTTGCCGGTGCAGCGCACGTCGATTCCGGGGGTCGCCCAGCGAACCGGCGCGACGACCTATTACCTTGAGATTTTTCCAAAACAACTGACCGACCCTGAACGGTCAAAACTCGTGCTCTCACTGACACCGATGCCGGGCCGCGTTGATATCCTGCTGGCAACCGAACTGCTCGAAGCGACGCGCGCCATTACCGCTGGGTTTGTGACACCCAATGCGACAAGACTTTTCGTATCCACGCACCGGATCTATTCGATTGACGAGCGGGCAGCCGTCGGCGACGGGCGCATTGATGTGGACCGGGCCTTGGAAGCGGCAAA
>JAPYRS010000198.1 GCA_029936875.1 Alphaproteobacteria bacterium | reverse complement strand
GCCCACGGACCAATACCCGCCTTTACTGGTTCTGCCATTTCAGCCTCCCTAGAAAGTACAATTTGGTCGGTCTGAATGTTTCCCCAGTCCCCAACCCAGGCGGCAACTTTAGGGGCGCGAAAAATGGCGGTCAACACGAAGGCCGAAAGCGCGTTTTGGACCACGTTGACGAATTCCAAGCGGGCTCGTTAGATTCGCGTCACTGACATTGTGTGTGCATCCAAACCGGTACGGTCGGGCGGCACATATTGAACAAGACGAAAACCGGGAGGTTGCCTTGAAATACGATTATGTCCCCATGCCGGAACGCAAGCCGCTCAAATGGCCAGGCGGTGCACGCGTTGCTCTGATCATGACGATCAATCTCGAGCATTGGGACCGAACCAAAGATACCACCGAGCCATATTATGCCGGTGGGCCGCCTGCCCTCCCGGATCTTCTGCCTGGCAATGTCATTGATTGGCCCAACTTTTCGTGGCGCGAATATGGCCAGCGCAGCGGCATTTGGCGCATCTACGATATATTTGAAGAAACCGGCGCGATCGCGAGCTGCACCATTAACGCGAAGACCGCACTCGAACGGCGTCAAATGGTTGATCACGCGAATGAGCGCGGCTGGGAGATCGTCGCCCACAACTACGAGCAGGGCGAGCTCCTCACCAACTATATGTTCGACGAAGACAAGGAACGGAAAGTCATCAAAGCGACTCTCGACGCCTATGAAAAAGTCGTCGGCCGCAAAGCCAAGGGTTGGCTGTCATCGTCGCTTCGCGGCACGCTCCGGACACCCGACCTCATCGCCGAGGAAGGATTGATTTTTTATTGCGACATAATGAATGACGATCAGCCGTATTTGATCGACACGCCTTCCGGCCCGATTGTGTCGACGCCATACACGATTGAGATCAATGACTTCACATTGTTCCAGCGCCGCGGCATGACCACCGATCAGGGTTTGCAAGTGATGATCGAACAGCTCGACGTGCTCTACGCCGAGGGTGAAAAAAGTGGCCGCATGATGAATGTTGGTATTCATCCGCATATTTTTGGGCAACCGTACCGGGTTCGCGCGATCCGGGAGTTCATTAAATACGCACAGTCTCTACCCGGCGTCTGGTTCACAAATCGCGAGGAAATCGCAACCTGGTATCTGGAAAACCACGAGAGCCACATTTCCTAAGGAAAGCTATTTAGTACGAATCAAGCGATCGCCCGCAATAAGTTCGCCGAATTCGCCCTGAATTTTTATAATCCCGGTCCTCCGGGCTGATGCGGATATCTACATAACCAATTGATTAATATCGATTATTTATTCCTATATCGCTGAATTCATCTCGAATTGTAACCAGACGTTACTGGCAATCTTTAAACTCGCGGTGCTATCGTTTGATCAGATAATAGTGGCCACTTCGCCATTTTTGGGTGGAGATCAAAATGAACGTCGCAGCAATCTTAAAGACCAAAGGCGCGTCTGTTTTTACCGATCTACCGGACACACCGTTGTCCAGCATCGTCAGTACGCTCGTGAAAAAGAAAATCGGTGTTGTCGTCATCTGTGATGAAGACGGTACCCTTTGCGGTATTATTTCGGAACGCGACATTGTTCGCAGCCTCGCGCAAGACGGGCCGGCAATGCTGGAAAATCCGGCATCATCGATCATGACAAAAGATGTCCAGACCTGCGTACCGGCCGACACGATCGCGACCATCATGCGGCAGATGTCGGACCGAAAATTTCGCCATGTCCCCGTCGTTGAAGACGGACAGTTATGTGGCATTATCTCTATCGGCGATGTCGTCAAAGAGCGCCTACAGGAAATTCAATCCGAGGCCGATGCGTTACGGGATTATGTAACGACGGCCTAGGCGCGCTTCAAAGCACGGCAATGGATCGGTTTAGTTCGGCCGATGAATTCGGCCAACCAATTCCTGATATTTGGAGTAAGGCATTTGGCAATAGTGAAAGTTGGCCGCGAATATGTAAGCGGCCGATGGGGACAAATACATGTTCACGTTGCGCGACCGAAAAATCCGAGCGCAAGGCCACTGGTCTGTTTTCATCTCAGTCCCGGTTCAGGTCGCATGTATGCGCCGTTCCTTGCGGAAATGGCAAAAGACCGCGAGGCTTTCGCACCGGACACGGCGGGTTACGGATATTCCGATCCGCCGCCTGATCTGGTCGACCTCGGCGACTACGCGGCCGCCCATGGCGACGTTATCGACGCCCTCGGACTTGGCGAAGTTGATCTTCTCGGTGCGCATACGGGATCCCGGCTCGCCGTCGAACTCGCCCACCAACGCCCGGATCAGGTCCGTCGGCTCGTCCTTGTCGGTGCCTCCTGTTATTCAGCGGAGGAATTGGCAAAACAAAAGATTGATTACGGTCCGCAACCGATCAAAGACGACGGCGGACATGTCGCGCAGAAGTGGACCGGCTGGGCGTCGTGGCGCAGCGAGGGCGTCACCGATGAAATGATTGGCCGTTATGTCGCCGATTCGGTTCGCGATTATGAACGCCTCTGGTGGGCGCATCGGGCGGTGTTTGAACATGACATGGGTGCCCGCCTCGAAACTGTCGAGCAACCCGTCCTCGTCGTTTGCGCCGCCGATGACATCGAACTGCCAACAAGACGGGCAAAAACACGCATCAAGAATGGCCGGTTTATCGAACGCCTCGACTGGGGACACTGGGTCTACGAGGCGCATACCGCCGAGTTTGCCGGCCTCGTCCGGGACTTTCTCGACGCCCCTTAACGCACGGTCTGTAAAACCCTTATTTTGCCATTGGTTCAGTATCTTAACCAATTTTCATTAGGGTCATTTGATTCGGCTTCGCCCCTTGAACGCAATCCAAGATTGGCGGAACCTTTAGGTATGAGCTGGTCTGTTTCCTTCGACTGGCAATTGGAGTTCATACGATGGCGAACGGTGCAGAAGGTGCTCGGGATTTAAGCGGTCCGCAGAAGGCGGCGGTGGTGATTCTTTCCGTTGGCGAGGAACGCGCCGGTCGCTTGTTTGAGCAGATGGACGATGAAGAGATTCGCGAGATGAGCCAGGTGATGGCAACCCTCGGCGGTGTCACCTCGGAAATTGTCGAACGCCTGTTCGTTGATTTCGCGCGTCAGTTCTCGACCGCCAGCTCGCTGATGGGAACCTACGAATCAACCGAGCGGCTTTTGCAAAAGGCGCTTGAGGGTTCGCGCGTCGACCAGATCATGGAAGAGATCCGCGGCCCGGCTGACCGGAC
>JAPYRS010000047.1 GCA_029936875.1 Alphaproteobacteria bacterium | reverse complement strand
CTTCCAAAGGCCGTGCTGTGGCTTCGTGAAGGCGCGGAAGAGGCGACGCGCAATCTAAAAGAGGCTGCAACCAGCGCCGGAATCGATCCAGCGCGCATTGTGTTTGCACCGCGCGCCGAACACGCCGAACATCTCGCCCGCCACCGCCTCGCCGATCTTGCGCTCGACACGCAATACCACACCGGCGGCGTGACGACCTTGGACGCGCTGTGGGCGGGCATCCCGGTAGTCACCATTGAGGGTCCGTCCCATAGCGAGCGTACCGGGGCATCGATTCTGTCGGCAATCGGAATGGCGGAATTGATTTGCGCGAACCGCGAATCTTATGCCGACCTGGTCAGGGATCTCGCGACCAATGGCAAACGCATGGTGAGCTTGCGAAAACAACTTAGCGCCAACCGAGGGACAAAACCGTTGTTTGGTCCGGACCGCCTCGCACGCCACCTCGAAGCCGCCTACCGGTTGATGTGGGAGAGTTGGAGCCGCGGCGAATCCCCACGGCCGATCAAGGTGCCGGTGGTCGGCTAGATTTTATCGCCGGCGCCGGCGCTGCCATTTGCTGGCAATGCTGGCAATGCTGGCGCGAATAAAGGCTTCCATATGAAAGCGCGCCTGATCGGCGTGATAGGGCTCGCCCACCGGACAGGCACGCCGCGCACGGCATCCCTCCTCCACACAGTCCGCACCCGCGGTTGATTGCACATGGGTGAGGCATGCGGGCACGTCATATTCTTCGCCGTCAAAGGCGTTGACCGGGCAACTGCTGAGGCACGGTTTGTCGGCGCAGGTGTCGCAAGGACTGGCATTCGCCAGGGGCCCCGGAATATCGAGCCGCTCCGCAAATCCGAGCGCACCCCGATACGCATGCCAGAGTCCATATTTCGGATGGATCAGGATACCGAGCGGCGATTTGTGCACCGTATCAGCGCGAAGCGCCCAGGTTTGGAACGGCAGAAAGGCCGGACCGGTGAACGGAAAATAGGGTGTCGCACCGATCGTTTTAGCAAACTCAGATATAATTTCCGCGCTCCAGTCGTTGAGCGGATCGGCGCCGGTATTGTCGAATTCATCTGTATCACGTGCGCCTGAGAAGGCACGCCACATGGCTGGTCGGGCATTGCCGATCAGGATCAGCGTTCGCACCGCCCGGCCATCCTTTAGTGCCGGGACATTGTCTTTGGCGTCAACGTGAAATGCACCGCGAAGGATCAGCCCGCGGTCGTTGAGCTTCGACACGATCTCGGCAGAAATTTGCGAATACGAGAGATCTGCAGTCAAAGCGCCGCCCGTTGGATTACGCGCCCTCGGTCGCGCGTATTTCGACGTTCATGGCGCCGACAGATTCGATTCGGGCAGCAAGTATATCGCCCGGCTGCAACGGCCCGACGCCTTCCGGTGTTCCCGTCATAATAATATCGCCGGGGTGAAGCGTATAAAACGTTGACGCATATTCGATCAGGCGAGGCACATCGAAAATAAGTTCAGATGTATTCGATTGTTGACGAATCTCGCCGTTGACGGTCAACGAGAAATCAAGATTGCCCGGATCCTTTACTTCGTCGGCGGTCGTGATCCACGGCCCCAATACCGAATAGCTATCGATCGATTTACGCAGCGATCTATCCTCTGTACCGCGGACGGAGATGTCGAGACCGATCGCGTAACCGGCGACATGGCTCAAGGCGTCATCCCGCGAAATTTCATTACCCGGTTTTCCGATGATGACGGCGAGCTCCACCTCGTGGTCGTTGCGGCGGTCTGGGAACCGAAGCGCAATTCCTTCGCCTGGTCCAACCAGGGACGAATTCGCCTTCAGGAACAATCCGTAGTGATCGATGGTTTTGACGTCCCGGCCAAAGTTTATTTCCTTGTCGCGATTCGCTTCGTCCTGATGTTTTTTGTAATTGACCGGGGCCGCAATAATTTTTGAGGGGTTGGCAACGGGCGAGCGCAGTGTCACCGTCTCGGGATCAATCGCATCGCCCCCGTCGACAAGCGCCTCGATGTCGGGCCGCAAAAGGTCCAGATTCGAAATCAGGGCGTCGCCGAATTGCGCCGGCCATTTTTGCGGCGGAAGTTTCTTGATAATTTCGGTGACGTCGTGGATGCCGGTTCCGGTCACGGCACCGAGGCGATCGTCATTAAATCGGCACAGTCTCATTTATTTTGCATTTCTATGTTTCTGGCCTCTGTTCCCAGCCGGAAGGACCGGAACTGACGGATTATGGGCTGCCATCCGAAAAAGTAAGGCTGGCGGTACCTTCCTATAATGGGTCGAGCATTCGATAGACGCGACCTTTTCCCATCAAAGCAATATCAATCATGAATGACGGCCCCCGATTGCCAGCCAACCACATGTTTGTCGGCCACCAACTTCGCCCTGCCGGTTGGAAATCTTGTTCGCAGAGGCAAAATAAAGTGGCGCGCCCGGAGAGATTCGAACTCCCGACCCCTAGATTCGTAGTCTAGTGCTCTATCCAGCTGAGCTACGGGCGCTTACCGGCGAGGGACACTATGGTCCCACCGCGCGGAAGGGCAAGGACCCTACTCAAATCGATCCCGGCAGGCAAGCAATCGAGCAACTGGCCGCAAATGCCGTCGGCGTGGCCCAGTTTGGATGCCTTATTTGCCTGGATTGACGCATAACCCCATGGCAAAGCAGCAAGAAGTCGCTTGTCGCCTGTTACCCCATTCGCTAAGATCGCCGGCGCAAAAGCAAAAAGTTGGGACTATTGACCAGCTAGGGGGCACTCTGAAATCATCGGCAAGTATTCGCGGGCCAAAGATTGACCTTTTATTTGGAACCGCTAACCGGGGTATGCGACCGATTTATTCTCAAATGGTGTTTGCAGCGAATGGCGCATAGAAAATCGATATTATCAATATTGGGCGCGGCGGCTCTTCTCACGGGCTGCGCGTATGTAACGGATGCGATTTTTCCGGGATCGGCCGTAGACGAATCTGCTGCGCCGGCGGAACGGATTGAGATTGCCCCTTCCCAGACTGAACTGGCCGCAGCGCCGACCTTGACGCCGACAGCGCCACCGACGCTGGGCAGTACAAGTTTCGGCGGCCTGAATGTGACGCCCGGTCAATCGACGGGAACATTTGTCGGCCAGCGGGTGACCCAGATTCGGGGTGATCTTGCAGTCCTTCAGCGGAACATCATTCAACGCAACCAGGGCCTGCAGGTTATTCGCATCGAAACGATGGGGACCTCGCAACGGTATCACGGCACCGTCGCCGCGATTTCGACCCGCTTGCAAATTGGCACGACGCCCGGCAACCCGGTGCTGGTCGATCAGTGGAACCTCGCGCAAACCGAACTTGATGGCATGGGTGAGGGCATTGCCCGCATGAACACGCTGGCCAACACGGTTGCAAATGATTCGGCGTTCGCCGCCTTCCTTCTCGAATCCGTCCGCGCGACTTACGGTCTTGCCGGCGCCATCGACGAAGACCATCGCCAGCTCGCCATCCTAGAAGACGAAACCAACCGCACCGTTGTCTTGATCGACCGTCTCCTGAATGAACTGAGCGAAGACGTGAGCCGTCAGACAGCTTATGTCGGCAACGAACGCAGCAATCTCACGACGCTCTCGCTGGCCATCAAAAATGGTGAATTGCTCGGTCGCAGCCTTGCCAATCGCGCCTTTGCCAGCGCCGCCCCGATCGCCACGCAAGCACCCGTTTCAAACCGGACCGCAGCATCTTCAGGTCGCCGGCCTTTGGTTGTGATCCGCTTTGATCGCCCAGACGTGCCTTTTGAACAGGCGCTCTATACGGCGATTAACCGCGCGCTCGAGGCCCGGCCCAATTCGCAGTTTGACCTTGTCGCGGTGACACCAAACCAGGGCTCTCCTGCCGACGTCGCACTCAACACGACGAAATCCAAACGCAATGCCGAAACGGTATTTCGGGCGTTGATCGATATGGGCCTTCCGGCGGGTCGAATCTCACTGTCGTCGTCGCAAAGCCCCGAAGCCTTCACCAATGAAGTGCATATCTACCTGCGCTAAGGCGGCGCTAAACCAATAGAAAAAAGCCCGCATTATGCGGGCTTTTTTTTGGCAAGACCGTTGAGAGCCGCCCTAAACTTTACCGGCATAAACCTCGCGGTAACTGCGCATATCCCCCATTGATTCCGCGAGATAGACGCCGCGCGCCACAGCACGGGAAACACAGTCCGCAGCAATCGCACCGATCCGGCTAATGGCAGCGGGCGTAGGGTCGGCGAGCGGATTTTTCGCAGTCGAGAGAACAAACACCGTATCCCCATCAAACGGCGTGTGAACCGGCCTGATCGCGCGGGAAAGGCCGTCCTGGGCCATGATGGCAACCCGTGTGGCTTGCGCTGAAGTAAGACTGGCGTTGGTTGCGACAACGGCAAGCGTGGTATTGGCACCAATGACGGCGTCCGACTGATAATCAAAATCGAGCCCCATAACATGGCCCGGCGCATCGAGGCCGCCGAATTCTTCATTTTGTTCGAGCGCCCACGACCAGAATTGCGGCCTGCCTGGCATCGTCACCGGACCGGATGAATTGACGGCGACAATCGCGCCGATTTGCAGACCATCAACATGAACCGCCGACGCACTGCCGAGGCCGCCTTTAAGGGGACCGGCAGTGGCACCGAAGCCGGCACCAACATTGCCTAAATCAAAGGCATCTTTCGCCTCTCTGCAGGCCTCGGTGCCAAGTACCGTGTAGGGCGATTCGTTGCCCCAACTTTTTTCGCCGCCGTTGGCGAGATCAAACAAAATTGCCGCCGGCACAATCGGAATTTTGAACCCGGCTGCCTCGAAGCCCCGTCCCTGCGCGGCGAGCCAGGTGGCGACGCCTTCTGCGGCACCGAGGCCAAAGGCAGAACCACCGGAAAGCGAGATCGCATCGACCCTATCGACCAGCGAAACTGGGTTGAGCAATTCTGTTTCGCGGGTGCCGGGCGCCCCGCCCCGGACATCGACTGCGGCAATGCATGCCTCGTCCGGCAGGACAACGGTGACACCGGTTCGTGCGTCGGCACGGGCCGCGTTGCCGACAGAGATTCCGTCGACATCGGTGATGAGGTTGCGGGGTCCGGGCCGAATCATTTTGCAGGTTCCTTACATTGAGGCGTCGATGCTAGCGCCCGGTCGTTGAAAGCGTCAATCGACGCCACATTGAGAAACACGTTCAGGACGCTTTCATCGTGGCGAGGACAAAGACGCGCCGCATTGGCAACAGGGTCCGGCCATCGGCCTGACGCAGATAGGCGAGACGAATTCGCGCACGGTAATCGGCGAGAAACGCGTCCCTAAATTTGGAGCCAACAGCCTCCAGAAACGGCCGAAGCGTAGTCGCCTGAAACCATTCGACAATCGGATCTTCGCCCTCCAGTTTGTGAAAATAACGCGTTTCCCAAACTTCCAGGTTCTCTGCGAGACGGCTGAGAATATCGTAGTACCGGGAGGGTTCGGCCACCGGCGGATCGATAATCAAATGCGCCAGTGCATCCCGCCACGGTCCGGCGTTTGCCGATTCAGCCATCGCAACGTGGGTGACATCGCCGTAATTGCGCGGCATCTGGATCGCCAGCACCCCACCTGGGCGGAGCGAATTCAGATAGCGCGGCAAGACGATGTCGTGGTCGGCAATCCAATTGAAGGCCGCATTGGAATAAATCAGATCGGCCTTTTCGGTTTCAAATTCACCGATGTCGCCTTCGACCCAATTGATATCACCGCCGGGCCGCTTGGTCTGGCCATCGAAGGGCTGTTTGGTTTGGCCGTCGCTGGCGCGTGCTTTTTCAAGCATCTCGGTCGAGGTATCGACACCGGTGACGACGGCATCCGGCCAACGGGCCGCAAGCAATCGCGTGACCTCGCCGGGGCCACAACCGAGATCAAAAATTATCTTCGGGGATTCGAGTTCGACCCGGGCCAGAAGATCAAGCGCCGGGCGCAATCGTGGCCCCTGAAAGCTGCCGTAGAGGTCCGGGTCCCAATTCATCGCTGAGCGCCCACCGAGGCCAACAAAATCACGGTGCCAGCCTAGAAGGAAACCGGCCTTGCGGTCACTGGCCTCGCCGCATCGTTATGTCGTGCCGGGCCATTGCCGCACCCGTGCCAAATCTAATGATGCCTTAGCCCGCTGCCCGCTCTGCGGCAGCCCCCATGATCTCGTGAATATTGCTTGGGAACGCTAGGCGGAAGGTGGTGCCGAGCTCATCGCTTTTATGGAGCGTAATTTCGCCGCCGTGGCCCTGAACAAGATCGCGGGCAATCACGAGACCAAGCCCGGTTCCGCCTGATTTGGCCGATGCTTAAAGGGCTTGAACAGGTTTTCACGTGCGGTCGTCGGCATGCCCGGACCATTGTCGGCAATGTAAATTGTCGCGCAATGATTGCGGAGCCCGCCCGTAATCGCAATCCGCCCATCGGGCTGATCCCGAAGCGCGTCGACCGCATTTCGGCTGAGATTGAGAAGGACGCGGAAAATCTGTTCGCGGTCCGCGCTAATTTCGAGGTCCCCTTGCACTTCGTTTTCCCAAAACGGTGCGTCATTTTCATTGAGCCCAAGGGCGGCACCAACATCTTCAATAAGATCGCGAAGCGGAAAGCGGGTCCGGGACGGCGGCGTCTCGCGGGCGCGCCCAAATTGTAATGTCTGCGTACAAAGCTCAACCGCGCGATCAATCGCTTTGACCAACGTCGGCGTCAAGCGCTGCACTTCGGGATCGCCGCTAACGGCAAGCCGGTCTGACACAAGCTGAGCGGTGGCGAAAATATTACGAAGATCATGATTAATCTTGGCGACCGCGGTGCCGAGCTGGGCCAAATGCTCTTTTTGGCGAAGTGCGGCGCGCAGTTCGAACTGCATGTCGGCAAGTTCCCGTTGGGCGACGCCGATTTCATCGCGGCGGCTGGTCGCAATGACCGTTTGTTTCACGTCTTCCGGTGATTCCCGAAATGCAATCATCGCTTCGGTGATGCGCGCCATCGGCCGGACAAAGAAGAATATCAGGCTAAAAAATACCAGGCCCGCCGTCACAAACGAAATCACCAGCGAAAGCGAAAGGATGCGCCATGAAAACGAGAACATCTCGGCGCGCATGGGCGCTTCCGCCATCACCAGATCAATCAGCATTTCTGATTCGCCGCGCGCCGAATCGACGACGCGGGTTGTTCGGTCCGCCTTGGCCATGGTTTCAAAAGCATCCCGGATGCGGGCGACCAGCGTGGTTTCGCGAATGTCGTAAAACCCGTTGATCGTATCAAGCGGGGCTGCGCCAAGAACCAGCGACCGCACCTCTTCCATTTTCACGACAACCGCAAGGACTTCGGCTTGATCAAGCAGGCTTTGCTCCAGTTCGGCGCTGACCATTTTGTCTGGCGTTGCTTCAAGGGCGAGCGTGGCCAATTCCGCGGCCGCGACACGCTCCTGCAGATAAGACATGCGGAAGCTGGCGATCGACGGGAGATAAATCAGAATCTCACTGACCATGACAAAAAACAGCGTCAGCACGAGAACGCGCGCAGAAAGGCTGTGCACGAGCCGGGGCAGACGTGATCGGGACGTGTCCATGGCATTGGAAATAGCAGAAATTGGCGGATTCGGCCAACTTTTCACGGACTTTTCAACGGAATTGACGGCTCCAAATCGAGGCTACCTGCAAGGAATCTCAGTGATTCTGCAGGCGTCTCGGGGTCCCAATCGCCGGTCGGGGCTAACCGAACCGGGCGAGAAAGCGAACGAGAGCCTTGGTCCGGGCCGTGAACAAACGCGGCATGTAGTAATTTCCCGCGGCCCGTTTGGAGGCTTCACTGCGGGTCGGGTAGGGCGCAATGACGGCGGCCATCGCACCAATCTTGAGCCCGTTTGAGATCGCCAACGTCCACGGCAGAATGAGATCGCCCGCGCCCGGACCAAGAATACTGGCACCGAGAATTTTTCCGCGAGTCGTCACGATGACTTTGACCAATCCGTCCGGATTGCGTTCAGCAGTGGCGCGATCATTTTCGCTAAGCGGCCAGCGCAGGATTTCAATTTTTAAGGCCGCGTCCGATCTCGCTTCGCGTTCGGTCAATCCAACGTGCGCGAGTTCGGGTTCGGTATAAATGACCCGCGGCAGCGCATTCGTTTTTGCTTTTGCCGGCAAACGAAACAGAATGTTCCGGAGAACAATGCCCGCCTGATACCCGGCGAGGTGGGTGAACTGCGGCCCTCCGGCGACGTCGCCAATCGCGTAAATCTTCCGGTTGCTCGTCCGGTGGCGGGCATCGACGGTGACGCCGCGCGCGGTCGTTCGCACTCCGGCCGCATCAAGATTGAGCGCCTCCAGCACCGGGGCCCGGCCTGCCGCGACCAACAGATGCGTCCCCGAAATTGTTTCACTTGTTCCATCTGATTCCGTCGTGACGGCAATTGCGCCCGCGGAACCACCAACCGCGGTCACATTGGTTTGGGTGCGGAGGTCAATTCCTTCTCTCCGTAATGTTGCCACCAGAAGGGCAACCATTTCCGGATCTTCGTTCATAAGCGGCTCGTCCATTTCAAGGACCGTCACCCGGCACCCGAGATGGTGATGCGCCTGCGCCATTTCGATGCCAACCGGGCCGCCGCCAAGAATGATCAAGTGGCCGGGCGCAGCTTCAAGGTCGAACAAAGTCTCGTTGGTGAGATACGGCACCTGATCGAGGCCCGGGATCACCGGCACCGCCGGGCGGGTACCGGTGGCGATGACGAAGCGCCGCGCGATCACGGTCTGGCCGCTAACCTCGACCCGGTCCGGACCGGTAAAGCGCGCCTCGTCACGGATCACGTGCACGCCGAGCGCTTCAAATCGGGCTTGCGAATCCATCGGCGCAATCGCTTCAATTACCCCGGCGACATGGTCGTGGACGGCGGCAAAGTCGATTTTTGGTTCAGCGTGATGAATGCCGAGGACCGATCCGCGGGCGCCAATCGCCGCCATCCGACCCGCGGCCAGCAGTGCCTTTGACGGGACACAGCCATAATTCAGGCAGTCGCCGCCCATTTTGCCTTTTTCGATCAGAACCACGCTGGCGCCGAACTGGGATGCGCCCGCGGCCACCACAAGGCCCGCAGCGCCCGCCCCAATCACACAGATGTCGGTCCGAATTTGGTCGCCCATAACCCCTCATTTCCGCTCGCCGGGCACCCTATGCGAAGGTATGGGCCAGAATCCAGCCTATCCCGCGCCCAGTGCCACGCTTGTGACATGGGGAGAGGTGCTTCTGCCGGGACCGCCCCATTGACTTAGAATGGGCAAAACCTTATACAGCGGGCCGTTCCGGCTGTGGCAGCAGCGGGCGCCAAAGCCTTGATTTCTGCCCAAGCCTTTACCCGGAGATATCGACGTGAAAAGAACCTTTCAACCGAGCGTCCTTGTCCGCAAGCGCCGCCACGGCTTCCGCTCCCGCATGAAAACAGTGGGTGGGAGAAAGGTTTTGGCGCGTCGTCGGGCGAAGGGACGCAAGCGGCTTTCGGCCTAAGGGCCATTAATTGACATGCCTGATTCGATCGGACGTCTGAGGCGGCGCGCCGATTTTTTACGTGTTGCCGCAGGTCGGCGACGGTTCGCGGCACCAGGTTTGGTCATGCAGGTACACCCGACGCCTAAATCAGAAGACCAAGACGGCCTCCGGGTCGGATTTACGGTCACCAAGAAAGTGGGCGCCGCGACCATTCGCAATCGCGCCAAACGCCGTCTACGGGAAGTTGCGCGCCAGGTCTTGCCTGCCCATGGGGCAAAGGGGCAGGATTTTGTCGTTATTGGCCGCAAGGGAACGCTTCATAGGCCTTATGCGGCGCTGGTTGGCGACATGGAAACTGCACTTCAAAAACTTAAGGTCTGGCGAAACGACCAGACAGATATTAGATGACTGAGATGCCGATTTCCCCTTCACAGACCGATCCAACGACCCGTGGTGGCCCGACCCGAATTTCGCTGGCCGCCCGGGCCGCCTTAATTCCGGTCCGGCTTTATCAGTTGCTGATTTCACCGATGCTTGGGCCGCGCTGCCGATTCGCGCCGAGCTGTTCTGAATACGCGGCGGACGCGCTGAAGACGCACGGCGCTCTCAAAGGCACATTCCTCGCCGCCCGAAGAATTTCCCGCTGCCATCCGCTCGGGGGTTCCGGCTATGACCCGGTTCCGCCCGCAGCCTCGACCCCTTCTGTAACCTCACCGAAAGATCTGTAAGCCGCACCATGTTGGAACAACGTAATCTTATTCTCGCCATCGCCGTTTCGGTGGCCATTTTGCTCGGCTTTCAGATATTTTATGATGCACCGCGGCGCGAAGCCGAACAGGCACGCCAGGCCGCACTACGGTCGACCGAACAGGTGCAGGATCAATCGACGTCCAATCGCCCGGTGCCGGCGGATCGAAATGAAGCCGGCGCGCAAGTGTCGGTACCCGGTTCCGAATCCAGAAACCTGCCGCGTGCCGAAGCCCTAGCGATCAGCCCGCGCGTCAACATCGATACTGACAAATTGTTCGGTTCAATTTCTCTTCGCGGCGCCCAGATCGATGACCTGATCCTCAATAATTATAACGAGGAACTTGAAGACGGCAGCCCGCGCGTCACGCTGCTTTCACCGAGCCAATCCGAAAACGGATATTTCGCCGAGTTTGGCTGGTCGGCGGCAGGGGATGCGGGCATCAAGCTTCCCGGTCTCGATACCCTCTGGACCTCAAACCGCGAAACGCTTACCGCCACAACGCCGGTGACATTGACCTGGGACAACGGCGAAGGGCTTCGGTTCGAGCGCACCATTGCGCTGGACGAGGACTATTTATTTACTGTCTCGCAACGGGTCGTGAACTACGGCACGGCCTCGGTCACGCTGTTCCCGTTTGGTCTTATCTCCCGCCACGGCACACCTAAGACAACGCGGTTCTTTATTCTGCATGAAGGCGCCATCGGCGTATTCGACGAGATTCTCGAACAGGTCGATTACGGCGACATGGAAGACGACGGCCCTATTGAAGAAACTTCCGTGGGCGGCTGGATCGGCATCACCGACAAATACTGGCTGGTCGCCCTGGTGCCCGACCAAAGGGAAGCCATTACCGCCAGTTTCAATCACCGCCTTGCCGGGGACGAAGACCGCTACCGGATTGATTATCTGCGGGACGGTGTTGAAATCGCCGCCGGCGATCAGGTTGAGGTGACTAACCGCCTGTTTGCGGGCGCCAAGGTTGTTCGTATTCTCGACCGCTACAAGAAGACCTTGGAAATTCCGCTGTTCGATCGCGCGGTCGATTTCGGCGTGCTGTTCTTTCTGACAAAGCCGATGTTCATCGTGCTGCGCTACCTCAGCGACTTCGTCGGCAATTTCGGTATCGGTATTTTGCTGCTGACCGTTATCGTCAAAATAATTTTTTTTCCGCTTGCCAACAAATCCTACCGGGCGATGAGCAAGATGAAACTGCTTGCGCCGGAAATGAAGAAGATCAAGGAACGCCACAAGGACTCTCGCCAGGATCAGCAAAAGGCGATGATGGAATTGTACAAACGCGAAAAGGCGAACCCGGTTTCGGGTTGCCTCCCGATCGTTGTGCAAATTCCGGTTTTCTTTGCGCTCTACAAAGTTCTGTTCGTTACCATCGAGATGCGACACACGCCGTTCTTCGGCTGGATTCACGATCTCTCGGCACCGGATCCGCTCAACCTGTTCGAAGCCTTCGGTATGCTGCAATGGGGTCCGCCCGAAATCATCCCAATCATCGGCATCTGGCCGATCCTGATGGGCCTCAGCATGTGGCTGCAGCAGCGACTTAACCCGCAGCCAACCGACCCGATGCAGGCCCGGATTTTCATGTTCCTGCCGTTCTTCTTCGTCTTCCTGTTGGGCGGTTTCCCGGCCGGACTGGTGATTTACTGGACCTGGAACAATCTTCTCTCGGTTGCTCAGCAGTGGGTCATCATGCGCCGCGCCGGCGTCAAGAACCCGGCCGCTATCACCTAAGCGGCCCGCGAACGTCGACAAACTGGCGGGCGAACATGATCGGCACACGTGATGGCCAAAGTTGAGCCAAACTTCGAAACCAGTGCAGCCGCACCAGCATTTGATCCGGCCGCACTTGAACGAGGCCGGCTGCTGTTCGCCGCGCCGTGTACTTTCATTGCCGGTGTCGTCGATGCCAATGGGTTTCCGCACCTCACGCAAGGTGAGGTCGCCTTTGCCGGCCGGTCCAATGTCGGCAAATCAAGCCTCATCAATGCACTGACCGGGCAAAAGGCGTTGGCGCGGACGTCGCGAACGCCAGGCCGGACCCAGCAGATCAATTTTTTTGATTTGGGCGAACGCCTCACCCTCGCCGATCTGCCGGGTTACGGATATGCCAAGGCGTCCAAGACCGAAATCGCCAAATGGACCGAGCTCGCGCGGCTCTATCTCAAGGGCCGGGCAGTGTTGCGGCGGACCTGTCTCTTGATCGATGGCCGCCACGGGCTGAAAAGTACCGATCTCGATCTAATGAAAATTCTCGATGAATCAGCGGTCGTCTATCAGGTCATTCTGACCAAAGTCGATCAGGTCCGGGCCGGAGACCTTGAGAAGATTCTGCAAAAAACTGCCGACACGCTGCGCAAGCATCCCGCGGCCCATGCCGATATCCGGCTGACCAGTTCGGAAAAAGGCATCGGCATTCCGGAGTTGCGGGCCGAATTGGCCGAGCTTGGCGCTGCCTAACGACCCCTCCGCCAACCAATAGCGACCCTCTTACTTCTGCTAGCGCCACGCTAGAGACGCTCTTTCCCTTTGCCAGCGGAGCGCTAGCGACCCTCTTTCACCTTGTTAGCGGCGCGCTAGCGACATGCGTGCGTTTGCGATATAACCCGCCGCATTATGCCGACCGACAAGAAATTGATTGAAACCGCCCGGACGCTGGCCGAGGCGCTGCCCTATATGCGGGAGTTTGCCGGTCAGACCTTTGTCGTCAAATTTGGTGGCAACGCGATGGGCGACGATGCACTGGCGCAAAACTTTGCTCAGGACATCGTCCTTCTGAAGCAGGTCGGCATCAACCCGGTGGTCGTGCACGGCGGCGGGCCGCAGATCGGCGCGATGCTGGAGCGGCTTAAAATTCAAAGCGATTGGGTCGACGGCCTTCGGGTGACGGACCGGGCGACAGTCGACATCGTCGAGATGGTACTGGCCGGGTCGATCAACAAGATGATTGTGAGCCACATCAACAAAGCGGGCGGTACCGCAGTTGGCCTCTCCGGTAAAGACGGCGGCCTTATTCAGGCGCGAAAACTGCAGCGGACGAAACCCGATCCTGAATCAAATATCGAAAAGGTGCTCGACCTTGGCTTCGTCGGCGAACCGACGAAAATCAATCCGCATGCGCTTCGGGTGCTGGATGAAGCCGACATGATTCCGGTTGTCGCGCCGATTGGCATGGGTGAAGACGGCGAGACCTACAACATCAACGCCGATACCGCCGCCGGTGCGATTGCGACCGCAATGAAGGCCAGCAAACTGATCATACTGACTGATGTCGAAGGCGTGCTCGACGGCGACGGCAAGCTGATCAACCGGCTGAGCGCAAAAGAAGCGGACGCACTTTTGTCGGGCAGCGCAATTTCAGGGGGCATGATTCCAAAACTGGAAACCTGCGTGAACGCCGTTAAAGCGGGCACCGGTGCCGCCCATATTCTTGATGGCCGGGTGCCGCACGTACTCCTGCTGGAAGTTTTCACCGAACACGGTATCGGCACCATGATCCACGGCGATCACTGAGCGAAGCCGACTTTAGGTTCGCGATTCGTCGCAGCGGATAAAGATCAACCGTTCGCGGCTACTGATCGAAATATTCGATGAACCATTCCATCTCTTCGTAGGGAAGCGGGAAATCGATACCGCCACGCGCATTGATAATGTTCTGCGGCAATATTCGGGCGTGATGTTTCTGCAGCGCCATCGCCGTTCGCATTGAAAGATTGGCCTGCCAGGCAAGCGCCGTAATCGCCTTGCCGGATTTTGTTCCCATGATGTCGCGAACGACCGCAATTGGCAGTTTGGATTTCAGGGCAAGGGCATGGACGTTGAAAGCGCGCTGGCCCATTTCGGCGGCGCCAGTCATCGCCTCATCATCGAGCTTGCCGGCATTGTGCATCTTGGTCGCCCGCACCGCCTCCGCCTGTTCAAATTCCGAATCAGAATCATCGTCTTCATCGGTTGCGCCAGCGTCCATGCGTTTCTTCACCGCATCGGCGACGTCGCGCGCGGTGTCTTCATCCAGGTCAGATCGCTTGGAGAGAATATTCAGCAGCGAAGAGGCGACAAACTCGGAAATCCTGCGTACCGAACGCCCCGAAAGTTTTGGCCGGCGGACCAGGGGTTCGTGCCAGCTTTTTACGGTTTCAGCATTTTCGATAATGGAGTCGAGCGTCTCTTCGCGAATTTGCGCGCTGGTATTGGCGAGAAGTGCCGCCACGGCAGACTGATCGCCCGCCTCAACAATGACATCACAGACCGTATCGCTGAGGTTGGTGCGCCGCGATATCGCACTCATAACGCCGGGATCGGCGTTGGCGGCAACAATTTCAAGGATGTCGTGGTCGCTCAGCAAAACCGAATATTCGAGGATCGGCGCCGATGCGATCAATTCCAAATCTCGGGCAAGATCCTGAATAATGTCACCTGGCACATTGTCGGCATACTTGATTTCTTCGGCGACCAATTGCCGGACGCGTGGCAGCTGATCCCGCGCCAGCACACCCAGCACTTCGAACGTCAGCTCCTAAAGTTTTTTCGATTTCCGATCCGATAAGCCGGGAATGAGACGACCGATCTTGGAGGCAAGGACGCAGCGCACCTCGTCGTCGATGTCCGCCGCCAGCATCTTGTCGGCCTGGCGCGGGGTTTGCGGATTTCGCGCAATCTCACGCCGCACATCGGGCGACTGGTCTTCTGCGAGGTAATAAAGAATTTCCGGCCGAACGTCTTCCCGGGAGGCGAGTTCGACGCGCGCAATTTTTTCTTCGCCGCCAGCAACGCTCTTTGCCTGATCGTAAGAAAGGCCGCCGTCAGGCCCACCATCTCCCTTTGTCTTTTCGGGCTTGCCGTTCTTGCCCCGCCCAAAAATTTTCCCCAAAACCATTTCGATTAGACCCCCGTCACCGTGGCGGCCGGCTCGGCAATGGCATAAGAGCCTTTGCCCCCGTGCTTGATCATGTACATGGCACCGTCGGCACGCGCGATCAGCCCCTTGATCGGTTCTTGGCTGTCCGGCTCCGTCACTGCAATTCCGACTGAAATTCCAAGCGGAAGTTCCGGCGATCCTGAAAATTCGGTGAGGGCTTTTGCCACCTTGAATAGCGATTCCGCTTTCTGGACGGCGGCCGTCTCGTCGGTTTCTTCCAGCCACATGGCAAATTCGTGGCCTCCCAATCGCGACACGAGATCGCCGATGCGTATTTCTTTTTGCAAAATTTGAGAAAGCGCAATCAACGCTTCGTCGCCCAGTTTGTGACCGTGAACGTCATTGACCTGTTTGAAGTTATCGAGATCAACATAAAAGAGCGCCGCTTTTCGCTTGCGCCGCCTCAAGACCTGCAGGCGTCGTTCGATGTCCCCGAAGAACGCACGCCGGTTCAGCAGACCGGTCATTTCGTCGGTGCGGGACAGTTCTTCGAGCTTTTCATGGCTTTAGATTTGGGCGATGGCGATGCCGAGATGATCGCCTACACCGGCGAGCAGCTCCATTTCGTCGTCATCCCAAAGATCAGCCGAGATATCACGAGAGATGCAGATCGCGCCGTTCAGTGCGTCATGGTATTGCGCCGCCGCAACCATGACGCGAATGCCGCCGGACTCGAGCGTAACCACGCCAGCATCCTCATGCGCTTCAAGCGCCTTGCTCGTGGCGTTAATTGTCTCATCGGGAACTGACTCAATCGGGCGGACGGACTGCGCGATGTCAGAGAGCGCGCCACTCTTGTCCGTTCTAAGAATCCAGCAATTGTCGGCCAGCAAGGCCCGGCAGGTTGCCCGCGCCGCTTCTTCCAGCATGCGCGACGGTTCAACTTCGGTGCGAATGGCATCGACAATTTCGCTGAGCAGACGTTCGCGGTTGCGGGCGCGCTCCGATGCGACGGTGCGTTCGCGTTCGTCAGTAATGTTCCGGCAGACGCCGCGCGCGCCCTTCCAGGTCCCGTTCTCATCAACCAACGGGACGGAGCTGGTCATCAGGCAGGCAGGCCTTCCGTCCGCATCAAACAGCCAGACTTCGACATTTTCGAGTGGCGCACGACCTTCAAACGGAAAGGCTCCACCTTCGTCGGTTCCTTCGACGACCATGGCGCGCGGCAAGCGTCCGTAAAGCTCGCGCGCGGAATAACCGATGGCCCCGCGATTTGAAACAAAGGCGAGCGTCCCATCGGCATTGGTCTCCCATGCGAAATCAGAAGAACAGCCAACCAGATCCTTAAACAGCTGACGCGACGCAACCAGCGCGCTGATAAAGTTTCGCTCCAACGTCGATTCGCGGCTCAGCATCAGGACGAAGGGCTCGGCTCCGTTGGCCCGGTCGCGAAGCGGCAACAGGGTGATATCAAGCGCCGTCTCGCCGCCAATTTCGGTGAGGTCGATTTTTTCTGCCTGCGGGCGATCGCTGTTCGCCAAATCCTCAAGCGCGTCTGATATCAACGGCAGTCGCCCGGCGTGGAACGCAGAGACAAGTGTTGAGGCTTCGGCATTGGCGGCCAACACGCGACCGCCGCCGTCGAGCAGCGCAGCGGGTCCGGGAAAAGACGAAATAATCGTCCCCGGTGAAACCTCGAGCGTGCCCGGCAATCCCTGTTTATCGGCCAAACAAATTTTCCCTCCGGCCCGCAGTCTGTTGACCAGCGAGCCACCCTTAATTTTCTGCCGTGCCAAAGTCGTAGTATGACACGGTCAACATTCTACCGGCCTCCGGGCGGCGAAACACCCACCTTGGCCGGGCTAACGCTACAATTTTGCCGGGTAGACGCCACAATCTGATGCCGCTCGCCAATTTTCCGTTAATCGACTTCTTGTAGGATTCGGGCAGGCATTTCAAAATAAGCATATGGCTAAAATTAGAGATCCGAGCGCACCTCCAATTGAGCTGGCAAACGTTGAATCCTGGGTCTTTGACCTCGACAACACCGTATATCCGGCAGATGTCGCCTTATTCCGCCAGGTTGAGGGCCGGATAGGCGAGTTTGTCGCAGGATTGCTTGAAGTGAGCCTCGAAGAAGCGCGCGTGGTCCAACAGGGCTACCTCCGCGATTACGGCACCACGCTGCGCGGATTGATGACCAAACACGGCGTGGAGCCCGGTCCCTACCTCGATTTTGTCGAGCAGATTGATCTTTCCCCATTACCGTCTGGAGAGGCCCTGAATGCCGCCCTCGAGGCGCTGCCGGGGCGAAAGCTGATTTACACCAATGCGACCCGTTACCACGCCGACAGGGTCCTCGATCAAATGGGGATCAGCGACCATTTTGAAGGCATTTACGGCATCATCGACGCTGATTACGTGCCGAAACCGGAAATGGCGTCTTTCAACGACTTTATCGCCCGCTTTGGCGTCGACCCGAAAAAGTCGGTGATGTTCGAAGATATGGCGCGCAATCTCCAACCCGCCTCAGAACTCGGCATGACGACGGTGTGGGTGACGGGAAGCCCGGACTGGGCGAGCGACGACAAAGATGATCAGTACATTGATCATGTCACCGCCGACCTGCCGGCATTTTTGCAGACCCTTGTTCCCGGATCGACCGACGGCTGAACGGTTGCCATCGTTAAGCTTGCCATCGTTCCACTTGACTGCGGGGCGCGCAAAGTTATTGTCTCGGCGCCTTCAATAAATTGGATAATTTGATGCCTCAATCGGCCTTGCAGCAAACAATCGAACAGGCGTGGGAAGACCGCGATACGCTTTCGACATCGACCACCGGCGATGTGGCCGACGCCGTCGTCGGCACGCTCAAGCTTCTCGATACCGGCGAACTTCGGGTCGCCGAAAAATCAGGCAACGACTGGGTCGTCAATCAGTGGCTGAAGAAGGCTGTGTTGCTTTCCTTTCGCCTCAACGACATGGAAACAATTCCCGGGGGGCCGGGCTCAGCCACATCCTGGTATGACAAGGTGCCGTCGAAGTTTGCCGGCTGGGGTGAAAAGGAATTTAAGGCGGCTGGATTTCGTGCCGTACCAAACGCGATTGTCCGCCACAGCGCCTACATCGCGCCCGGCGTCGTGCTGATGCCGTCGTTCGTCAATCTTGGCGCTTACGTCGATTCAGGCTCGATGATCGACGCCTGGGCGACGGTTGGAAGCTGCGCCCAGATTGGCAAGAACTGCCATATCTCCGGCGGCGCCGGCATCGGCGGCGTGCTCGAACCGCTGCAGGCCAACCCGGTCATTATCGAGGACGAATGTTTCATCGGTGCGCGATCTGAAGTCGCTGAAGGCGTCATCGTTGAAACCGGTGCGGTGCTGTCGATGGGTGTCTATATCGGTGCGTCCACCAAGATCGTAAACCGGAGCACCGGCGAAATTCATTTCGGGCGAGTGCCGGCCTATTCGGTGGTGGTGCCGGGAACATTGCCGGGCAAACCCCTTGCGGATGGATCACCGGGACCGTCACTATAC
>JAPYRS010000046.1 GCA_029936875.1 Alphaproteobacteria bacterium | reverse complement strand
ATGTTCGAATATTGGGTAGTCTAGGCGTCCTCGCGAGATCCGAAAACCCCTAGATTTCTGCCAAACATTAGACAATTTCGGCGGCCCCACCCGTTTTTAGTGACCGCCGTCACACCCGACATCTATTTCAGGTCAAAAACACTTCTATTTGGTGATTGCGGTCACACCTATGTTTCCGAAGACCTGTCAAAAACGTCCTGCGCACTTAGATCGATAATTGTTCGGTCCATCAATGTTGGGGAGCCAGATTATGTGGCAAAATATTTTCGAACCGCCTGCGAACGAAGTGAATAACGATAAGGTGCTGGCGCAGTTCGTTACCCAGGTCCATCGCGTTTACCGAGCGGTAAATGAAATGGGCGGCGAAGTCGCGGCCCGACACGACCTATTTGTCGGGGAGCTCGACGTTGTCAGTCTTTTAGGGGCAGGTGGATGTCTGCGAATGGGCGATGTCGCCAAACGGCTTTCGATATCACCGTCAAACGCCACGCGAATTTTCAAACAGCTTGAAGAAAATGGGCTCGTCACGCGCGGCCGGGCGGAGAATTCCGACCGCGAGGTCATTGCCCGATTAAGTGAGCGTGGGGAAATGCTTTACCAACGCTGTTGCCCGCAAATGGTTTCTGAAGCGCGGTCGATGTTCAACGGTGTTTTGTCAACGCAGGAACAAGCGACACTTCTCGGCCTGCTCGGCAAACTGAACGGCATACACATCTAGGCGAGGGTGGCCAATAAGACCGGGGCCGTACGCCCTGACACCCTTGTTACTTGATAATTGGATTGCCTTCGGCGTCGCGCTTGATCGGTTTTGGAACTTTGCCCGGCTGCAAGATCGACTTGCCGGTGTAGTTATCGCGGAGAGAAAAGTCGGGGATGAGTTCACTACATCCCGACACGCTGAACATGACCAGCGCAGCGATGGCATATTTAAAAGGCGCCATGCTCAGATTTCTTCGCTTCACTGAACTTTAGCGGCGGCTTTTTCGACCGACGTCCCTTTGAAGAAGTCCGGATTCATGCCGCGGTGCAGGCGAACCGCGTTATCGAAAGTGAAACGTCGAAAGTCTTTCTTGGTCATTAATCCTTTTTCGACAAATCCGTAACTCTCGGCCAGCACTTTGTTCATGTTTGGCACGTCCCAGTGGCCAATATCGGAACTGAACATCGCATTCAGGGTCGCGCCGCCGACATGATGTTCCGGTTTGAAGGCAATCGGAATCATTCGGTCGTCTGATTCGCAGCCAAAATAAAAGTTTGGCACAAATCGTTTCTCAATATCTTTCACGCTGCGCACCCCAGCGGCGGCAAAATCATCAATGTCCGGCTCCTCGCCCGCCGTTGCGCCGCCGTATGTGGCGTCGCCTTTCCCGGCACCGCGGGCCTGCTTGGCAAGTATCCCTCCATATTCAGCGATCAGCCTGTTGAGTTGCTTTGAATTGGTCCTGGCCGGATCGAGATTGCGTCTCAGCGCTTTGATGTTGCGTTTCTCCCAGTGTTCGACAATGTCGTTAAAGAGCGTCGAGCCCCAGGCCGCACCGCCTTCAAGGAAGGCGAAGTTCAGTTTCGGGAATCTTTTGGTCACGCCGCCCATAAACAGGGCTTTGGCGAAGGCGTCACCGGCGGCAGCGAAATGTCCGATGTGATTGTACATGTAGTTGTTGGTGGTCCGGCGTGCGCCCCAACCCATTGAATTGCTATGCGTTGCGGGCGCCACCTTCAACTCGATGAATTTTGCCCAGACCGGATCGTAGTCGTGGGGTGAGTCGATGCCGAGTGAATCGACCCAGGTCGCATGTGCCGCGGCTTTCGGCGCGGTGCGGGCGACATACGGCACCGGGCGGGTGACGGTACCGGCAATCATCACCGTTTTCAGGCCAAGTTCGCGAACCGCATATTCGGATTCTTCGATCGCCTCTTTCGGTGTGTGCATGGGAATGACCGCGGCTGGAGTCATGCGCGCCCCATGTTCGGCGTAGAGGTCGGCGTACATTGTGTTTATTGCGCGGCAAACGGCGCGGCGCAGTTCCTCGTCGCCATAACTTACAAACGGCAGACCCATCGAGGTGTAAATGACCGCGAAATCGAGACCGAACTCGTCGAGCCGTTCGCGCATCAGGTTCGGCAAAAGTGCGGTTGCGCGGTCAAGCGTATTGCGAGACGGCATGATCCAGAACGGTGGTCGCAATGTGCGGCGGGATTGGCGTTGGCTCTGGCTTTGTTTGTACCAGCCCCACGGGCCACCACCCTTGGTCATCAGTTTTTCATAACGGTTTGCGACCCGCGCACCGGCGACCATCTTGAGATAGTCGAGCAACACCGGATTCATCTCGACGATATGACCGTCCCCGTCGATGACGGGATGGTTTAGTTTTTCCCGCACCTGCTGCGCCGGAGAAAGAGTCGATTTTCGCTTTACCAATTGAGCCTCCCGTGAATTCGAGCAAGTTTCGCATGTGTCGGCGTTGTACTGCAATTCAGCGTTCTACCGGTCAAAATACCGAAAGGTCATGCGCGCTACCCATAGCCCTCCAAAGCCGAATCGCAAGAATGACTCCCTTTACGGGGCAGGCGGTCTTCATCGCGGCAGCTGCGACCGTCGCCTGCATCGTTTTGATGATCCCCTCAATCGATTGTTTTTGCAGTTCGGATCGGGATGCTCGTATCTTTCACCGCCAACAACAAAATTTAGGGAGTCCACAATGACCGTAGATGCGGCGCATTTAGATAATTCCGCGCATGGTGATCATTCTGGTTCCTGTTTCATTTGTGGTGCCGTTGCAAATCCTGGCGACGATCAAGCACCCAAATTATCCGCATCGCGTCGCCCAATTTTACAGGTGGTGTTGGCGGCGCCTTCGGTTTCAGGAGTCGGGCAGTCGCTATCCCGGAATTCCAGCGCGGCAAGCCGTAGCCGGGATTCGCTTGGTTACGCATCGTGGTTACGCAATCCCAGCGTCGACAAAGTAATCGAAGCAGGTTGGGTTTTGACGGAGAAAAACGGCGAGCTCGAACTTTTTCGAGACGCTTCTATCTTAATTCGCGGCAACCAAATCGAAGAGGTGCGCGAGGGGCATATCGATGTTCCTGGGCAACGCATATTGGCACCCGATCAACTTGTCGTTCCGGGATTGATCAGCGGTCATACCCATTGCTGTAGCGCGACACCCACACGGGGCATCATCGAAGGCGGACGTTCGTTCGCGCGACCACTGGAATTGGTCGAGATGCTCAGCGACGACGAACTCGATGATCTCACCGCCTTCAATCTCGCTGAACTTCTTATCGGTGGATCGACGACGCATGTCGAGATGAGCCTCAGTCTACGCCAGGCTGAGTCTTATGTTCGCGTCGCCAAGCGCTGGGGCGTGCGTGGCTATCCGTCCGGCATGATCCCGGGCGTTGCCCGCTTATTCCCGATCTGGCTTCGGCAGGACGATTCGATGCTGCACGATTCGGTCCCCGGTACGCTCAAGGAAATTGCTGACAATCTTGCATTCGGGCGGCGCAACAATATGGCCAACAACGGCCTCATTCGACCGCAGATGGGACCGCACGCGACCGATACCCACACCCCGGAAACGATGAAGGCGATTCGTGATGCCGTTGTTGAACTCGGCAACGGCCTTCATCTTCATCTCTCGCAGTCGACCGGGGAGACGGAGACGGTCAAGCGTCTGTGGGGCAAGTCGCCGGTGCAATGGCTGGAAGAACTCGGCCTCTTTGACGTGCCCGTATTCGGCGCCCACATGAATGGGCTCGATTGGGACACCGATCCCGAGATACTCAATCGCCATGGCACGGTCTATGCCCATTGCCCCTCAGCCAGCGGTGCCGGTGGTGGCACACAACCCTATCCGGAAGCATTGGCAGCCGGCATGAATGTCAACATTGGCATTGATACCCACTCCAATGACTACATCGAGAACATGAAACTGGCTGTCCTCTACGGCCAGGCACGGATGTCTCTGATCGAAAAAACCAGCCCGGTCGCGATGAAAAAGCCGACCATCTGGGCGGCGATTGACGGTGCGACGAGGGTGGCCGCGGACGGTCTTAAACGGCCCGATCTTGGCCGCATCGTAGCGGGAGCAAAGGCCGATCTCACGACCATCGACGTGTCGGGGCCACTGGTCGGAACCGGCGCGCTACCGCCGGAGCCACTCAACAATCTGCTTTACGCGCATGGCCTCTCGGTCCGTCACGTCATGACCGACGGATTGTTCCAGGTCGCCGACGGGGAACTGGTGGTTGATGATCCAGACAAGGTTGGTGCTGCCGGCGGACGTGCGGTGCAGAAAGTTTGGGACAAACTTGCAGAGGAAGATTGGTTCACGCCGACTGACCGCTAAGCCCAAAAAAGAGAACGCACTAACGGCGCAACGAGACGGAAAGAATGCGGCCTTTCATGAAAGTGGAGTCCCCCATTCTTCGTTCGCGCAATATGTTCGCGCAATGTTTGCGCAATGTTTTCTTCTAGGTTGGGTCGCGAAAGCAGAAAGGTGAGCGGCGGGGGAAACCATGAGCAATTTACATCGACTGAGCGCAGGCGATTTATGCGGCGGATTCAAGTCCGGAAAATTTTCGCCGCGGGATGCGGTCGATGCGGTGCTTGCCGAAGTCGAGGCACATAACGAAGCGCTCAACTGTTTTGTACATGTCGATGCCGCTGGCGCACGAAATGCAGCCGATCAATCGGCGCGCGCTGGAAGGCGAACGCGGCTCTTGGGCCGCTCGACGGCGTGCCTGTCTCGATCAAGGATCTATTTGACCTTAGAGGCGCGCGAACGCTATCGGGTTCCATGGTGTCGCCCGATACGCCGGCCAAAGAGGATGCACCGGCTGTTGCTCGCCTTCGCGAAGCGGGCGCTGTCCTGTTCGGAAAAACGACGACGCCGGAGTGGGGCCATATCGGCGTCACCGAAAGCCGTCGCCACGGCATTACCCGCAATCCCTGGAATTTGGAACGTGCCGCGGGTGGATCGTCGGGTGGAGCAGGGGCCGCACTCGCCGCTGGCATGGGACCGCTTGCGCTTGGCTCTGACAGCGGCGGCTCGTGCCGGACACCGGCAAGTTTTTGCGGCGTGCTCGGCATGAAACCAAGTGCACGAACCGTATCAGCCTGGCCGCCGAGTTCGTGGGCGCATCTTGCGACGCCGGGGCCGATCACGCGCACCGCCCTTGACATGGCGGAAATGCTGAAAGTTATATCCGGACCCGACCCGCGCGATCCATGGGCGCGCAGTGGCCCAACGTTAATGCCGGACAAATGGAGCAATGACCTTAGCGGCATAGGCATAGGTCTCAGCATCGGGCTTGGATTTGGCAAAATAAAATCAGAAGTCGCCGGCATCGTTGAGAAGGCGACAAAAGTGCTCGGGTCAGCTGGCGCAAAAGTGATGGGGATCGAAACCGGTCTCGACGATCCGCTCAACACATACCGCACGCTCTTTTTCGGACTGATGGCGCAGAAGGTGTCTTTAGTGCCGGAAAATCGCCGCGACGAACTTGAACCGCTTGTTATCCAACTGAGTTCTCTCGGCGAACCGGTAAGCGCCGCCGATTATGTCTCCGCTCTGATCCGTGCCGCCGAATATTCGCGGGCGATGGAGGCGGTCTTCGATCAATGCGATCTTCTGGTTTCAGCGGCGACCGGCGTCACGCCTTTTCCGGTTGGCCGCTCTTGGCCCGATGAGGCGAAGACGGCAAATGGAAAAACTGGAATCCTTGTCTTTATCCGTTCAACATCGGTGGCCAGCCGAGCTTAAGCGTGCCCTGCGGATTCAGTTCAGAAGCCTTGCCGGTTGGCATGTTGATTTCAGCGGCGATGGGCAATGATGACCTCGCGCTGCGCGCCGCACACGTGTTCGAAACGACCGCCAAACTCGACCTCGTTCCGCCGCTTTAGCGGCATCGATTGTTGCCGCCTTCGGCGGGCAATTCGACCCACCTTTAGCGGCAAAGCCCCATCGGCTACAATGGGTGGCGTACGCAACAAGGATTTCAGACATGGCGCTCGACGAATTGGAACTTGACAATAATCTCGGCAACGTCCGGGACATCGACGCGATTGATCAGCTCGTAAAGGTCAATGGGCTTCACATCATCGATGTTGGCTGTTTCAACGGCGGGCTTGCCAAGGCGTTGGCGAAACGGGGCGCGACGGTTCTCGGGCTTGAGCCGGACCCAACTCAAGCAAAGTTAAACAAAACCGCCGAACTGCCGGACGGCGTCACACTGGTCGAAGGCCGCGGTGAGGCGATCCCGAGCGACGACAATTCTGCCGACGGCGTCTTTTTCAGCAAATCCCTTCATCACCTGCCGGCCGAAGGCATGGACAAGGCGCTAGAGGAAGCCGCGCGCGTGCTGCGCCGGGATGGCTTTCTCTATGTAATGGAACCCGACATTCGCGGTGAGTTTTCGCAGATGGCGAAACCGGTCCACGATGAAACGATTGTTCGTGCGCAGGCGCTCGTCGCGCTCGCCCGCACCGCCGACACGCTGTTCGGGGAGGTCGAGGAGTTTTGGTACACGATCACCAACACCTTTCCCGATTTCGACGCCTTCAAACAGCGGATGCTCGGCAATACGTTCAACAAGCATCAGGAAGAGGCGTTTAAGTCCGCCGAACTGCATGACAACTTCGAAAAAGGCCGCGACGGCGGTGAATTTCGTTTCACCAACCTGATGCGGGTTCGGCTTTATCGAAATCCGAAATAGCGCTCGCGCGCCGTCCGTTCGGAAATCAAAGTTCAAACGATGACAGGTTCCGTCCCTCACCGCCTCTTGAGCGTCTCCGAAATGTACGACGCCGATCAGGCCGCGATTGATGCGGGCGTCAGTAGCGAAAGCCTGATGGATTCGGCGGGCGCTGCAATCGCCCGTCATGTCGGCGATCGGTACGAAAAGCGAAAAGTCGTCGTCCTCTGCGGCCCCGGCAATAACGGCGGCGACGGCTTTGTTGCGGGCCGTTATCTCGTTGAGGCCGGTTGGGACGTGTCGGTCGCATTGTTGGGCAAGAAGTCAGCGCTCAAAGGCGACGCGGCCAAGGCCGCCAAAACGTGGAAGGGGAAAATCGCGCCGCTTTCACCGGATGCCATTGAAGACGCCGAACTGGTGGTCGACGCCATTTTTGGGGCCGGCCTTAGCCGCGATATCGAAGGCGAGGTGCGCGCGACTTTGGAGGCGGTAATCGGGCGGGGACTTCCTGTTGTTGCCGTCGACGTGCCGTCCGGTGTCAACGGCGATACCGGCCATGTTCAGGGCATTGCAGTTGTCGCCGATCTGACAGTTACGTTCTTCCGGCGCAAAACCGGCCATACTTTGATGCCGGGGCGTCACTATTCCGGCGAGACCGTCGTTGCCGATATAGGCATCCCGGATTCGGCGCTTACTGAAAATGGCGCGCGCGTCGAAGAAAATCATCCCGACCTCTGGCTTGCTCGCTACCCCTGGCCGCAGCTTGATGGCCATAAGTATGACCGCGGGTATGCGGTGGTCGTCGCCAGCAATCCGGATATGACCGGTGCCGCGCGGCTTGCCGCTCGCGGCGCCCTTCGAATCGGTGCCGGTCTCGTCGGCATCGTCGGACCTGCCGAGGCCACGGCCATCAATGCCGTCAATGTAACGTCGGTGATGACGGCAAGTTATGCGAATAAACAAGGGTTTATAGACTTTATCTCAGACTCAAGAAGAAATGCAATTCTGCTCGGCCCGGGTAACGGTATCAGCGATTCGACCAGAGAGAATGTCCTCGCTGCACTTGCGCTTGGCAAAGCTTGCGTCCTTGACGCCGATGCGCTCAGTGTTTTTCGTGATGATCCAGAAACACTGTTTGAAGCCTTGTCGGACAATTGCCTTTTGACCCCGCACAGCGGCGAATTCATGCGCCTCTTTGGTAATCCCTCTGATAATTCGGGTAGCAAACTGGCCCAAACACGAGAGGCCGCAGAACGTTGTGGTGCGACGGTCCTCTTTAAGGGCGCTGACACGGTGATTGCGGCGCCCGATGGTCGTGCTGTTATCAATACCAATGCGCCGCCTGAACTGGCGACGGCAGGCGCCGGGGACGTTCTTGCCGGTTTCGCGATCGGGTTGATGGCACAGGGTCTCGATTCGTTTACCGCCGCTTCAGCATCCGCGTGGCTGCATGGTGAAACAGCCCGCGCATTTGGTCCTGGATTGATTTCGGAAGACCTTAACGAAACGCTCCCGGGCGTTCTCAAAGAGTTGAAGGCGCGGCTCTGAAAATCTTCCTGTAACCCGCGGTTACAAAGGCTTTCGGGAAAAATGTTAGCGATGCCACGGGTCGGGGCGGCAGCGGCCAAACTCTCGAGGCCGAGATATCAGATCAAACATTTGTTCGTGGCACCGTTGGGATGAAACATGATTTGGGCAAGATCGACACCGCAGACAGCCAGTTTTTCATCATTCTTGGCGATGCCCACCATCTTGATGGCCAATACACCGTTTGGGGCCGGGTCATCTACGGAATGGAGTTCACAGACCTCTTGCTGCGAGGGCAACCGCCCTTAAATCCGGACCTGATAGAGCGGATCCGGGTCCTTGCCGACATCCCAACGTTTAAGGTGGCGGAAGCTGAAAACGCTCGGTAAGCCACCCAGACCGGCTAAACCCTGCAGATCGGCGGATATGGGAACATTTGGCCGGGACCGGCTACGCCAATTGCCGAGGTGAAATTCCTTGCTCGCGCCCGGATTCCGTATGCTATAGAACCCGTCCGGTTTCCACTGGTCAAAAGTGGCTGGTCGCCGCCGGCTGCTGGTTTCCGGTCATCGCGGGCGTGGTGGAACTGGTAGACACGCAAGTTTTAGGTACTTGTGACGCAAGTCGTGGGGGTTCGAGTCCCTCCGCCCGCACCAACGGTATTTAGCCGTTCGCCGAGCGCCATCGTTGGCCGCAGGCGGGGCGGCTCGAGAAGGACGATTAGACGAATGCAGGTTACATCGACCGAAGAAGACGGCCTCAAGCGTGAAGTCACCATTGTTGTCTCCTCAGACGACATCGAAAAACATGTTGTCGAGCGGCTAGAGAAACTGGGGCAAGAGATTCGTCTGCCCGGTTTTCGGCCCGGCAAAGTTCCGATGTCGGTCTTGCGCCAGCGCTACGGCAAATCCGTACTCGGCGAAGTGCTGCAGCAGACCGTCGATACTAATGCACAGGAGGCGCTGACCGAGAACGAATGGCGCCCAGCGATGCAGCCCAATATCGAAGTCACTAAATTTGACGAAGGCGAAGACCTCAAGTTCAAGATGAAACTCGAACTGATGCCGGAATTTGAGCCTTCCGATTTTTCGGGCATCAAGCTCGAAAAAATGGTCGCGGAAGTCGATGATTCGTCGATTGAAGAGGCGCTCGGGAAATTTGCCGATCAACAGAAGACATTTGTCGCTGCCAAAGATGGCGCCAAAGCTGAAAACGGCAACGCCGTCGTCATCGACTTTTTGGGTAAACGGGACGGCGTCCCGTTCGACGGTGGCAAGGGTGAGGCCCATCAACTGGAGCTCGGCTCGGGACAATTCATTCCGGGTTTTGAGGAGCAGTTGGTCGGAACGAAGGCTGGCGACCATGTCGATGTCAGCCTGACCTTCCCGGAAGATTACCAGGCCGCCGATCTCGCCGGCGCGGCGGTGATATTCGAAGTCGATGTCAAAGAAGTAAAGGTGTCTGAACGGCCGCCGATCGATGACGATCTCGCCAAGGGCCTCGGCCTCGAAAATCTCGACGATCTCAAGTCCAAAGTTCGTGAGCAGATCAGTGGCGAATATGCCTCGATCTCGCGTGAACGTCTGAAGCGCAAGCTGCTCGATCAGCTTGACGAAATGCACGATTTCGATCTTCCGCCGGGTCTGGTCGAGGTTGAATTCGAGGCGATCTGGAAAAGGGTCGAGGAAGACAAAGAGAAGGGCAACGAAGACGAAGACGCCAAGGGCAAGGACGAAGACCAGCTCAAAGAGGAATATCGGGCAATCGCGGAACGCCGTGTCCGCCTTGGTATTCTTTTGCAAAAAGTCGGTGAAGCGAACGAGATCAAAGTGACCCAGGAAGAGGTCAATCGGGCGATTAGTGCGCAGGCGCAGCGTTACCCCGGTCAGGAACGTGAGATCTTTGAACATTTCCAGAATGACCCGCAGGCCTCAGCGCAGCTTCAGGCGCCGATGTTTGAGGAAAAGGTCGTCGATTTCATTATTGAATTGGCCAAAGTCACAGATCGCACCGTGCCGCTTGATGAACTGACAGCCGACCCTGATGCCGATCAGGCGCCAGGCGAAAAAGCACTCGCTCGCTTGAAAAGCGCGAAGAAATCATCGGCGAAGAAAAAGGCTGATGCCAAACCGGCGGCGAAAAAGGCCGCATCGGCTGACAAGAAGGCCGCTGTTAAGAAACCGGCGGCTAAAAAGAAGGCTGCGCCGAAAAAGAGCAAATAGCTGCTGGACGCATACGCTAGGTCGCACCATATGACCGGGGGCCAATGAGTCGATGACCAGGGGTCAATGAGTCGGCCTTCATTTAGATGACTTCAAACCAGGGACTGATTCCGCACAATGACTGAAATTACGATGAACACACTCGTCCCGATGGTTGTCGAGCAGACAAACCGGGGTGAACGCGCCTACGACATCTTTTCGCGCCTTCTCAAGGAACGGATCGTTTTTATTTCCGGGGGGATCGACGACCACGTTTCTTCACTGGTAACCGCGCAATTCCTGTTTCTGGAAGCGGAAAATCCGGAGAAGGACATTTCGCTCTACATCAATTCGCCAGGTGGAATCGTCTCATCGGGTCTCGCGATTTACGACACGATGCAGTATGTCCGGCCGGAAATTTCGACCTTATGCATTGGTCAGGCGGCAAGCATGGGCTCGCTGTTATTGGCGGCAGGGGCAGCGGGCAAACGTTATTCCTTACCGAATTCGCGGATTATGGTGCATCAGCCCTCGGCCGGATTTCAGGGCCAGGCGACGGATATTGAAATTCATGCGCGTGAAATATTGAACCTTCGCTCCCGACTCAACGACATTTACGTTGAACACACGGGCCGCTCGGTCGAAGAAATTGAGAAGGCCGTTGAGCGCGATAATTTCATGTCTGGGGATCAGGCGGTTGATTTTGGCCTGATTGATGAGGTCGTCAATAAACGCGAACTACCCGATGATGACGAAGACTCGTCCACCGATAAGTGAGCGCCGGGTTAATCGAATATTGACCATAATGAGCGTATGATTATCGGGTCCGGCTTCGAAAACAGCTCGAAAGTGGCTGTGGCCCGGAATGTGAATGGTTAAGGGGAGGCGTGGTAGTGCCCGATATTCCTGGCAACACTGCCCTAGATACGGGGGGTCGAAACGGTAATGCCCCAATATTTGGGTTGTACGGGGGCGCAGCCAGCGGCTACCATGACCAAATTGACCAGTCTAATGGTGTCTGAATGAACAAATCCGGCAGCAGCGAATCGAAAAATACCCTCTACTGCTCTTTCTGCGGAAAGAGCCAGCACGAAGTTCGTAAGCTGATTGCGGGTCCAACGGTATTCATCTGCGATGAATGCGTTGAACTCTGCATGGATATCATTCGCGAGGAACACAAAAGCGCGCTCGTCAAAAGCCTCGACGGTGTTCCGACACCGGCTGACATCTGCGGTGTCCTCGATGACTATGTCATCGCCCAGACATTTGCCAAACGCGTTCTCTCGGTGGCGGTGCACAATCACTACAAGCGCCTCAACCACGACAGCAAAGCGAACGATGTCGAATTGGCGAAATCGAATATTCTTCTGATCGGTCCGACCGGTTGCGGCAAGACGCTACTTGCGCAGACGCTCGCCCGCATTCTCGATGTGCCGTTCACGATGGCCGATGCGACAACACTGACCGAAGCCGGTTACGTCGGCGAAGATGTCGAAAACATTATTCTCAAGTTGCTGCAGGCCTCCGACTACAACGTCGAGCGGGCGCAGCGCGGCATCGTCTACATCGACGAAGTCGACAAAATCAGCCGCAAGTCTGACAACCTGTCGATCACCCGCGATGTGTCAGGTGAGGGCGTGCAGCAGGCATTGCTCAAGATCATGGAAGGTACCGTTGCCTCGGTACCGCCACAGGGCGGCCGCAAGCATCCGCAGCAGGAATTCCTGCAGGTCGATACCACCAACATTTTGTTTATTTGTGGTGGTGCGTTCTCAGGCCTCGAAAAAATCATCGCCCAGCGGGGGCGCGGTAGCGCGATCGGTTTTGGTGCGGATATCCAGTCTGCCACCGACAAGTCGACGGGTGAGATCCTGCGCGGTGTTGAGCCTGAAGATCTTCTCAAATTTGGCCTGATTCCGGAATTTGTCGGTCGTTTGCCCGTCTTGGCAACGTTGACCGATCTCGATGAACCGGCCCTGGTCGACATTCTTTCCAAACCGAAGAATGCGCTGGTCAAACAGTATCAGCGGCTTTTCGATATGGAAGATGTCAAGCTGACGTTCTCGGAAGATGCGATGCGCGCCATTGCCCACAAGGCAATTGCCCGGAAAACCGGCGCCCGGGGGCTCCGCTCGATCATGGAGGCGATTCTACTCGAGCCGATGTTTGAGCTGCCGTCCCTTGATGCGGTTGAGGAAATCGTCATCAATTCCGAAGTTGTCGAAGGCCGGGCCCAGCCCCTCCAGATATACGCGGAGCGCCGCGACGATCTCGGGACCACAGGCTGAGACCGGTTCAAAGGTTGACGTTGGCCCGGTCCGACGCCATCTCTCAGATAGGCATTCAGCCTCGAATGCGGTTCCCAACATTAAGTCGCTGTTAGTAAGGGTATTTCCATGACCGAGCGCCCCAAGGCCCAAATTTTCCCGGTTCTGCCTCTGCGGGACATTGTCGTTTTTCCGCATATGATCGTGCCGCTATTTGTTGGCCGTAAAAAATCGGTGCGGGCGCTTGAAGACGTGATGAAGGAAGACAAGCAGATCCTTCTCGTCACGCAAAAAGATGCCAGCATGGATGATCCCACGCCCGATGATATTCATCGCATGGGAACCATCGGCGCGGTCCTGCAGCTGCTGAAGTTGCCCGACGGAACGGTCAAAGTGCTGGTCGAAGGTGGCAACCGCGCCCGCATTGAATCCTTCACCGAGAACGAAAGCTTTCTTCAGGCTCACGCCGAGTTACTGCCCGAACAAGAGCCGGACAGCCCGGAGCTGGATGAACTGACGCGCGGTGTCATCGCCCAGTTCGAACAGTACGTGAAGCTGAATAAAAAAATTCCGCCAGAAGTTCTCGTATCGCTCAATCAGATTGATGATGCGAGCAAGCTTGCCGACACGGTTGCGTCGCACATGGCGCTGCGTGTTTCGGAGAAACAGGAACTGCTAGAAATCGTCAGCGTTTCGGAACGGCTCGAAAAAGTAAACGCCATGATGGAAAGCGAGATTGGCGTTCTCCAGGTTGAAAAACGGATCCGCGGGCGCGTTAAGCGTCAGATGGAGAAGACCCAGCGCGAGTATTATCTCAACGAACAACTGAAGGCGATCCAGAAGGAACTCGGCGACCAGGACGAAGGTCGCGAGGAAATGTCGGAACTCGAAGAGAAAATCGAGAAAACCAAACTTTCAAAAGAAGCGCGCGAAAAAGTTAATGGCGAGCTGAAAAAACTTCGCAACATGAGCGCGATGTCGGCCGAAGCGACGGTTGTCCGTAACTACCTCGACTGGATTTTGAGCATTCCGTGGAAGAAGCGGAGCCGTGTCAAATCCGATATCACCAACGCCGAACTGGTGCTGGATGAAGACCATTATGGCCTCGACAAGGTCAAGGAAAGGATCCTCGAATATCTCGCCGTGCAGCAACGGACGAAGAAGCTGAAGGGCCCGATTCTTTGCCTGATTGGCCCGCCCGGCGTCGGCAAGACGTCCCTCGGGCGCTCGATCGCGCGCGCGACCGGCCGAAACTTCATTCGTATCTCCCTTGGCGGCGTTCGCGACGAAGCAGAAATCAGGGGCCATCGGCGGACCTATATTGGTTCGATGCCGGGCAAAATTATCCAGTCGATGAAGAAGGTAAAAACCTCCAACCCCTTATTCATGCTTGACGAGATTGACAAACTTGGTGCCGATTTCCGCGGCGATCCCGCATCCGCTTTGCTGGAAGTGCTCGATCCCGAACAGAACAGCGCCTTTAACGATCACTATCTCGAGGTCGATTACGATCTTTCCGATGTCATGTTTGTTGCCACCGGCAACACGCTGCGGATTCCGCCGGCACTCGCGGATCGGATGGAGGTCATTCGCATCTCCGGTTACACCGAGGACGAAAAGGTTGAAATCGCGCGCCGCCACCTGATCGACAAACAGATGGAAGGCCACGGCCTCAAGGCCGAGGAATGGTCGATTTCCGATTCAGGCCTCCGCCACATCATTCGCTTCTACACGCGTGAAGCTGGCGTCCGAAATCTCGAGCGTGAACTTGCCAACCTTATTCGCAAGGCGATCCGTGAAATTGTGCAAAAGAGCACCAAGAAAATCACCCTGACCAAGCGCAATATCGAAAACTACGCGGGCGTTCCGCGTTTCCGTTATGGCCAGGTCGAAGAGGAGCATCTCGTCGGTATCACCACGGGCCTCGCCTGGACCGAAGTCGGCGGCGAATTGCTCAGCATCGAGGCACTGCTGGTCCCGGGCAAAGGAAATATCAAATACACCGGCAAACTCGGCGACGTGATGCAGGAATCCATTCAGGCGGCATGGACTTATGTCCGCTCGCGCTCCGCCGATTTCGGTATCAAACCGACTTACTTCGAAAAACGCGACATGCACGTTCACGTGCCGGAAGGGGCGACGCCGAAGGACGGTCCGTCCGCCGGGGTTGCGATGATTACCTCGATTGTGTCGGCGTTGGCTCAGGTGCCGATCCGCAAGGACCTCGCCATGACGGGTGAAATTTCGTTGCGCGGTCGCGTTATGCCGGTCGGTGGCCTCAAGGAAAAACTGCTGGCAGCCCACCGCGGCGGTTTGAAAACGGTTTTGATCCCCAAAGACAACGAGCGCGATCTCGCCGAGATTCCCGACAATGTGAAACGGGGTCTTGAGATCATTCCTGTTGCGTCGGTTGACGAAGTGCTGGAACGCGCGCTGACAGTCACCTTGGTTCCGATCGAATGGATTGAAGACGAAGACGGGGTCGAGAAGGTCAGGGACGAAAAACCGGCTGTAGACCGCGAGGAATTGGTCACACATTAACCCGAGATCAGGGCAGGTTGAGCCCTCCGCTTGCAACTGGAGCGGGCGGTTTTCTACCACCTCAAGCAAGGAAATAGGCCGCTCGCGGCCTTTTTTTTGATTTAGGGCGAAAAAAGGGGGGAAAAGTGGGAAAAACCTGCGTTTTCTCTTTGACGCGCGGACAAATCGCGGCCTAGAATTTGGTCTGCCTAGCGCCAAAAAGTCTTATTTTCATTCACTCGACATACAAATAAAGAGAGGGGGCCTTATCGTGAACAAAAACGATCTGGTGGCGACCGTTGCCGAATCGTCGGAGCTGTCCAAAGCGGATTCAAGCAAGGCTGTTGACGCCGTGTTTGATGCCATTAAGAGGTCATTGAGCACAGGTACGGAAGTTCGCCTCGTCGGATTTGGAACTTTTAGCGTTGCCCGTCGCAAAGCGTCCGAAGGACGTAACCCGCGTACCGGCGAAAAGATTCAGATTCCGGCCTCTAATCAGCCCAAATTCAAGGCTGGTAAGGCGCTGAAAGAGGCCGTGAACCGCCGCGGCGAGTGACCTAACGATGATCAAAGGCGCTGCACGGTGCGGCGCCTTTTTTCATGGCGTCCGGGAATGCGGCGCCTTTTTTTTGCCCTGACGGTGAAATTGGCTTAGAGCACAGGCCAATAAGTTTCGTGACCTGATCATGGGAAGCCTTGTTTTTCACCGATTAAGCTACCAATTCGGTGACGGGAGAAGGCACGAGCGTCCGCATCGCATTCTCAAAGATGGGTCAGGACAAATAGGGGCGATTAGCTCAGCTGGAAGAGCACCTCGTTTACACCGAGGGGGTCGGCAGTTCGAACCTGTCATCGCCCACCATTCCCAACCCATTGATTGTTCAAAGATAGGCCAACTGAAATTGAGTAATCCCGGATCTTCCTCACCGCCAAAACTTCCTGTCTTTTCGACCGTCGCGGGGGTTTATCGATTTGTCTGGGGCCATCGCTCGGAATACCTGAATCTGGTGTTACCGGCGGTCGTGATTCTGTCGCTTTTGCAGGTGGTGTTCGGCCTCAGCAATGGAGAGACGGACATTGACGGTGGTGATTTCGCCTCCAGTCGAGGCACGGTAGGGTTGTTTCTGGTTCTCAACTTTTTCTTCGTCACGTTGATTGCCGTTGCCTGGCACCGCCGGTTTTTAATGCCGACTGAAAACCCGACCTTTTTTTCTCAGCTGCGATGGCGGATGCGCCATACGCGGTTTGCCATGCTCTCGATTGGTATCGCCCTTTTGGCTTTCGCCGTCATGATCATGCCGCTGATCGTCATTTCAAGTATGCCGCAGGCGGTGGCGTTGCCGGGGACGGTCATGCTGATCATTGCGCTTTACCTGATGATTGTTCGGTGGATGCTGGCGTTGCCGGCGAGTGCGATCGATAAAAAGATGTCGCTACTCGATGCCTGGAGACTTGGCAACGGTAACAGTTGGCGGCTGGTTGGCATGACGCTGCTCGCCAACATTCCGATCAGCGTTGCATCCTTGCTTGTGCTGCAGATCGTGACCAATGCGATGGGCATTGAAACAGGAACGCTCGGACGGTTCGTCACCATCTTTGTTGGCGAACTGTTCAGCTTTACCGCCGTCGTTGTTGGTGTTTCGATTCTATCGAGCGCCTTTCACCGGCTCGACCGCAACCGCGGCGCTAATCCGGGTCTGCCTGTAGTCGACCACGAATAATGCGACCAATAAACAGGATTGCTGGAGGCTGAATTCAGATGCCGGATTCCCTTCACCCGCGTTCCGAACCGAAGGTTCTGATTTTCCACACGATTGGGCTGGTTTACAGGTTCGTCTGGCAGAACCGGACCGATTTTCTCAATCTGGTGTTCCTTCCGGTGCTGGCGCTTTCGGTGCTTGCAACTTTGGTGGCGACGACCGATGTCGATCCACTCGAAGCGTCGAAGTTCGGTTGGACTGTTGCGGCGCTCGTTTTTGTCAACCTGTATGCCTGGACGACAATTGCCGTCGCGTGGCACCGGCGTTTTCTGCTTCCAAATGAGCGGCCCACCTACTTCTCGCAGTTTGTTTGGCGAAGGCGGCACACCCGATTTCTTCTCATGTCGGTTGCTATATTTCTTGGCGTCTTCCTCACTTTTTTAATTCCGGGCATTATTCTCGGTCTGATTATTGGTGAGGCCGCAATAATTCTTGCGGTTCCGGCCTATCTTGTGGGCGTCCGGCTGATGCTGGTATTGCCGTCTGTCGCAATCGACCAACGGATCACGCTCAGGGAAATCTGGTCGATTGGCACCCGCAACTCGTGGCGACTTTTTGCCGTTACAATATTGGCAAGCATTCCGATTGGGTTGGCTTCGGGGTTTGCGTTGCTGATCCTCGAAGCGGCGATGGGAAATTCGGGAACCGGCCTCGGCTTGTTCGTGACCACGTTCATTGAAGAATTTTTCAGTTTCACCACGACAATTATCGGCGTCTCAATTCTTTCCAGCGCCTACCTCACGCTCGATGGCGCAAACCTCAATTTACCCGCGACGGTTCCACACGAAAGCGAATATGAATGAGCGATAAACTCCTAGGCGCGTGGGAACTTGTTTCCTGGCGCGCGATTTATGACAGCGGCCGCATCATCTATCCGTACGGCGAGGATGCGGAAGGGCGAATTCTCTACACCGCCGATGGCCGCATGGCTGCGTTTCTCACCCGGGCTGGCCGGGCCGCGTTCGAGACCGGCGAGGCGCTGACCGCCGACGCTGCAGAAAAAGTCGCCGCCTGGGACAGCTTCTTTGCCTATTCCGGGACCTACGAGATTGAAGGGGACACGGTTCACCACCGTATTGATATCTGCCAGTACCCAAACTGGATCGGTGATGTGCAAAGCCGGGAAATGGTCTTCGACGGGGATACGCTGACACTCAAGACTCCGCCACAACAGACGTCCCGCGGAATGCAACACTCTGAAGTGCTTTGGCGTCGCGCGCAGTAAGCGGAGGCGACACGCAAAATAAGTGGGGCAGGGCGATCAATTCGCCCGCCAAATCCCAACGCAAACGTCATGTTATGCGCGGGCAATTTGTGGTTTCTTGACACCCGGATGACCGTAAAGTACTAGACCTCTCCCCTTACGGGGGTGTAGCTCAGTTGGTTAGAGCGCCGGCCTGTCACGCCGGAGGCCGCGGGTTCGAGTCCCGTCACTCCCGCCACTTTTCCCAAATTTTAATTCCTTGATCGCGCCAGAGGCGGTGCGTTTACCGCGTTCGATCTCGACTGCTCCGGGCGTCCGCGTTCTTCCGGTTCGCCTTCTTCGGGACCACCTTCCTCGGGACCACCTTCTTCCGGTTCGCCGCCTTCCGCGTCTCCTTCGGCCTCAGATTCTGCTTCGCCCTCTTCTGCTTCGTCACCCTCTTCATCTGCGCCTTCTTCATCTTCCGCATCAGAATCGTCTTCGGCGG
>JAPYRS010000197.1 GCA_029936875.1 Alphaproteobacteria bacterium | reverse complement strand
GTCGTGTTCGTCTAAACGCGGAATCCAAGACCGTCTAGTAGGACTGGGATCGAAGGAAAGAGGTAAGGGAAACAGTTGAGTCGAGTCACCATCGCCCAAGTCGACGTCCATACGAAATCCTTTCGATACCAGCTGCTCATGGTTCCAGAGGCCGACTGGATCGTTTAGTTGAGCATTGGCTATCAGATGTTTCTTCAGCCGACTTCTAATAACTCCAGAATCAATATCGGCAAGTCGGAGGGCCAATACGGATTCCAATTTTTGTACATTCTTAATCCGCGCTTCATTATTAACAAAGGCTGGATTGTTAAGTAAATATGAACTATCTATAACATTATTACAAAATCGCTGCCATTCTTCCTCAGTTTGGATTGCGATCAGAATCTGCGACGTGTCTCCAAGAGTAAAGACACCATAAGGAGCAATATATGCGTGTCTATGACCCACTCGCTGAGGAATGCTACCAGTCGCCCTCGCCGCATATGTCGGCGCAGACATCCATTCGGCTAAGCACTCCAACATCGAAATAGATAGGCATGCGCCTCTACCGGTATTGCTTCGTTGGTACAACGCAGCAAGAACACCACTGAATGCATACCTGGCTGCAGCTATATCAGCAGCGGGAAATCCAGCTTTTGAAATCTGATCATCACTTCCAGTCACAGACATAACCGCTGCTTCTGCCTGAATAGCCAGGTCGTAGGCTTTGTCACCATCACGAGGTCCCCCGTGTCCGTATCCGGAAATCTCACATGCAATGAGTGATGGGTGGAGATCAGATAGGTCTCTCGCGGTCAGTTTGTGACGTACTGCAGAGGTAGGCGCGAGATTATGGAGGAATACATCAGCGCCAGCAATCAGGCAATCAAGCGTGGTGCGATCTAAGGGAGACTTGATATCTAAAACGACACTGTGCTTTCCGCGATTTACCCATACGAAGAAAGTTGAATGGCCCGCAATGGCGGAATCATAGTGGCGAGCTAGATCACCTTTGCCCGGTCGCTCCACCTTGATCACAGTTGCGCCAAGATCTGCAAGTTGTCGCGTGGTAAACGGGCCTGCTACTGCCTGTTCAATTGACACAACAACGATTCCGTCTAGTGGACCACATGTAGGCATTTGCTTTGGCTCCTGAGCGTTACTCCATCTGCGATACTGCGGCTCAACTATCAGTATTCCGCTAGGTACTTTCCTTTTCTACAAGCTGACTTGTGCCGCATGCCTATTACACAGAGGCCCAACTAGTCCCATGTGGTGAAGTGGCTTGGCTCCAGCGTGACAACTACTCGCCGAGTCTCTGGTGTATCAAATGTATATTCATTAATCTCCAGGTACCGCAGCGCTAATGCATTAAGGAACTCGTTGTCTGGATCGTCCGAGATGTCGACCACGGAGCTTCGTACTTCCATGCTGCGGTAGGGGTTATCGGGATCAATAAGCGACATGGCAACTAGTGGACTTGCACAGATATTGCGATACTTCTGCCTAGCAGTAGTCAAACTCAAACGAATCAGAAGACCATCCCAGTCGAACCACACAGGCGTGCAGTGCGGCTCCCCAAGGGGACCCGTCGTGGCAATGTCAGCAACCATTGTTAGGCCCAAAAGGTCTACATGTGAGTCTGGTGGATTCACCATGACCAGTAACGAGATCCAGTCAAGGCATGGTTTCTAGAACCCTTGGACATACCGGCAAGCCTTCTCTTTAGTACCACGGAATTCACTCCTTCGTTCAAACGAGTTCCATGCCGGTCCCAGCTTGCGTCCGATTCCGGTAGACGTAGGGGGGCGATGGCATTTCTGATTTGCAGAGACCTTCACCTACTAACTCATGTATAGACCAAGAACCTCATCCAAAAGACCGGACTACTCAACTTGAGTTGCTTCTTGTGGAGCTGCGGACCAACCCAACAAGCTCTAGAGCCGAGCAAGCACTGGGCTGCAGAACGAAAGGGTCGCTTGCTCAACGAATCCCCGATCGATCAGTGAATACTCAGGTATAGCTGTAATTGGTAGGAAGATAAGCCACATAAACGGATTGGGCAGCTGACAGCCCAGTTCGTGGGCCGCAGCAATCAGCTGATCTTCAGCCTCCATCATCTCTTCCGGATCAATATCGCTCATAATTCCAGCAATAGGAAGTGCTAGCTCGGCTGTCACTTCGGAACCACGCGCTACCACCTGGCCGCCATTCATCTCGATGATTCGATTGGTGGCCGTGACCATGGACTCAACGTCGGCGCCAAGACAGACGATATTTTCGTCATCTGGTGACAGTGAAGACGCAATTGCACCTTCCTTCAAAGCAAAGCCGGACATGAAGGCAGTCGCCCGAGAGCCGGTGTCGTTGTATCTCTCGATTACAGACACATAAAGAACGTCATCTTCAGGATTAGGAAGAATTACACCGTTCTCTATATCCAGCTCAACATCTCGTCGAAGGCGTAGTGGTATATCTGGCGGCACAAACATCGAGATGGCCTGTGCGCGACCATCTTCCAATTCGGTGCGGAACAGCAAGTCCTCCTCCGTCACAGGCGTGAGATTAAACGTATTGACCATTTCCACTGGTCGGCTCGGTGGTTCCGCGTCGTAGAGAACCCGTTCGCCATCTGCTACAAGGTTGCCGCCAACATAAGTTGCCGCTACCTGGAATTCTTCAAGGTTCTTTACGAAGACAATGTCGGCATAGCGGCCGGGACCAATCGCTCCCACCTGGTCATCGATACGGAGGGCATCCGCAGCGTTAATCGTCGACATTTGGATAGCCGTAACTGGATCTACACCCTCTCCGATGGCCAACCGGATGATGTGGTCCATGTGCCCCAAACGCAGCAAAGTCGAAGTATCCGTATCGTCTGAACATAGGCAAAGCCGTCGCGTTGGAAGACCTGCCTCGGTGACCGCCCGTATACATTCCACCAAGTTGGCAGCCATCGTTGCCTGTCGGAGGACACAGTAGAGACCATTACGAAGCTTCTCGATTGTCTCCTCCATCGAGTAACACTCATGGTCATCTCTTGCTCCACAATTCATATAAGCACCTAGACGAGGACCAACAACGAAGGGTGCATGTCCGTGAATCGGCAGCTTATGCTCAGCACAAAGCCTGATGGATTCGAAGACATCTTCATCTTCGGCAGCAATGAAATCCATCGTGGTTTCAGCAATCCCGTTGGCTTCTGGCCATTCAAAAGCAATACGGTGATCATCAGGTCCTATGCTCGCACCAAGAGTTCCAGCCGGAATTGTGTATGGAATCTTGCACGGAGGCGGATTGAAGATCCGCAACGGAAGGCTTTCAGCTTCGTCGAGCATGTACCGGATA
>JAPYRS010000045.1 GCA_029936875.1 Alphaproteobacteria bacterium | reverse complement strand
GCTAGAGTTATACGTTAGATACCTCGTCATTGTTGATCGGCTTGATCTAGCTTTTGATATCGGCCTGAACGTGTTGACCGGCGAGACCGGTGCCGGAAAATCAATTTTGCTGGATGCACTCGGCCTCGCGCTGGGCGAGCGCGGTGACACCGGGTTGATCCGGGCGGGATGTGATCAGGCCGTGGTGTCGGCAGAGTTTTCGGTTGCGGGCCATGCGGGCCTTGCCGCTGTCATGGAAGAGCAAGGCTTCCCGCTGAATGAGACCATTGTCTTTCGCCGCGTTATTGCACGCGAAGGGCCAAGTCGTGCCTTTGTCGATGATCAACCCGTCAGTGTCACCTTGCTGCGGCGGCTCGGCGATCTTCTGGCGGAGATACAGGACCAGCACGAAACCCACGGGCTTTTGGCCGTTGCCAATCACCGAATCCTGCTTGACCAGTTTGGCGCCCTGAAGAAAGAACGGGACGCGGTTACAGAAGCATTCGACGCCCGCGCCGAAGCGAGGCGGATTTTACTGGAGGCAGAGAAGGCGGCTGCTAAAGCCCGTGCCGATGAAGACTATGTTCGCCACGCACTCGACGAATTCGAAAGCCTGTCACCCGTCGCCGAAGAGGAGGAAGAATTGGCCGAATCGCGGGACTGGCTTCGTCACGGCGAACAGGTGGCGGAAGCCCTCGACGATTCAATCACCGCGCTGCAGTCCCACGGCGGCGTTGAAAGCAAGATGAGACTGTCGGAGCGGCATCTCGCGCGGGCGGCAAAACACGGCGGCGACAAAATCGATTCAGCGCTCGATCAACTCGCGCGCGCGCAAGCGGAATCAGCCGAGGCTCTAAACGTGATCAAATCTCTGCGGTACAGCCTTGATGAAGATACCAATCGGCTGGAGATGATTGAGGAACGGTTGTTTGCGCTCCGCGCTTTGGCCCGAAAACACAATTGTTCGGTCGACAATTTGACCGAAGTCTGGGCGCGAACGCGGGAGACGGTTTCGGCAATCGACAATTCAAGCCACCAACTTGAGACTTTGCGCGACGCCCGCGACGCGGCCGACCGGGCCTACGGCGAGGCGGCAAATGCGTTGTCGGCGTCGCGCTTGAAAGTCGGCGCCCGACTCGACAAGGCCGTAATTAAAGAATTGAAACCGCTTCGGCTGGCCAAGGCGAAATTCCGGACTTCGATCGTGCCGGGCCCAATCGAAGACGGTGGCCGCGACGGCCTCGATACGATTCGCTTTGATGCCATCACCAACCCCGGTCAAGAATTTGGCGCCCTGCACAGGATTGCCTCAGGCGGTGAACTCACGCGGTTCATGCTGGCGCTAAAGGTGGTACTGGCGAGCGCTGGCGAAATTCGGACATTGGTTTTCGATGAAGCGGATTCAGGCGTTGGCGGCGCGACCGCAGATGCGGTCGGGGAGCGGCTCGCAAAACTCGCCGCGTCCGCGCAAATACTCGCCGTAACCCACTCGCCGCAGGTCGCGGCCCGCGCGACATCGCATTACACGGTGACCAAAATCCAGGCCGGCGGAAAGAAGACCAGTGGTGTTACTGTCGAACAGTTGTCTGAAGACGGGCGGCGGGAAGAAATCGCCCGCATGCTGGCCGGCGCGGAAGTGACGGAAGAGGCGCGTGCCGCCGCCGACCGGCTGATGGAATTATCACCGGAGGCGATGAGTGCCGGGTCATGAAGAAGGGCAGGAAAAATACCCCTTCCGTTGAAGATCTGAGCGAAAAACAAGCTGCTGCCGAACTGAAAAAACTGGCTGCTGAGATCAGCAATCACGATTTGCTCTATCACGAAAAGGATGCGCCAAAGATAAGCGACGGCGATTACGATGCGCTGCGGCAGCGCAATGACGCCATTGAAAAACGATTTCCAGAGTTGGTGCGAGAGGATAGCCCAACCCATCGGGTCGGCAGTGCGTCGGCCTCTGGTTTTTCAAAGGTGACGCATTCCGTGCCGATGCTTTCGCTTGGCAACGCATTTGAGCCGAACGATATCAGTGACTTTGTCACCCGGGTGCGAAAGTTCCTGCGCCTTCCGGGCGATGAAGAACTTGCGGTGTTGGCTGAACCTAAAGTCGACGGTCTTTCGGCGACACTTCGGTACGAAAAGGGCGTGTTCGTGCAAGGGGCCACGCGCGGCGACGGCGCAGTCGGCGAAAACATCACCGCGAACCTCCGCACGCTCAAGGACGTGCCCAAGAAACTGAAGGGTAAGAATATCCCTGACATTCTCGAGGTTCGGGGCGAAGTCTATTTCCCGCTCGACGGGTTCGCGGAATTCAATAATGCCCAAGAGGCTGCGGGAAAGCAGGTCTACGCCAATCCGCGAAATTCGGCGGCCGGCAGCCTTCGTCAGATTGACCCGAAAGTTACCGCCGAACGGCCGTTGCGGTTTTTTGGCTATGCCTGGGGCGAATTATCAACGCCCTTGGCCAAAACCCAGGAGGCCGCGCGAGAACGGTTGCACGATTTTGGCTTTAAACTTAATGCGCCCGCGCGCCTTTGCCGTTCCGTCGATGAAATTCTCGCGTTCCATCAGGATATTGGCGAGATGCGGTCTGAGCTCAAATACGATGTGGACGGCGTTGTCTACAAAGTCGATCGGCTCGATTGGCAAGACCGGCTTGGTACGGTTACGCGCAGCCCGCGCTGGGCACTTGCGCATAAATTCCCCGCAGAACAGGCGCAGACGGTGGTACGCGGCATCGATATTCAGGTTGGCCGTACTGGCGCGTTAACGCCGGTCGCGCGGCTTGAACCTGTGACGGTTGGCGGCGTCGTCGTCACTAATGCCACGCTCCACAACGCTTTCGAAATTGAAGACAAAGATATTCGGATTGGCGACACGGTCATTGTTCAGCGCGCGGGTGACGTCATTCCGCAAGTCGTCGAGGTGATCAAGACACCCGGCAAAAGGCGCGGCAAAGAATTTGTCTTTCCTACTAAATGCCCAATTTGCAAGAGCCCGGCGAGACGCCAAGTTCTCGATGAGAAAACCGGCGAAGTTGAAAAGGTGCTGCGCTGCACCGGTGGGCTGAACTGTTCGGCGCAAGCCGTAGAACGGTTACGCCATTTTGTATCGCGCAATGCCTTTGATATCGAGGGGCTCGGCGAAAAGCAGATCAAAACCTTCTATGAAGAAAAAAGCGTGACCAAACCGGGCGATATATTTCGCTTGGCCGCGCAGGAATCCAAAAGCAAAAAGCCGCTGTCAGGTGAAGAGGGGTGGGGAGACCTTTCACTCAAGAATCTTTTTGCCGCAATTGAGGCGCGGCGCACCATTGGCCTCGACCGGTTCATATTTGGCCTCGGCATTCGACATGTTGGTCAGGCCAACGCGCGGCTTCTCGCCCGCAGTTATGGATCGCTGAAAGAATTTCGGAAGGGTGTGAATGAGGCCGCCAAAAGTAAGGAAAGCGAGGCCTATCAACGGCTGATCGATATCGACGGGATTGGTGAGGTGCTCGCCGATGCGTTGTTTGAATTTTTTGCTGATAAAAGAAACGGGGCCGCCGTCGATGACCTCGAGAGCGAGCTTGAGGTCGAAGACATGGAAGCGGCCGCCGGCGATTCGCCGGTCAGCGGCAAGACCGTGGTTTTCACAGGCACCCTGGAGACGATGAGCCGGGGTGAGGCAAAGGCGCGTGCTGAATCCCTCGGCGCCAAAGTCGCGGGATCGGTATCCGCGCGAACGGATTACGTTGTCGCCGGCCCGGGCGCCGGCTCAAAGTTGAAAAAAGCCGAATCGCTCGGCGTCAAAGTGTTGAGCGAAGATGAGTGGCAGGCGCTGGTCGCGACTTAGGCTCCAAGCGGCGCAGTTACCCCAGCTAGCCACTCCGTCGTTTTGGCATCAAGTGACGCCGACAAAGCATCGCGAACACGGGCATGGTAAGCGTCGAGCCAATCGATTTCGTCTTGCGTCAATAACGCCGTATCAATCAATTTCCGGTCGAGCGGTGCAAGCGTCAGCGTCTCGAATTCCAATAACGGGCGGTCGCCGCCATTCGCCTCGGCTTCCCGCACTGCCAACAGATTTTCAATGCGAATGCCGTAGGCGCCTTCCTTGTAATAGCCCGGTTCGTCGGAAACGATCATGCCCGGCATCAGGGCTTGGGCATTCGGTATCTTGGAAATCCGCTGCGGGCCCTCGTGGACATTAAGATAACTGCCAACGCCGTGGCCGGTGCCGTGATCGTAATCGAGGCCGATGTCCCAAAGTGCGCGCCGCGCCAGAATATCGAGTTGCGATCCAGTGGTGCCGACCGGAAAACGCGCGGTCGCGAGGGCAATATGCCCCTTGAGCACGCGGGTGAAGCGGTCCTGTTCTTCTTTTCCGGCATCACCGACAGCGATGGTGCGGGTCACATCAGTGGTGCCGTCCCGGTACTGTCCGCCGCTATCAAGAAGAAAGAGCTCGCCAGGTGTGAGCCGCCGATTGGATTTTTCGCTCGCCCGATAATGAATGATGGCGCCGTTCGGCCCGGCCCCGGTAATTGCCGGAAATGACAGCCCGGTGCAGTTGTTTTGCCGCAAACGAAGGCCGTCGGATTTTGCAATCACCGCCAGTTCGTCGATCTCGCCACCTGCCGCCTCAAGGTCGAGCCAGCACAGCAGTTCGGTCAACGCCGCGCCGTCGCGGTGATGGGCCGCGCGGATGCCGCTGAGTTCGACATCGTTTTTGCAGGCTTTCGGTAACTGGCAGGGGTCGGATGCCTTGGTGACGTCAGCTCCGCCCTTTTCAAGGTGATCGAATACGGCAACCGGGGCGGACCTGGAATCTGCGAGCACACACGCCTTGTTTTTGCCGAGCGATTCGAGGGCGGCAACGAATTCATCTCGCGCAGAAATCGAAACTTCATCGCTGAGGTGGGCGCGGACATCGGCGGTAATTTTTCCGGGATCAATGAATAGTTCGGCCGTCGAGTCTTTGTTGATGATGGCAAAGGCCAGCGCAACCGGGGCGTAAACCAGATCGTCGCCGCGAATGTTGAGCAACCAGGCAATTGAATCGGGCAGCGTGAGTACAGCGGCGTCCAACCCGTCATCCACAAGTCCGGCGGCAATCCGGCCTCGTTTTTCCGCCGATGATTCGCCGGAAAATTCGACTTCGTGCACGCGGGCCGCAGCGTCAGGCGGTGGCGGGCGGCCATTCCAAACGGCATCAATGGGATTTTCGCTGACAGCTTCCAATGTGCCGCCTGATTTCGTGCAGGCCACATCAAACCGTGCCTTTGACGCCGGGCTGTGCAGCCACGGATCAAAACCGAGCTTGCCGCCGTCGAGATGTTTGGCAATCCACTTCGCCGGTGGATCTTCGCTGACATGAAGTGGCGTGAATAATTCGGTGTTCGTCTGTTCCCGGACCTGCAGCGTATAGCGGCCGTCGACAAATATCGCGGCCTGATCGGCGAGGACGATGGCGAGGCCCGCCGAACCTGAAAACCCGGTCAGCCAGGTGAGACGCCGAGCGTGGGCCGGCACCTCTTCGCCTTGATGCTCGTCCTGAAGCGGCACGATAAATCCGGCGAGGCCGCGCTGTTTGATTTCAGCGCGAAGGGCTTTCAGGCGGGATTCGGTAGCGGCCTCAGGCTGCGCTGTTTGAACATCCATTTCCGGGATGTATCACGACCGGCCGGTTGGGGCCATGCATTTCACCCGTCCTGCGCCATGCATTTCACGCAATGCGGCAATGCAATATTACCGGGGCAAATCAAGGGCTAACGCATTGAAAAGGTGATGTTGCGGTGCGATATCAATAACAACCGGTGGGCAGTGATTTTCTTCAGAAATTTCCGTCCTGCCATCACAAATTTCTCCGTTAGATAAGAAAATTGCCATGAACTCATTTGTAAAATCCGGCCCTGCAAAACAGGCCGAAGATCTCAACATCAACCAAATCATGAACGCAGCCCGTCAGCACCGGGCCGAAGCCACACAAACCGCGCTGGTCTCAATGGGCGGCGCGATCAAACGCCTGATTAAGGGCGTCCTTGCCGGCCTCAAGCAGAACCGCGAGCGCCGCATTGCCTTGAACACCCTGCTTTCCCTCTCTGATCGGGATTTGCGCGATGTTGGCCTCGACCGCTCGATCGTCCTTGCCCGGTTCAGTACTTCGGACTGGCCCTATTCGACCAAAACCAACGTTGCCAATACGGATGACGCGCCAAGGGATGTTGCCTAGTTAGACCTCGTCTCTTGAAACGATCAGAAAGCCCGCCTCGTGCGGGCTTTTTGATTCGTAGCGATTCCATCACCCAAGTTTCCGAATATGTCGCGTTTCGTTGCGGTTGGTTCGGAGAAATTATTTAGCGCCCAAACTATGACCGTCGTCACACGCATTTGATTGCTCCGGCGTTGAAAACCGGCCCCTTCGTAACGACTTGGTTAATAGGACAGGAAAACACGACAGGGCCGAAATCATGACATGCTTGACCAGCGAGGAATTTGAGACCCGTCCCGCCGAGGAATTGCGGAGCCGGATTCAATATGTGGCCGACGGACCGCACAGCGAGCATCCCAGCATCGCTGAGCATTTGATGTGCGCCGCCGCGCGGATACTGCTTTCGCCGGTCATCCTTTATTCGCGGTGGCGGGCGGCTAAGCGTCGCTCAACACGGTTTGATGCCGTCAATCTTCAGACGCTTGAAGACATTGGCCTGGTCCGGAACCATATCCGGGCCGTGCTCCAGCCTGACGACGCTGGCGATTTTAAGAAAGCCGCTTAGGCGCGAACCAGAACAAGCGTACTCCACCCCCCGACGCGGACCCGGGTTGCGAGGCGAAAGCCTTGCGCCCGGTAGGCGTTGATCACCCCATATTCCTCCGGCATTTTGAAGCCTGCAAGAATGAGGCGGCCGCCCGGCCGGATCAGACCGCTTACCCGTGCGGCAAACTTGATGATCGGTGTTGCCAGAATATTCATGGTGATCAAATCGTAAGGTGCGCTCGCTGATACGAGACGGGGCTGCAACCCGCTCCCTTCGATAACCTGGACTTGTGGTTGGAGCCGATTAAACCGCGCATTTTCTTTTCCGGCGGCAGCGGCGTCCGCGTCGATTTCGACGCCGATCACCCGGCAGTTCCAGAGACGGGACGCGGCCATGCCAAGAATGCCCGAGCCGCAACCGAGGTCGAGCGCGGTGCCGACATTGAAATATGGCTGCATTGATTCGAGCGCGCGTAGGCACCCTTTGGTGGATTCATGGCGGCCGGTGCCAAAGGCGAGGCCGGCATCAATGCTGAGCGCCAGGGCGCGTGCCGGAGCGGGTGTGGTTTCATGGCTGCCGTGAATCCAGAATCGGCCAAGCCGGATCGCCGGCTGCTGACCCAGTGACTCGGCGATCCAGTCATTGTGCCCGACACTTTCCAAATGCGGCCCGGTGTCACTGAAGTCATTTGCCGTCAGGTGATGGGTGACGTTTTCAAAGTCCGGTGCCTCCGAAACCAGAATATCGATGCGCCACGGCCCGTCGGGGTCATCCTCAGTTTCAAATCGGGAACTCGCAAGCAACGTGGTGTCGGCCAACAATTCGGAAAGCAGAGCCTCCGCGCGCTCTGCCTCGGTGGCAGTGACATCCAGCGATATTCGCCACATTTCCGGATCGCGCCTAGTCACGTCGAAAGGGGGACGATCATGTGGGCGTCAGGCGGGTTTTACAAAGGAGTCGATGACCTTTTTGGATCCGGCCTTATCGAATTCAATTTCCAGGCGATTTCCGTCAATTGCCTCGATCCGGCCATACCCGAATTTCATATGGAAGATGCGGTCGCCTTCGTTGAAATTGGTGCCCGCCTCGTCCGATACATCGATGCTTTCGGCGCGCGCTTCGATGATCTGGCCGTCGCGGTTGATGGCCCGGTTCTCCCGCATCCGCCGCCGCCCGGGTGATTCCCAACTCGTTTGTTCGAATTCAGCGGGGGTGTCGGAAAATCCGCGGCCATTGCCGGCACCGGGCTCGTCCACAATTTCAATGTGTTCGGGCGGCAATTCATCGATAAACCGCGACGGCAGGTTGTTTTGCCAGTCGGCATAGGTGCGACGATTGGCAGCAAACGAAATGTGAACCTGCTTTCGCGCCCGCGTGATGCCGACATGGGCGAGGCGCCGTTCTTCCTCAAGCGCGGAGGTGCCACCTTCGTCGAGCGAGCGCTGATTGGGAAACAGCGATTCTTCCCAACCGGGCAAAAAGACAACATCAAATTCAAGGCCCTTGGCCGCATGAAGCGTCATGATGTTGACCATCTCCCCTTCGGTGCGGTTATCGTGGTCCATCACCAGACTGACATGATCGAGAAACGGCCGGAGGGCGTCGTAATCGGCGAGCGAGCGTACCAACTCGCGAAGATTGTCGAGGCGGCCCGGCGCCTCAATCGACTTATCCCGCTGCCACATTTCGGTGTAACCGGATTCGTCCAGCACAATCTCGAGCAGATCGGGAATCGCCATTTGCTCGGACCGTTCCCGCCAGCGGGCAAAGGATTCAAGCAGGTTGCCGAGAGACCGCCTGGCCGCGCCGCGTAATTCGTCCGTCGCAATCAAGTCTTGGGCAGCCCGCACCATAGACACCCGCTGCGCCCGAGCATGGGTGTGAATCGTTTGCAGCGACGCCTCACCGAGGCCGCGTTTCGGGACGTTAATGATGCGTTCAAAAGCGATGCCGTCGTCGGGCTGGGCGATCACTTTGAGGTAGGCGATGGCGTCTCGAATTTCGCGGCGTTCGTAAAACCGCATGCCGCCGATGACGCGGTAGGGCATGCCGATGGTCAGGAATCGATCTTCAAATTCGCGGGTCTGAAACCCGGCGCGCACCAATATTGCCACTTCATTGAGCGAATTGCCGCGCCGTTGCGTGTGTTCGATGTGATCGGCAATCACGCGCGCTTCTTCGCCGCCGTCCCACATGTGGCGGACCGTTACCTTGTCGCCTTCTTTCGCCTCTGTCCAAAGCGTCTTCCCGAGACGGTCTTCGTTTTGCGCGATCAGATGAGAGGCGACGGCGAGAATCTGCGGCGTCGAACGGTAGTTTCGTTCCAGGCGGATGACTTTTGCGCCGGGAAAATCCTTGTCGAACTTCAGAATATTTTCGACTTCGGCACCGCGCCAGCCATAAATCGACTGATCGTCGTCGCCGACGCAGCAGATGTTGCGTCCGCCCTGGGCGAGCAGCCGCAGCCACAAATACTGCGAGACGTTGGTATCCTGATATTCGTCGACCAGAATATAGCGAAACTGTTCGCGGTATTCGTTGAGGATATCTTTGTGTTTGAGAAAGATGGTGAGGCAGTGCATCAGCAAATCGCCAAAGTCAGCGGCGTTCTGGATGCGGAGCCGTTCCTGATACTCGCGGTACATTTCCAGCGCCCGGCCAGCGGCAAATTCGCCGGCGCCGTCGCCCGGCACTTTGTCGGGGGGCCAACCGCGATCCTTCCAGCGTGAAATGATCGACGCCAGCACGCGCGCGGGCCAGCGTTTCTCATCGATGTTGGCCGCGGCCATAACCTGCTTGAGCACGCGGATCTGATCGTCAGTATCGATGATCGTGAAGTTGCCGCTGAGACCAACCAGTTTGGCGTGACGGCGGAGGATTCGAACGCCAATCGAATGAAATGTGCCAAGCCAAACGCCTTCGACCGCCGGGCCGACCAGTTCTTCGACCCGTTCGCGCATCTCGCGCGCCGCTTTGTTGGTGAAAGTGACGGCGAGCATCTCCCACGGACTAGCAAGACCAAGATTGAGAATATGGGCGAGGCGCGTGACCAGCACACGGGTTTTGCCGGTGCCGGCTCCGGCCAAAACCAGAACCGAGCCTTCGGTCGCTGAAACGGCCTCCCGTTGCGCTTCGTTCAGGGGTTCAAGGTACGGTGCGGCGACCGGTGACGATGCGGCCCGCGCCCGCGCGGCAATGCCACCGGGTCCCGGCCGAGATGGGGCAATGTCATCAGCCGGCGACGGGATGCCGTTTTCCGGCGGAGACGGCACGGAATCACCTGTAGACGGCACGGAATCAGCAGAAGCCGGAGCTTCAAAGGGGATATCGTCGAGGTCGAAGGGGTCGGACATGGGAGAGAACAAATATAGTACGAACTGCGGCCTGACCCACAACAATTTGTGCCCCAATCGTCTTTTTCATGTGGCTTGGCCGGTTTGGGCAAATCCTGCTAGTTCTCTAATACGACGGTCGGGTGGATTTCGAGCATTGCTCCCTCAAGAAACAGCCCGCCGACCTGCACGGCTGTGGCCGCAGGCAGGGCAGCGCCCGCGCGCTGATAATAATCACGGCGAATGTGGGCGGCCTCGCCGAGTGCGGCGAGATCCGTGGCAAAACTGATTTCGCTGACAACGTCTTTAAGGGTCGCGCCGATTGCCGCCAGTGCGTGTTCCATCCGGGTGTAGATGCGATCGATCTGCGCCGCCATATCGCCCGGGCCGACAAGTTCAAAATTCTCATCGGCGGATAGCAGCCCCGACATGTAGACGGTGTTGCCGGTGCGGACGAAACGGCTAATGCCGATTTCCTTTTCAAGCGCCTCGTCAACGTGGATGATCTGTTCGTGTCGCGCCATCTCAATTTCCCTCCATGCGTGATGGGAAATTGGGACAGATCATCGTTGCGGATGCAATTCAAATCGAAGGCAAAAAAGGAGGTGGGGACGGATCAACCGCCCACCACCTTAATCACGTAGAGAGGATCTTATTGGTCGTGTCTTTTCACTCGAAGGGGCTTTCGGTGAAGGTTACTTTCTAAAGGTGCCGTGACAGGCACCGCATTGGCCGAATACTTTGCCCAATTGCGGGCCGACTTTTGCGGGATCACCCGATTTGGCGACCTCGGCCAGTGTCATGGTTTCGGCCTGGAGTTTTTTGATAATTCCCTCGGCGGTGGCCATGTTTGTGAAAAATTCTGCCTTAAGCCGCGTTGCGCCAACTTCTGAGCCCTTGGGGAAAATATCGTCGTACATTTTCACCATCGCTGCCATCGCGGCGGCATGACCGGCGAGATGTCCGGTGTGCGGCACTTTGCTTTTCAGAATATTTGAAATCGCGCCGGCATGGGACTGCATCGACTGCATGATGCCCTGACGATAGGCGATGGCGGCGTCAGCCATTTCACCTTCGACCATTTGTGCGGATGCGGTGGTGGTGAGCAACGGCCATGCCAGCAGGCCAACAAAGATAACGATAACCAAACGTTGAATACGCATTAAAATCTCCCGTCATTTCTTGTTATGGCGAGATCGTACCGGAGTTAGGGGTGGGGCCGTAAATGAACGCCGATCAAATTCTGTTGATCACGATCAACCATAATTTTTGAAGGGGTTAGCTGCGCTTAGCGCCGACGATAGCGGTGGCCTTCGTCGTGTTCTTCCTCGCGGGCCTGCATCAGCGCGCGGTTATAGGCAACAAGCGCATCCCTGTGCTGGACAATGCCGAGAACCCGCATCGTTTGATCGTCTTCAACCACCGGCAGCGATCCTTCGCCGCTTCCATCCATCACCTTCAACGCATTTTCGAGGTCGTCGCCAGGGCGGAGAACCGCCGGATGGAGGCGGGCAATATCGCGCGCGTTGACCAGTTGATTCAATGTCGGATCGAATGCGACGGCCTTGATATCGGCAAAGGTAATGGTGCCGACCAATTCGCCGTCGCGGCCAACCACAAAAAAGTCGCCGTGAGACGATGATTCCAGAATTGATCGAATTTGTTCGATGGTCGCGCCTTCCGGGATGGTGTCGAAATCCTGGGTCATGATGTCGGCGACGTGTTTCGATTTAAGCAAATGTTCGATCCGCCCGCCGCGGAGATTGAGGCCCCGTTTCTGGAGCTGCCAATGGAAAAAGGATTTGCCGAAAAAATGCTGGGTTATCACGCTTGAGACGACAATCGCGATCATCGCGGCGACCATCAAGGAGACTTCGCCGGTGAGTTCGAAAACAATCAGGATGGTCGACATCGGCGCACCCAGGACCGGTGCGGCCACCGCGCCCATGCCAATCATCGCGTAGAACCCGGGTTCAGAAACGGCGCCCGGAAAAAGCCCCGACATCACCATGCCCATCGCGCCACCGGCCATCGCGCCCACAACCAGCGAAGGCGAAAAAACACCGCCGCCAAACCGGCCGCCGAAGCTGATTGCCGTTGCCACCGTCTTTGCGATTACCAGTCCGACCAATAGCCAAAGGCCGAAACCGCCCTGCAACGCAGTATCAGTCGCCTCATAGCCGACGCCGAGCACTTGCGGGAACGCAAGTGCGATAAGGCCAACAAGGAAACCCGCCACCGCTGGCCGTATCCAAACCGGGGCGTTCGATTTCTCGGCAATAGCCTCGACCGCGGCGACGGTGCGGAGAAAAAACACCGCGACCCCGGCGGCGATCAGGCCGAGCGCAAAGAAGCCGAAATATTCAAACGGTGATCCGATGCTGTATTCGGGAACGGTAAAGGCCGGGAACGGGCCGTAATAGAGCCTCGAAACAACCGTGCCGGCAACGGCCGCGATCACCACTGGGGCAAAGGCATGTAACGCATAGTGGCCGATCACCACTTCAAGCGCGAAAAAGACCCCGGCAATCGGTGCGTTGAAAGAGGCGGCAACTCCGGCAGCGACGCCGCAGCCCAACAATGTCAGGGCGAGCGACGGATTAAGGTGGGCGCGCCGCGCGATGTAGGACGCAAACGCGCCGCCGAGATGCACCATCGGCCCTTCACGGCCGGTCGATGCACCGAACCCGAGCGACGCCGAATTGACCAGCGCCCCCTTTAGCGCCGTGTTGAAGGAAAGCCGCCCACCGTGAAGTGCACCGGCTTCGATAACGTCGGCGACGCCTTGCGGGCGACGGCCCGGCATGAAGCGATAAATAAATATTCCAACGAGGAGCCCGCCAACGGTCGGCACCAGGAGGATTTGCCACCACGGAAGGTCAGCAACCCGCGTGAACACATCTTCAGTCGAAAATCCAAATCCGATCTCTTGCACTAGCCCGAGGATTTCCCGAAACCCAATTGCACCTAAAGCGACGACCGTGCCTATGACAACGGCGAGGATTGCAAGAATGACCTGGTCGTTACGGGAAAAACGGCGCCAGCCTAGCGTTGCATGTTCAAGACCGGTGGCGTGTTTTCTCATCGTACTCGACTTAAGGAGGGCTGAACTCAGATGAAAAGAAAAGCCCCTGCGGGGGCAGCAGAATCAAATCCAAATGTAAGACATGAAAATTTCTTGAGGCATGAGCATTTCTGAAAGTTTAGCGGCATATGCCTTCGGATCCTTCAGCGCAGATTGTTTCGCCGTCGACCCAGCGCGCGCCCGATAAATCCGCCTTGAGGAGATCTGCGCCACGAATTTTGGCACCGGTCAAAACAGCGCCGCGCAAATTTGCACGAAACAATCGAGCGCGGCGAAGATCGGCGTTCCGGAACGAAACATTGACCAATATCGCTTTGGTGAAATCGACTTCTGTTATCCGGGCGCCATCGAAATTGGCGCCGGTCAAATCAGCGGTTATAAACTTCGCCCGGTGCGCCTTCACACCGGAAAAGTTGACGCCCTTGAGGATGCTGCGAATGAACCGGGTTTCCCGCATGGCGGCCCCTGCAAGATTGCTATTACTGAAATCGCGTTCGCTGAAATCGCAACGCTTCCAGTCGACGCCGGGTCGGGGTGGATCGATACATTCGGCATGTGCGGTGCGGGACATCGTCAAGGGGATCGCCGCCGCCAGCAGGAAAGGCAGGACAGCAAACCAGAGCCGTCGCTTCAAGATGCCGCGATGCTTCATTTTAACCTGTATTGCAGGGGCAGGACGATTTGTCCACAACCCTAACGGCAACGTCGTCTGCCGCCTACGAAAGTTTGCTTGCGGCGGATGACATATTACTTGCGGCGTATGCCGATGTTCCGACCAGCCTGATCCGGTCGCGGCAAATGCGCGTGGTCAGCCATCATCGTTTCCAGCATGGCGACCTTGTCTTCCGGCATCGCCGCCGAGCGCCGCGCTTTCAGATCGACGTGAATAGTCAGCCATTCGTGGGTCGCCGCGAGGTAGCCCTCTTTCGCCTGATACATGCAGCCAAAGAAATGCTGCCGTTTGCTGTCGTAATCGAGCAATTGAAATGTGAAGCGGAGCGGGTCGTTGACCACAACTTCACGCAAATAATTGATGTGGCTCTCGAGTGTCATGGTCGAGCAATCGGTGGCCGTGCGATAGGCGAGGCCAAGGCCGATCGTGTCGTAGAGCGTGTCGAGCGCCTGGTCGAAAGCGAGCAGGTAATAAGCCACGTTCATGTGGTCGTTGAAATCGATCCATTCCGGCCGCACGGTTTCGCCGGTGTCGATCGTGATCGGTGCTTCAAATGTCATAGCGACGATAATATGAGCGACAATCGACCCTGCCTAGCTAGACAGGTTGATTGAAGTTGAGGCAGACGGGGCCTAATCTTTTGCGGCATCCCGAATTGAGGTCTTGTCCAAATGCCAGTACCGGAAACAACCACGATGCCGGAAACAACCATGACGCCGGAAAAAACCGCGATGCCGGAACCAACCACAACGCCGGAAAAAAAGGCCGACGCCATTTCGGCGGCGATCGCTGAACTGCAAGTCCTGTTGGGGGGTCGACTGTCGACGTCAGCAGCGGTGCGGGAACAGCACGGAAAAGACGAATCCTGGTTCCCCGGTCACGACCCCGACGCGGTGGCGTTTCCCAATTCGACCGAAGACGTCGCCGCGATTGTCCGTATCTGCGCGAAATTTGGCGCACCGATCATCCCCTTTGGCGAAGGGACCTCGCTTGAGGGCCATGTCGCAGCGCTCGAAGGCGGCATCTGCATCAGTCTTGCCAACATGAAAAAGATCGTCGCGGTCAACGCCGCCGACATGGACGTGACCGTTCAGGCCGGCGTCACGCGAAAACAGTTGAACGAACATCTCCGCGATACCGGATTGTTTTTTCCGATCGATCCCGGTGCCGACGCATCGCTCGGCGGCATGACCGCGACACGGGCGTCCGGGACCAACGCCGTTCGCTACGGCACCATGCGCGAAAATGTTTTGTCGCTGACCGTCGTCATGGCCGACGGCCAGATTATCCGGACCGCACGCCGCGCCCGGAAATCCTCCGCCGGATATGACCTGACGCGGCTCATTGTCGGCAGTGAGGGAACGTTAGGTGTCATCACCGAGGTCACCGTTCGGCTATACGGAATCCCGGCAGCGATCCTTGCGGGGGTGCTTGCGTTTGATTCTCTCGAAGGCGCAGTGGAAAGCGTCATCCTCACGATCCAGTCCGGCATCCCGGTTGCCCGCATTGAATTGGTCGATGAGGAATCGATCAAAGCGATCAACGATTATTCGAAACTTGATTTGCCGGTATCGCCGACACTCTTCCTTGAATTTCATGGAACCGAAGCGAGTGTCGCCGAACAGGCAGAATTGTTCCGAGAGATTGCGGACGATCACGGCGGCGGCGAATTCCAGTCGGCCACCCGAACCGAAGACCGCAACAAACTTTGGCAGGCGCGGCACGATTCGGCCTATGCCGCGATGACAATTCGACCCGGCTGCAAAGTCTTTGCCTCCGATGTTTGCGTGCCGATTTCGCGCCTCGCGGAATGTATTCACGAGACCAAGAAGGATCTTGATGAGATCGCGATGCCAACGCCAATACTTGGCCATGTCGGCGACGGAAATTTCCATGTTGTGTTTGTCGTGGACCCGGACAGCGAACAGGACATGGCGGACGCCAAGCGCATCAATAGGCGCCTGATTACACGCGCGCTGGCGATGGACGGGACCTGCACAGGCGAGCACGGCATCGGCCACGGCAAGATGGATTATCTGATCGCTGAGCACGGCGCGGGCGTCGCCTACATGCGGCTCCTTAAAACGGCCTTCGATCCACAAAACATCATGAATCCCGGAAAAATCCTGCGTATTTGATGGATTGCAGGCGTGCTGCCCTTAATATGCAGGCGCGCTTGTGGCCGAATCAAATAGACGGCAGCGGCGCGCGTTGACCTGGTATGGGGCCGGGTTTGCCCGAAGGAGGGCTCGTTGAAAAAAGCGATTATCGCGGTTGTTGTTCTTTTGGTTTTGGCGCTTGCCGCGATACTGATCGTCCCCAGCTTCATCGATTGGAATAACTACAAACCGCAACTTGTGGCGATGACCGAAGATGCGACCGGTCGCGATTTGTCCGTCGACGGCGATCTCGGCGTAAGGATTTTTCCTTCGCCGGCGATTTCACTACGCGATGTCAGGCTCTCGAACATAGCCGGCGGCACTGCTGATGCGATGATCACACTGAAGGCGTTAGAGGTTGAAGTGGCATTATGGCCGCTGCTGCGGCGATCCATTCAGGTCCGTACCATTCGTTTGATCGAGCCCGTGGTGGAACTTGAGATTCTCGCCGATGGTTCGCCGAACTGGGTGTTTACGCCAGTGGGAGACAGCAGCGATTCGGGAGAGGTCGCAGTAGAGGAAGAATCCGGCGGGGCGCCCGACATCAGTCTCGAAATATTCGAAATTGAAGACGGCACCATCGTCTTTCGCAATGCGCAATCCGGTTTGGAAGAGCGCATTGAAAATTTGACGGCGGAACTATCGGCGACGGCGCTTGCGACCGGCCCCTATGCGGCCAAAGGTTCGGCGTTGACGCGCGGCCTTATGATTGAATTCGATCTCGCCGTCGGCGATCTTGCTGCACCCGGCGCCATCCCACTTTCGGCGGAATTTGGCCTCATCGACGCCGGATTAAGGGCGTCTTTTCGCGGCAGTATTTCGGCGCCGAGCCCAGACGCAAGTCTTGAAGGAACCTTTGAATTATCCGGCAGCGATCTTCGCCGGGCGGCGGCTCAACTTGCCGTCCTCACCGGCCAGGAAGCGCCGCTACAAATTCCGGGTGCGCAGAAAATTTCTATTCGTGCTGTGGTCCAGGGGAATCTCACCGATCTCGCATTGAACGAACTGGAGGTCGCCATCGGCGAGACCCGCGGAACTGGTGCGATCGTTGCGCAAATTGCCACGCCGATGGTGGTTGATGCGACCTTCGCCTTTGGCCGCGTCGATATTGATGCCTGGCTCAAGGCCATGGCGCGACCAGCTGCAAATGATGATGCCGAAGCTGAAGACGGTGATGGTGTGGCAGATGTTCGAGATCCGCGTCTGCCGTTGCCGGACTTGCCGGAAAACATGAACATCAGCCTAAACGTCACCATTGATGCGCTCAGTTACAGAGGCGGCGTCGTTCGCCAGGCTGAATTGTTTGCCCGGCTTACCGACGGCACGCTGGAGATATCCCGCCTCGGCGGGCTGTTGCCGGGCGCGACCAATATTGTTGCCGTCGGACAATTGGGTCCGGTCGAAGGGACGCCGCAATTTGACGGAACAGTCGAGGTAACGTCGGACGACCTTCGCGGGTTTCTGACCTGGCTTGATGTTGATCCCGCCGAAATTCCGGGAGATCGGTTGCGAAACCTGAAACTGCAGAGCTCGGTGCGAGTCACGCCCGATCTCGCGCAAATATTTGGGTTCGAACTTGAACTTGATTCGACGCATCTGTCGGGCGGGGCCGCTTATGCGTTTCGCGCCCGGCCGTCGTTCAGTCTTGATTTTGATCTCGACCGCCTGAATGCGGACGCCTATCTCTCAAGCGGGGCCGAACCGGAAAATGAGGTGATCGCGACAAACACCGTTGTCGTCGACATTGAGGTTGGCTCGACCAAGTTTGCGATTCCGATTCTCTCGGACTTTGACGCCAATCTTAATCTTGCAATCGGCAGTCTGACCACCAACGGCATGATTCTCAACGGCGTTACCCTCGACGGCACCCTACTCGGCGGTGAATTCACATTACGCGAAGCGCGGGTGGACGATTTCTCCGGCGCGACGGTGCAAATGTCGGGCACCGCAAGCGGCTTTGACGACAACGTTGAAATTACTGCGAATATTCAGTTGGACGCCAAAGATGTCGGCGGCCTGCTCCGCCAGACCGGAGTGACATTGCCGGGCCCGGTGGCGGCTTGGAATCCGGTTGCGGTGACGGGCCGCGTTTCCGGCAATATCGAAGGCATCGATGTTGATTTGAAGACCACGTTCGCGCGTATGCAGGCGGCAATTAGCGGCGGGATCGAGGTGCGGGCGGGTCTGTCGCGCGTTGACCTCGCGTTTGAAATCAATAACCCCAGCCTATATGGGATGGTCGCGGCGTTGGGCGGCGAAATGAAAGCTGCACTGGGCGGATCGGACGGTGCTGTCTCTGCCACGGGGACGATCCGCGGTGATCTCGAGAATCTCGCGCTCGATTTGGCGGCCACTGCGGCCGATGTTGAATTGACGGTTGCCGGCAGCGTTGAGAATGGAGACGGCCCGCCGCAATTTAATTTCGCCATCAACGCAAGTCACCCCGATCTCCCGCTTCTGCTCGCCAGTGTCGGCATCGACTATCAGCCGGCGGTCACGAACTTTGGTCAGTTTTCGTTGAAGGCTGATCTCACCGGAACACCGTCGCAGCTAAAGTTTGCAGCGCTTGAGGGACTGGCCGGACCGATCGGGTACGCGGGAAACGCCAGCATCGATCTCGATGGCACGCGGCCGATGATAAAAGCCAATCTCAATACCAGTGAAATTTTGGTTGATCTGCTAATGCCACGAAAAAATAGCGATGCCGCACCGGTGACCAGTGGATCAGGTCGCAGTAGCGGGAATGGCGGCAGTGCTGGCGGCGAACGCTGGTCGCGGGAGCAGATCGATCTTTCCGTGCTGCGCGTCTTTGACGCCGATCTCAACATTAC
>JAPYRS010000196.1 GCA_029936875.1 Alphaproteobacteria bacterium | reverse complement strand
CCTCAGGTCCCGCGCCGTGGCCCCACCAATTCTCCCGGCGACCGAATCAGGCGCACCGGGCCGGATGCAGTTTTAAGGCGATCAAACGTTGCGTGAATCCCCGTTCGCTGGGCGTCGAATCTTCGACGTCACGTTCTTTGTGTTTTTGGCCCTCGCCGTTGGCAGTGGTATTGCGGTCTGGGTCTTCAAGGGACCGGAGCCGTTCTGGGCGGCGATGCGGATGGACGGCGTTCTGCTCCTCCGCATCATGCCGCTGCTCGGCGCCGGCTTCCTGATCGGCGGCTTCATTCAGGTGCTGGTGCCGAACAATTTGATCGCCCGCTGGCTCGGCGGCAATTCGGGTATTCGCGGCATTGCGGTCGCCACTGTCGCCGGCATGCTGACGCCGGGCGGCCCCATCGTTTCCTTCCCGATTGTGGTGGCGCTCGCCAGTGCTGGTGCCGACATCGGCGCGTTGGTCGCTTACATCACGTCGTGGTCGGTGCTCGGCTTTACCCGCATCATCATGTGGGAGTTCCCGTTCATGGGAGCGGAGTTTGCTAGCATCCGCTGGGTCTCGTCACTGGCGCTGCCGTTCATCGCCGGCATTCTCGCCCGGCAAATTCAAATTCGTATTCGGGTGCGGCCAACGCCCGCCGACAATGAGGACAACTGATCATGTTGTTCTCGGCAATTTTGCTTTGGGGTCTCGCTGCCATTCTCGGGGCGATCACCATTTCCCGGCCGGGCCGGGATTACATGCCGGCAATCAAAAACGCCGGACGGCAAGCAATGATGGTGCTGCCGCGGATGCCTGTGACAATCATTGCGGCAGGCTTCCTTGCCGAGTTAATTCCGCAGGAAGCCATCGGGCCTTACATCGGCATTGATTCGGGCATCCTCGGAATCCTGATCGCGTCATTGCTCGGCGCGGTGATGCCGTCGGGGCCGGTAATTTCATTTCCTTTGGCAATCGCACTGGTGCAGCTCGGCGCGGGCATGCCGCAGCTGGTCGCGTTCCTGACCGCGTGGTCGACGTTCGCTGTGCACCGCATGTTTATTTTTGAAATACCGATGATGGGTTGGGGCTTTACCGGAAAGCGCGTGCTTGCCTCGATCGTGCTGCCGCCCATCAGCGGGCTGATCGCCTGGGCCATGATCTCAATTTAAGAACTACTTTTCGGAATTGGCTTTCTCGAAAACTTCGCGCGCCGCCATCAGCCCAATCGTCGCTGCCGGGAAACCGGCATAAGCACTCATCTGCATGATCACTTCGATAATTTCGACGCGGCTCGCCCCGGCGTTGAGGGCGCCGAGGATGTGCGTTTTCAGATGCGGCTTTGCATAGCCAAGCGCTGTTATGCCGGCGACCGCGGCTAGCTCCCGCGTTTTGAGATCAAGCCCGTCCCGTTGATAAATGTCGCCGTAGACATGATCGGTCATGTACTGGCCGAAGTCGGGCGCGACGTCGTCAAAAATGTTTGCAGCCTTCTCGCCGGCCGGGCCGAACAGCCGCGCCATCATCTCGCGGCCTTTTTTGGTCTTATCGTTGCTCATCGAACAGCTTGGTGCACGCGTCTACAAATAAATCCACGGGCGCTCGGCTTTGTCTTTGGCTTGAAACGTGGTGATTTCCTCCTCGCGCCGAAGCGTGATGCCGACCGCATCGAGGCCTTCCAACAAGGCTTCGCGGCGCGCCGCATCGACTTCAAACGTGTGGATTGATCCACCCGGTGCGGTCACCGTGCAGGCCTCGAGGTCAACCCTCATTTTCGGGTTGTCCGCTGCCAAAATCTGGCGCCCCAAGTCCGCGCAAAGTTCGGCGTCGAGGACCAGCGGCAGGAAGCCATTTTCAAACGAGTTGTTGAAAAAGATTTCGCCGAATCCCGGTGAAATCACGCAGCGAATGCCAAAACCAACCAGCGCCCAGACCGCGTGTTCGCGAGACGAACCGCAGCCGAAGTTATCGCCGACCACCATGATTTTCGCATGGTCAAAAGGTGCTGTGTTGAGAACAAAATCGGCTTTTGGTTTGCCGTCATCGTCGTAGCGCCAATCGGCAAAAAGGTGTGGGCCGAAGCCGGTTTTTCCGGTCTCGGTTGACTTGGTCAGGTACCGGCTTGGCAATAGCGCATCGGTGTCGATGTTCGGCTGCATCAGGGCGGCGGCGGTACCGGAAAGTGTTGTGAATTTTTCCATGGCTGCCTCCTACTGCCCGAGCTTTCGAACATCGGTGATCTTGCCGGTGATCGCTGCGGCCGCGACCATTTCAGGACTGGCGAGATGGGTTCGCGCACCGGCACCTTGGCGGTTTTCAAAATTGCGGTTGGTCGTCGACATCACCCGGTGCTGCGGTTCGAACCTGTCCCCGCCGAGGCTGGTGCAAAGCGAACATCCGGGTTCGCGCCATTCAAAGCCAGCGTCCTTGAAAATCTTGTCGAGGCCTTCTGCTTCGGCGTCCCGCTTTACGATGCCCGATCCCGGCACGACCCAGGCGCGGGTGAGGGATTCGGCAACTTTATGGCCCTTCACAATGTTGGCGGCGCGGCGAATATCGGAAAGGCGAGAGTTGGTGCACGACCCGATGAAGGCCACATCAATCGGCGCGCCTTCAATGGCGTCGCCCGGATTAAGCCCGGTGTATTCAAGTGCGCGTGTCCAAGCGGCGCCATTGCCGTCCGGTGCATTGGCCGGGTCGGGGATGCGCTCGCCGATACCCATCACATGTTCCGGGCTCGTGCCCCATGTCAGTTGCGGCGTGATCTTGGCGCTGTCGATAGTGACTTCGCGGTCGAAGGTCGCACCTTCATCGGTTGGCAACGTCCGCCAGTGTTCAACGGCCTTGTCGAACATCTCGTCTTTGGGTGCGAACTCTTTCCCGTCGATATATTCGAACGTCGTGTCGTCAGCCGCGACCATGCCGTAACGCGCTGCCATTTCAATCGACATGTTGCAGACCGTAAGCCTGCCCTCGACCGGCATCGCCCGAATTGCCTCACCGGCATATTCGACGCAGGAGCCGTTCCCTGCGTTGGCGCCAATCTGGCCAATCGCAAACAGGATCATGTCTTTGGGGGTGATGCCGTCACCGACTTTGCCCTCATAAGTTATCCGCAGCGTTTTCGGTTTTTCGAGCATCACGGTTTGCGTGGCCAAAACATGTTCAATTTGTGAAAGACCGACGCCCCATGTCAGCGCGCCGACACCGCCGACCGTGCAGGTGTGGCTGTCGCCGCAGATCAAAGTCGAACCGGGTAAGGCAATGCCTGATTCCGGCGACACGACATGAACGATGCCTTGCCGCGCATCCCCCAAATCGAAAAGCGTCACACCGTATTGCTTTGATTTTTCGCGCATGCCCTTCACACC
>JAPYRS010000044.1 GCA_029936875.1 Alphaproteobacteria bacterium | reverse complement strand
GCCCTTCACACCGGCTTCGCCGCCGGGGATCGAGGTTTCATCGGTCCGCCCGGCAAAGGTTTCAATGCCGTGGTCCATGGTCGCGAAATTGAGCTCCGGGTTGCGCATTTTCCGGCCCGGCGCGTCCAAACCTTCGAACACAAGTGCGCCCAAGAGGTCATGCAAGATATTGCGGTCAACGTGAATGAGGCTAAAGCCGTTGTCGAAATTGCGAATCTCGTGCATCGACCAGATTTTTTCGAAAAGTGTGCGCGCTGCCATGACAACCTGATGTTTGAGGGGCCTGATAATAGAGTTCGCTGATTCAATCGAAGAGGCACGCTCGCGTCAAATCAGAATTAAGCGCGCGGCGCTTGTCCGAAACAAAACAGCGTCATAGTTTCAGCACCAACAGGGGAGGCCGCGCAGATAAGTTACGCGCAGGCAGCAGGGGAGCGTGAGATGCAGACAATAGCCATTGTAGGCGCGGGGATGATCGGACGCGCATGGGCGCTGGTTTTTGCGCGCGCCGGAAAAGACGTAATCCTTTTTGATCCGGTGGAAGGCGCTGCGACCCGCGCGCTCGCACAGATCGAATCTGCCGCTGGCGACCTGAAAGACATTGGCCTGGTCGACGAGACCCCCGCCACCATCGCCGGGCGCTGCCGCATCGCGTCATCTCTGGCCGACGCCTTAGCCAACGCCGATTACGTGCAGGAAAACGGCCCGGAAGACCTCGAGACCAAAAAAGCGATCTATCTCGAAATGGATGGGCTGGCCGGGGCTGGGGTCCCGCTTGCAAGTTCAACATCGGGAATAAGAGCCAGCGATTTCAGTGCCGACGTGCCGGGCCGCGACCGCTGCCTTGTCGCCCACCCGGTCAATCCGCCGAGCGTTGTGCCGCTAGTCGAACTTTCTCCGGCGCCCTGGACCAGTGATGAGGCCGTCGCAAAAACCCGCGCGCTGATGGAAGAGGTCGGCCAGCAACCGACCACCGTCCTGAAAGAAATCGACGGCTTTATCCTCAATCGTTTGCAGGGCGCGTTGCTCAACGAATCAATGCGCCTTGTTGCCGACGGGTACGTATCGACCGCCGATCTCGACCGCACCGTGAAACATGGTTTGGGGCTGCGCTGGTCGTTCATGGGGCCGATGGAAACGATTGATCTCAATGCGCCCAAAGGCGTGCCCGATTATTCGGCGCGCTATGGACCGATCTATTACAAGGTTGCGCAGGAATCGGATGCCCGCCCGTGGGACGATGCGCTTTATGGCCAGGTCGCGAAAGATCGCCGCGAGATTTTATCGCTCGATGATCACACTGACCGCCAGGCATGGCGCGACCGCCGCCTAATGGCGCTCGCCAAACACAAAAAGGATTCAGACGAGAAGTTTGGAACCTAAAGCGCCAACTTCCGTCCGCCATCGACCAGAATAACTTCGCCGGTGGTGAATGTGAGTCCCGCGGCGATCGCGACAATTGACTTACCAATATCATCTGGGGTCGCAAGTCTTCCCATTGGCGCTTTATCAATATTGTATGCACGCACCTCCGGGTCCCAGCCCTGGATGAAATCGGTGTCGACCAGTCCGGGCGATACGCTGAATACGCGGATGTCGGGGGCGAGCGCGCGGGCGAGCGCCACGGTCAACGTATCGAGTGCTGCCTTCGAGCTCGCGTAAGCAATGTTGCTGCCGGCCGCGAGCTGGGCGGCAACTGAACTGATATTGACGATCGACGGCTCGGTGCCTTTCAAAAGCAAATCCTTGAATGCGCGCACGCAGGCAAACGGCCCGCGCACATTCACCTGCATGACTTTATCGAAGGTCGCATCGTCAAGCCCGTCGAGGTCTTCCGGCGGAATAACTTTGCTCCAGCCGGCATTGTTGACCAGCAGATCGAGACGTCCTTCGTTGGCGGCGATTTCTTCGGCGGCAGCGGCCAGCGCATTTGAATCGGTGACGTCGGCTTGAATGACACGGTGCCCTGATCCGGCAAGCCCGGCGCGCACTTCTTCGCAAGCCGCGCCCGAATCCCGGTGCACAAGCAAAACGCTCGCGCCATCGTTGGCGAGCGCCGCGGCGCAGCCCGCGCCAATGCCCCGGCTCGCGCCTGTGACAAGTGCGATCCGTCCTTCAAGTTGGCCCACGTTTACGCTCTCCCCTCAATTTGCCCGCGCCATCTAGTAAGCGCTGATCGCTACTGTGTTCGATAAACAACGATTGTATCTGTACCCGATTCGGGCGCCCGCACTTCACCGGCCCGCCCAAGAATTTGCCGCACGCGCGCGCCGCTGCGCGGACTTGGAAAACTTTGAAAGGTTTCGGCTGCCGGATCAAAACGGACCATGGCGTTGGCGCCAAAATCACTCAGCCACACAATGTCTTCTTCATCAACATAGACGGCGTAAGCCTGCGGTCGTCGCCCCGGTAACTTCCATGTCTGCCAGCTCTCGGCATCGGGATCGTAAACGCTGACCTGGCCCGCGTTCCATTCACTAACCCAGATGCGGCCTTTGGAATCGCCCCAGACGCGGCGTGCGCCCTGCCGACGTGTCGGCGGTTCAATCAATGTTGCTTTTCCGGTCGCGCTATTGATTCGGGCGATGTGGCTTCCGGCGAGAGAGGCGTAATAGACGATGCCGTCTGCGCTGGTCGCAATCCCGTATGGCCCGCGACCGCGCGTCGCTGCGTACACCGTAACCGTTCCGGTCTCCGGATCGACGCTGCCATAAATGCCCGACTGGCCGGTGAACCAGAGCTTGCCGTTGCCGTCAAACGTCGCGGTGTTGAGATTGGCGTAACCGGTGTCTGCGGGCAGGGGAAATTTTTTCACCTCGTGCGTTTCGGGATCAACCCGGACAATCGCATTCAAACCGCCGTCGGTAAGCCACGGTGCGCCGTTTGGCCCGACAATGACTCCGTGCGGACGTGAGCCATCGCCCAAAGGGATTTCGATAACCTCGCCAGAATTCGGATCGAGCTTGCCGAGTGCGCCGCGCCCTTGGGCCGCATACCAGACCGGGCCGTTAGGTTCCGGGGCAGGTGCGACATCATGCGGCCGCGATCCATCGGGAAGCGGAAACGATTGCGTGGTTATTTCCGCGGCAATCGCCGGCGACGCGGCGAGAGCGATCGCAATCACGAGGAGCCGCAGCACATTTCGAAAATGTGGGCGTAAATGCCGTCGCATGTCATGCCGCATGGCGCCTCCACTAGCGTTTGGCCGGTTAACTCGCCTTTTTGTAACGTGCGACCCGAAGATCAGCCTGCGCCTTGTGCCCGGCGAAGTTTTCAATCGCGCAAAGCCGCGAACAATATTCGCCGATCATCGCGCTCGCCTCTTCAGTGCAACGTTGATAGGTGACGGTCTTGATGAATTTCCCGACCCACAATCCGCCGGTGTAACGCGCCGCCTTTTTGGTTGGCAGCGTGTGGTTGGTGCCAATCACTTTGTCGCCGTAGGCAACGTTGGTTTCCTTGCCGAGAAACAGCGCGCCGTAATTCTGCATGTTGTCGAGATAATATTGCGGATCTTTGGTGAGAATCTGGACGTGCTCGGACGCAATTTCATCGGCGACGGTTACCGCCTCTTCGTGGCTATCGACAACCAGAATGCGGCCGTAATCTTTCCAGGCGACTCCGGCAACGTCGGCGGTCTCCAAAGTCTCCAACTGCCGTTCGATTTCCGCCGGCACGGCTTTGGCAAGTTCCAGCGATGTCGAAATTAAAATCGCAGGCGAATTGGGTCCGTGTTCGGCCTGGCCAAGCAAGTCGGTCGCAACCATTTCGGCGTCGGTGGTCTCATCGGCAATAATCAATGTCTCGGTCGGTCCGGCGAGAAGGTCGATGCCGACAAGCCCAAAAAGTTGCCGTTTGGCTTCGGCGACATAGGCATTGCCCGGCCCGACAATCATATCGACCGCGGCAATCGTATCGGTGCCAAGGGCCATCGCCGCCACCGCCTGAACGCCGCCCAAAATGTTGATCTCGTCGGCACCGGCGAAATGCATGGCGGCAACTGTCGCCGCTGGAATTTCTCCATTAATCGGTGGGGTGCAGGCGACCACGCGCGGAACGCCTGCAACTTTTGCAGTCAGTACGCTCATATGGGCGGAGGCGACCATCGGATATCGGCCGCCCGGCACATAACAGCCAACCGAGGCGACCGGCAGGTTCTTGTGGCCAAGGACGATGCCGGGCAGGGTCTCGACCTCAACATCGTGCATCGAGTCGCGCTGCGCCTGGGCAAAATTCCGAATCTGGGTCTGCGCGAACTTAATGTCGTCGATGGTCTGTTTTGGCAGTGAGGCGATCACTTCCTCAATCTGGGCAGCGCCGAGGCGAAAGCTGTCCGGCGACCATTTGTCGAATTTGTTCGAAAGGTCGCGAACGGCGGCATCGCCCCCAGCCTTGATGTCACTGAGGATGTCTTCGACAGTCTTTCGAACCTGCTGGTCGGCGGCATCCCGCGCTTCTTCGGTGATTCCGCTCTTCAATTCCTCGATCATGCTGTCCGCTCCAACTGGCAATCGTTAGGGGTAAATGGCTAGAGATTAAGGTTCGCACGGGGCCTCAAAGGGGGCCTGTCCGGCGGCGCTGAATTTCGGCTACTACATCAACGCCTCCGGCTCCCTTGTCAATCGCCACGTCAGTCGACCTTTCGACCATTGCCCGGCGTCGATTTCTCCATCGCATTTTGACCATTGAGCTTGACACCCTAAGGCCCCCCACGATAATTACGCGCTCGTAAATTCAGGGGCATCAAAACTCCTGAAGGGGGACGAGCCTCCATTAATGGTGTGTAAGTAGAGACGTCTCGCGAATGCCCGGGCCAATCGCCTTAGGGCCTAGGGTTTTTCAGAAGGAATTATTGGAATGAGCGACAGCGGCGTAGTCGAAATCAATGGCGTGACCAAGCGGTTTGGTCCGACAGTCGCAGTGGACAATTTTACCATTACAATCCCGGATGGTTGTTACTGCTGCCTGATCGGGCCTTCGGGTTGCGGCAAGACGACGATCCTTCGGATGATCGCCGGTCATGAAACAACCACCGAAGGCAAAATCCTGATCGGCGGGCGCGCTGTCGAAGGTTTGGAGCCGTCAGAGCGTGGAACAGCGATGATGTTCCAGAGCTACGCGCTTTTCCCGCATCTCAGTGTTGTCGATAACGTCTCCTTCAGCCTCAAGATGAAACGGGTTGGAAAAGCCGAACGTCGCGAACGGGCGATGACCATTTTGACGACGGTGCAAATGGATCATTTGGCCGATCGTGTCCCGTCGCAGCTTTCAGGTGGCCAGCAGCAGCGTGTCGCCTTGGCCCGCGCTCTGATCACAGATCCCAAGGTTCTTCTGCTCGATGAGCCGCTTTCGGCGCTTGATGAATTCCTTCGCCTGCAGATGCGCGAAGAATTGCGTCGCCTTCAAAATGAAATCGGCATTACCTTTATTCACGTCACCCACACCCAGCCGGAAGCCTTGGCGCTCGCAGATCTGATCCTCGTGATGGACGAAGGGCGGATCGAGCAGGCTGGCACCGCGCGTGAAATTTTCGATAATCCCAATACTTCCTACGTCGCCTCCTTCATGGGTGGCTGGAATGTATTTCAGGGTGAAGTTTCAAAAATGGCCAACGGCGCAGCGGAGATCCACAGCCCGACCGGCGAGGAATATCACCTCGGGCGTTCCGACATCGCGGTTGGCGCGAACATCGGCTTCTCCATTCGCCGCGATAAAGTTCATCTCGTGCGCGGCAAGACAGACGGCCCGAGCAAAGAAGCGAACTGTCTCTCCGGTGAAGTCCACGCGATTGAATATCAGGGCACGTGGGTCAAGATCACAATGGCGCACGGCGCCAAAAGTGAGCTGCTTGTCGCCAACGTCAACGAAGCCGAATATTTTGTTGACCCCGTTGGCCTCGGCGACGCGGTCGAGGCGCGATGGAAAGCAAAAGACGTTCACCTGCTGCGCCCGTAACGTTACCTGAACACGATCTATTGATACGGCTCCCTAACGGGGGCCGTTTTCAATTCTGGTGTATCTCCAAATAAGAGCGTGGGCGCTTCGCCGCTAGCGATTTGCGAGGATACACGCGCGCGCTCGCGGGTGCCGAGGTTCGGGCCAAGGGCGGCAAGCTCCGCGGTGAGGTCAATGCCGTTTCGCTCGGCTCACTCGAACCAATAGAGCGCCCGCCACATCGCGCCGCTCGCGGGATCAGATTTCATATTATGGCGACCCAACGCAGCTTCCGCACTGGCAAAGCCAGCGACGGCGGATTGGTAAAGCCATGTCGCACCATCCCGGCCCCCTTCGAGGCATGCAGGGTGAGGCAGGAGATTGATGGCAAGATCGAATTGCGCCGCTGGATGTCCGGCATTGGCAGGGCGCAAAAGCAGTCGCCCAGCGAGAACAGAATCCGCAGCAGTGTCCGCCAGCAATATTTTACTGCGCTGGTAGATCGATTGCGCCCCGGCCGATACCAATGCAGAAATTTCCTCGACCGCTTCGATGTATTCATTTGATAAGCGGTAGTGCTGCATGGTCGCGCTGGCCAAATACATGTTGTCATCCAGGTTCGGCGTAACCGTGATCCACGCCGCAGCGCGCCAGTACAATTGTCGTGCCTTGGCCGCATCCCTTTCGATGCCAATTCCGTCCAGATAAAAGCGGGCGAGGCGGGGTTCCGCGAGCAGCGAACCTTGATCGACGGCAAGCCGGTAATATTCCGCCGCCCGCTTGTCGTCACCGGCTACGGCGAGGCCGTTGGCAAACATCTGGCCGAGCAGGTAACTCGAATCCGCGTGGCCGAGATCGGAGGCTTGATAAAAAAACGGCATGGCGTTGACAAAATCGCCCTGGATCATGGCGACGGCGGCGCGTTCATGGGCAATTTGTGCGGCGGCGGTCTGCGCGGCGCCAGACACGCGGGGGGACCCATAAGAGACGCCTGAAACCAAAATCGAAGCGCATAAGGTGAAGAGCAGAACGAACCGCGGTGCGAGATTGGCCACTATCTTGCTTCGGGAAATTGGCCTTACTCCGGGAGATCGACCGGCGGTGTATGGCAAATGCCGGGCCCGTATTCCCTGCGATCGATATACCGCTCAAATCGCACCATCGACCAGTTCCGTGCGGGATCGCGCTCCAGCAGAGTGATTATTGTCGATGGGAAGTACCAGCGATACTGAACCACCAGATTTCCAAGCGGGTTGTGGCAGTCTTTCCAGCGCCGTTGCGGCGGGCCGTAATCTTCGGTCAACTGCTCGAGCAGAAAATCAAACAGGGTGGTCTCTGATGCGCCGAAAAAGACGCCACCGGTAAAACCGAGTTCGAGGTTTACCGCGTTGACCGCACCGGTCTCGCGATCCTCGCACATCCATGCTTCCCAGTTTTCGTCTTCAATCTCGATCGGGACGGCGAAACTGAAATAGCAGGACCCAATCTGAGTCTTGTTCCGTTGCAGAACACGGAGCCCGGTATGGAGCGACCGCACTTCCGCCATTTGCATACCCAGGTGACGCTCTGCCAGCCGCTGACATCATCCGGACGGGCAAAACTCGGTTGGACGCTACCCAACCAGGCAGCAAGTCCCAAAACGGGAAGGATTAGGAAGGAAAACCTCAAAATTTTGACCTCATCAGGCACGTGTTCGTCGCTGCAACAAATTCAGCACGCATCATGGACTGAAATTGGATCCCCTTCGCTCAAATTCTATCGACCGGGACTGGCGGAATCCTCAAGTTACGGGCTTGGTCTTATTGGAAATTTGATGTTATCTTAACTAAATCAGTCCGGCTGTCCGGGCTGCCATGCCGATTGCGTCGTCCATACGAATTCGGTCGATGCGGTGTGGCTAATAGATCCAGCCATCTGAACAGGGTAGGAGCAGGAGAATGAGCGAAAAGAAAAATGGCAAGGGCAAAATGTCCGTAAGCCGTCGGTCCGTCCTTAAGGGCTCGGCAGCTGCGGCAGGTGCCGCAATTGGTTCTGGTGCACTGACGGGTTTCCCGACAATTTGGGCACAGAACATTAAGAACGTTACGTTGCGTTCCGTTGGTTCGGGCGTCACGCATATTCCGCCGTACAAAGCCATGGCGGAAGAAGACTTGGGATTCAAACTTGAATTCACGGTTCTCGATTTTATCGCGATCCGGACGCGTGGTATCACGCAGCCGCGTTCGTTTGATATGTTTGAGCCGACATACAACGATTTCAAAAAGATTTGGCCGACCGGCAACTTCCAGGCTGTTGACTCAACGCGTCTGAAGCATTGGGACGAGGCGATTGACCTTTACAAGGGCCCCGGCAAGATTTGGCCGGACGCAAGATATGGTGAAGGCCAGAATCCTTCGACGGTCCAGTACACGTCCGCAAAAGACGGCAAGGACCTTGTGAAGGCCGGTACATCCAAGTGGCTCACGTCGGTTCCCAGTCAGCACAATGCTGATACTTTGGGTTACCGTCCTGACCTCGTCGGTCGCAAGCTTGACACCTGGGCCGAGCTGATCAACCCGGAATGGCGCAACAAAGTCGCGCTGCAGATCTTCCCCGAAATCGCGATGATGGATCTCGCGATGGCGTTGGAAGGTGCCGGCAAGATGACGTACGTCGATAAGGGCAATATGACCAAGGCCGAGATCGACAAGACGTTTGATTTCTTGTTCGCGTTGAAGGAGCAGAACCATTTCCGCGCCTTCTGGACCGGCTTCATGGAATCCGTCAACTTGATGGTTTCGGGCGAAGTTGTTCTGCAGTCGATGTGGTCGCCGGCGGTTACCGTCGCACGTTCAATGGGCGTTCCCGCGGTCTACGCCGACCTCAAGGAAGGCTATCGTTCGTGGACGATCGGCTACATGATTCCGAAGCATCTGAGTGGCATCGAGCTTGATGCAACTTATGCCTTCTTTGATTGGCTTTATGAAGGTCGTGCCGGCTCACTGTTTGCCCGTCAGGGTTATTACATGCCGACGCCGAACCGGACCAAAGATTTCCTCAGTGCCGATGAATATGGCTTCTGGTACGAAGGCAAGGCCGCCTCGGGCGATATTTTGGATCCGGGTGGAAACGTTCTTGATAGGGCTGGCGCTGTCCGTGATGGCGGTTCGTATAAGAACCGTATGGGCAATGTTGCGGTCTGGAATTCCGAGTTTGACGAGCAGACCTACCTCGTCGACAAATGGAATAAGTTCCAGGCTGGTTAATCAGTTAAGAAAAAATGGGTGCGGGGCAATTTTCTTGCCCCGCATCTCTTTATTTGTTCGGCGTCAGGCGCTATTAACGCCCAACCTAATTTTCAAACTTCCTTCCGTTAGCCTCTAAATCTCGGTTTTTCGCCTTCGCTACCGGTTTCGCGCCGCCACAGGTTTTCATGCAAAAACTCATTACGCTGTTTAATCGTCACAGCGCCTACTTTCAGGTGACGCCGCTCATGTTGATTTTGGGGGCCTTCCTGATTGTGCCGCTGCTGGTTATTTTTACTTATAGTTTTTATGAATTTACCGGGTACTTCACCCGGCCGGCGTTTGAACTTACCGCCTGGATCCGGGCCTTCACGCTCGATATCACCTACCTAAATTACTGGGCGACAATCAAAATTACGGCGATAACCTGGGCCATTACCCTGGTCATCGGCTTCACGCTCGCCTATTTCTTTGTCTTCGACATCCTCACGCTTCGGTTCAAGATTTTTCTGTTCCTGTTGACGGTCGTGCCGTTCTGGACATCCGGTGTCGTGCGGATGATTGCCTGGCTGCCGTTCCTCGGCAAGGAGGGCATCGTCAATTCCGCAATTATGGGATTGGGTCTTTCGGATCAACCGCTTGAGTTCCTGATCTTCTCGGAATTCGCGGTGATCATGTCCTACGTCCACATGTTCACCTTGTTTATGGTCGCACCCCTTTTCAACGTCATGGCGCGGATTGACCGCAGCCTGCTGGAAGCCGCGCGGGATCAAGGTTCGAACAATTGGCAGATACTGACCAACATCATCATTCCGTTGTCGAGACCCGGCATCATTATTGGAACGATCTTTGTGACCGCCCTTGTCGCCAGTGACTTCACCGCCATTCGGTTCCTCGGCGGCGGCAAACTGGGGTCGGTTTCGATGACGATCGCCAATCAATATAACAGCGTGCAGTTCCCCTTCTCCGCGGCGAATGGCTTGCTTCTCCTGGTTGTCCTGCTTCTCTTCGTCGGTGGAATGATGCGTGTTGTTGATATACGGAAGCAGCTGTAATGAGTGTTGGCGTTCTCATAATCGTAATTATCATCGCCGTCGTCGGCGTTTATCAGTGGATGACAGGTACGGCCAGCGCGCCTCGCCCAGCTGCAGCAACGGCCGCAGCAACCGGCGCAGCGACGTCATCTGGCGCCAGTGATGAAGAGGGCACAGCGTCGGCGCCTACTCCCATTGCTGTTCGGGAGATGGCCCGAACAAAGGGTTATTACATTCGCTGGACGGTTTTTGTGCTGTTCACGGCTTTTCTATATGGCCCCCTGATCGTGGTCATGGTGCTTTCGTTCCAGGGCCCAGACGGTGGCCTGACCTTCCCGATGCAGGGGACTTCAATCGCCTGGTTCCGTGAAGTCTTTAATCCGACCTTTGTCGGTGACTTCCGTGCACCCTTTGGCCGATCCTTAATTCTTGCGATCGTCGTCATGATCATCACGTCGTTTGTGGCCTTTCTTGCAGGCCTTGCCTACCGGCGCGGTTTTGCCGGTTCGGGCGCGGTCTTCTATTTGACTGTGGCGAGCCTGATTGTTCCGTCGTTCCTCGTCAGTATGGGTATTGGCCTTGGTTTTACCGGTCTCAATATGCTGGCAAGCTGGTGGTCTGCAGGCCTCGGCGCGCATCTCACCTGGACGCTGCCGTTTGGCGTGCTGATAATGCTGGCGATTTTTGCCCGGCTTGATCGCTCGATCGAAGAGGCAGCGCGGGATCAGGGCGCAACACCGTGGCAGAATCTTCGCCACGTCGTCATCCCGATTGTCGCTCCCGGCCTCATCGCCGTCGCGCTGTTCGGATTTACGCTTTCCTATGACGAATATGCACGGACTTCGCTGTTGACTGGTCAGGGCAATACCATGCCGGTTGAAATGGTGGCCGTAACAGGCACCGCCGCGCGGCCCTCGCTCTATGCAATTGGGACGCTGACGACGGTATTTTCGCTCGCCATTATCTTCCTGACCTTCGGCATCCTTTACGCCATATCGCGGCGTCGCGCAGGTGGTCTAATGGGCGGGGGCGCTGTCCCTGAGGGCGAGATTTACGGAACCAAGCTGACCGGTAGCGCGGGAACCGATCAATAGTGAAATTACCGCACAAAACCCCTATTTTTGGGGGTTAAAGAACAGCCAAACCATTGACTCGTCAGGCGCAGGGTTCAATAGTTCCGTCAAAGGAATTGGGCCTGTCTTGGGGCGCAGTGCAAGGCACCATTTTCCAATAATCAATTATGGATCGGTAAGTGCCGGTTCGCGTTACAGGGAGTAGATAATCATGTCATATCGATTGGGAGTTGATGTCGGGGGGACGTTTACCGACCTTCTTCTCATTAACGAAACCTCCGGTGCCACGGACATGGCGAAGGTTCCGTCGACGCCGGAAGATTCGTCCGTCGGCGTGCTGAACGGAATCAAACGTGTCTGCGCCACCGCTGGCATCGATGCCAAAGACATTACACACGTGATGCATGGCACGACCGTCGCGACCAACACCATTCTTACGGGTACGGGCGCCAAGGTCGGACTCGTTACCACTAAAGGTTTTGGTCAGGTCCTCCAGATTGCCCGATCTTTTGTTCCCGGTGGTCTTGGCGGCTGGATTATCTACAACAAAAGCGATCCGCTCGCGCCGCTGGAACTGACGATTGAAGCCGATGAACGGATGAGCGCCAGGGGCGACACCGTTCGCAAGCTCAACGAGGCCGATCTCGAGAAAAAACTCAAAGCACTGAAAAAGCGCGGCATCGAAGCGCTGACAATCTCGCTGATCAATTCCTATTCGAATGGCAAACACGAGCAACAGGTTCGTAAGGTTGCGCAGAAGGTCATGCCGAAGATTCCGATCTCGATTTCATCGGAAATCATTCCGGAGATGCAGGAATACGAGCGCACCATTACCACGGTTGCCAATTCGTATGTCCGCCCGGTTGTCGCGAAATACATCAATAACCTGCGCAAGGAACTGAAGTTCCGGATGAAGTCCGTGGCTTTGCACGTGCTCCGGTCGGACGGTGGGTTGGCTTCGGTTGATACCGCCGAAAACATGCCGGTTGGTTTGTTGATGTCGGGTCCCGCTGGCGGCGTCGCCGGAGCGATCTGGATTGCAAAGCAGGCAGGCTATAAAAACCTGCTGACTTTCGATATGGGCGGCACGTCCACCGACGTTTGCCTCGTTCAAAAAGGCGTGGCTCGGACCCGTCGTGAAACCACAGTTGGCGACATTACGGTTCGCGCGGCTTCGGTCGATGTGCGGACGGTCGGCGCGGGCGGTGGTTCAATCGCTCACGTGCCGGAACTTACCGGTGCGCTTCGGGTCGGTCCGCAAAGTGCGGGCGCGGTACCTGGACCGGCGGCCTATGGGGCTGGCGGTCAGGAGCCGACTGTTACTGATGCTAATGTGGTCCTCGGTATTCTCCCGGACATGGCGAAACTCGGCGGTGAAATGTCGCTTGATTCCAAAGCCGCGACAACCGCCGTCAAGAGAGTGGCAGCGGCGCTCAAAATGCCGATCAAGAAAGCGGCCCAGGGCATCATCGACATCGTCAATGAAAATATGTTTGGCGCGCTTCGTCTGGTCTCCGTCGAGCAGGGGTTCGACCCGCGTGATTTCGCGCTGGTTGCCTTCGGCGGTGCGGGCCCAATGCACGCCAATGCGCTTGGTAAGCTGATCAACGCCTGGCCGGTTATCGTACCGCCGGCGCCTGGCGTTCTTTGCGCTTACGGTGATGCGACGACCCGTCTTCGCGACGAAGCCTCGCGGACGGTTATTCGCAAGTTCAAGGAAACCACCGATAAGGAAGTCGGCAAGATCTTCAAAGAGCTGCAGGAAAAAGCAGCCAAAGTGCTCGACGCTGAAAATGTCGCACGTAAAGATCAGACGGTTTCATACCAGGTTGATATTCGCTACAGCGGCCAGGGCCTTGTCTTGACCCTTGATGTGGCGGCGAAAGAACTGAAAGCCGGTGGATTGGCCAAATTGTCCAAGGCCTTCGACAAAGAGCACACCCAATTGTTCACGTTTGCACTTGAGGCCGACCACGAAGTCGTCAACTTGCGCGCCGTGGTTCAAGGCAAGGCATCGACGGTGAAGGCCCGCAAGATCAAGAAGGGCACTTCAACACCGGTCAAGGATTCCAAACTTGGCAAGACCACACTCTTCCTGGAAGGCAAGGATCGCCCCGCAACGATTTACGATCGCGGTAAGCTCCTCGCTGGCAACAGGGTGGCGGGTCCGGCCATCGTGACGGAAATGGATTCAACAACGCTTATTCTGCACTAGCATTACGCGGAAGTGGATCGGGTGGGGAACCTGCTGATCCGGCCCGTAAACTGATTTGATGGAGAGCAAATAATGCCTACTACAATTATCCAACCGAACAAGAAGAAGTTCAAAAAAGTCAAAGTCGATCCGATTACGCTCGACATTATCGAAAGCTCGCTCCGTTCAACTCGGTTTGAAATGGATGCCGTGCTTTTCCGTACCGCCATGTCGCCGGGTATTCGCGAACAAAACGATGAATTCCCGATGATTGCCAACTCTGATGGCAAAATGGTTGTCGGTCAGTTCGGCTCGTTCATCCACGGTTTCATAGATGCATACGACGGTACATTGGAGGAGGGTGACATCATCCTGACCAATGATCCGTACGCCTGCGGCGGCGCGATCAGCCATCTTCCTGATTGGTTGATCCTGTTGCCGGTTTTCCGGCGCGGTCGGTTGATCAGCTGGGTCGCCATGTTCGGTCACATGACCGACGTTGGCGGTAAGGTTCCGGGAAGTCTGCCGACAGATGCCGAGTCGATCTATGAAGAAGGGATCCAGATCCCGCCGACGAAGATCTACAAAAAAGGCAAGATGCAGGACGACATTCTTGAACTGATCCTGCACAACTGCCGGCTTCCGCACTGGAACCGCAGTGATTTCAACGCCTTGATCGCGGCCTGCCGTCTTGCCGAAAAACGGATCATCGAACTTAATGATCGTTTTGGCGATGACGTCTATTACACCAGCCTCGAGAAGGTGCTGGACCGCAACATGCGCGCCATGCATCACCTGATCCAGACCAACGTCCCTGAAGAAAAGCAGTATTTCGAGGATTACATCTGTGACGATGGCGTCGGCATGGGCCCGTACAAAGTGGCCTGCACGATGTGGCGGGAAGGCGACAAGCAGATCTTTGATTTCGCCGGTACCGATCCGCAGTCTATCAGTTCGGTGAACTTCTATCTCAATCCAGAGATGTTCAAGATGTTCGTCGGCGTCTTCATGATTATGGTCTTCGATCCGCAAATTCTGTTTAACGATGGATTTTACGATCTGGTCGAAGTTCGAATCCCTGAAGGGACGATTTTACGGCCCATCAAACCGGCAGCACTTTCCTGCCGGACCCATTTGCTCGGTCGTATTTTCGACATCATGGGTGGCCTCTTGGGTCAGGGTGCGCCGGATTACCTGAGTGCAGCTGGCTTCTCAGACAGCCCGCATTTCATGTATTCGGGGTATGACAAGAAAGGCGACTGGTATCAGCTTTACCAGATCGGCTTTGGCGGCATTCCCGGTCGGCCTTTCGGCGACGGACCGGACGGACATTCGCTGTGGCCTGACTTCACGAACGTGCCCAACGAATTCCTTGAAGCCTACTTCCCGCTTCGGATCGAAACCTACGAAACCATCACCGATAGTGGCGGGGCTGGTATCCATCGCGGCGGCAACGGCATCCGCATGGGTTACTGCTTCCTCGAAGACGGTAAGGTCGCGATCCATGATGATCGTTGGCTGACCTATCCTTGGGGTGTGAACGGCGGTACGCCGGGCATGCGCTCGAACAAGATTATGGTCCGGGTGGATGGCACGACAGAACTGCTTCCGGCCAAGATCGATAACGTCATCGTAAACGAAGGCGATATCCTCTACTTCAACACCTGGGGCGGCGGCGGTTGGGGCGATCCCTTCAAACGCGAAGCTACACTTGTGGCCCGCGACGTTGACCGCGGTCTGGTTTCGGTTGAGGGTGCCAAAGCCTACGGCGTCATTCTGAACAAGGATGGCTCTGTTGACGAAAAGGCAACCAAAGCGCTTCGTGCCAAGCTCACCAAGGCGCGCGGCAAGGTCGAATTGTTCGACTTTGGCGGCACCATTGAAGAGATCAAGGCGCGTTGCAAAGAGGAAACCTCTTTCGATCCGCCCAGGACGCCGGTTTTCGACAGGCGTGTTATGCACCTTTCGGACAAGGCGATGGCTGCCGAATAAATATCGACGCCCGCTGAATTTCAGCGAAGCACGGTATCGAATTGTGGCGTCACGGAATCCCCGTGGCGCCATTTTTCTATCGGCTTGCAGAGCCGCGTCACAATGCGTATGCCCGAGGAGGGCCAAAGAATGACCGAATCAAAACGAAGCCGCCTTGCCGCCAAAGTTCGCAACAAAGAATTTTTCATTGCGCCCGGCGTCTACGACATGGTCTCGGCCCGAATTGCTGACCGGGTTGGCTTCGATGCCCTCTACATGAGCGGTTATTGCACTGTCGCGTCCTACCTCGGATTGGCCGATGCGGGCCTCGCGTCATACCGCGACATGGTTCTTCGCGCCGGTCAAATAGCGGCCGACACGACCACACCGCTAATAGCCGATGCCGACACCGGTTACGGCGGGCTGCTTAATGTCCGGCAAACCATTCAGGGGTATGAGACCGCTGGCGTCGCGGGCCTGCACATCGAGGACCAGGTCGATCCAAAGAAGTGTGGCCATACGCCCGGCAAGGAAGTCGTGGACACGGAGGACATGGTGCGGAAAATTCGCGTTGCCGTTGACGCCCGCACCGATCCCGACTTTCTGATTATTGCGCGCACGGATTCGCGCCAGCAACACGGCCTTGATGAGGCCTGCCGCCGCGCCGAGGCTTTCGCAAATGCGGGTGCCGACATGCTTTTTGTCGAGGCGCTCGACGGCGAAAAGGAAATGGAAATTGTCGGCAAACGCTTCGATGTGCCACTGCTCATCAACATTACCGAACGCGGCATGACACCGTCGCTGCCGCCGGAACGCCTGAAGGAAATGGGTTATACGCTTGCGATCTACCCCGGCACCGCGTTTGCCGCCGTCGCCGTGACAATGCAAACCGTTTATGACACGCTGAAACGCGATGGTTCTGCGCTCGCGCTCGAGGTGCCTGTGCTCGACGAAGATTCGATGCACGATCTGGTCGGGTTTCCCGATGTCTGGGAATTCGAAAAGAAGTGGGCCCCCTCCCGCAACGCGAAGCAAGCAAAATAATAAGCGACGCGAAGCAAGCAAAATAGTAAGTCGAAATAGGTTCGGGTTCGTTGCAATACATTGTCGGAGACAGAAATGACCAAGACACTCGATCAAGATTATGACGGCGCCGGCTACGGCAAGCGCCTCGGCTTTGGCCGTAAGGCGGCCCTGATCCTGATTGACTTTGTTGAGGCTTATTTTGACAAGTCGTCACCGCTATATGCCGATGTCGATGACAATCTTGCCTCTGCCCTGCGCATTCGCGAATCCGCGCGGGCGGCGAACCTTCCGGTGATTTACACAAACGTCGTCTACACAAAAGGCGGCGTGAACGGCGGCATGTTTATCACCAAAGTGCCGACGCTCCACATCATGGAGGCCGGCGGCCCAATGGGCGCATGGCCCAAAGGGTTGGTTCCTTCGGAAGATGAACTGGTGATTTCCAAACAATACCCGAGCGCCTTTTTCGGCACCTCGCTTTCCTCGACCCTAACGGCCGAAGGGATCGATACGCTTATCATGACCGGTCTGACGACATCCGGCTGCATCCGGGCGACCTGCATCGATGCGGTTTCCTACGGATTTCGCCCGATCGTGATCGCTGATGCCTGCGGCGACCGGGATGATCGACCGCACGAAGCCAACCTTTTTGATATGAACGCCAAATACGCCGATGTCATCAGCGAGGCCGAAGTGATGGACTATTTCAATCGCCTCGACAACAATCCGCCGGTAGCGGCAGCAAGCGACTGAAAGAGGCGGGAATCATGGACCAACCGGTGCAACGGGACCGCACAAAAGAACTTGCTGAATTTGTTGTTGGCCTGACGCTTTCCGATCTGTCAGATGCCGACACCACCCACCTCAAGGGATTGGTGCTCGATCACCTCGGCGTTGCGTTCCGCGGCGCGACCCTGCCGTGGGGGGAGGCGCTCAGCGATTGGGCTGCACCCCACGATGGTTCCGGTAAATGCCAGGTCCTTGGCACAAACCTCTCGGTAACACCGGCGATCGCCGGCATGGTCAACGCCAGTTGCGCCCACGGGTTGGAGCTGGACGACACCCACGACGAATCGGTCACTCATCCGGGCGCCGTCGTCATTGCGTCCGCGCTCGCGGTCGGTACGGAACTCGGGCTTGGTGCAAAAGATTTCCTGCCGGCCATCGTCGCTGGTTATGAAGTGATGACTCGCGTCGGCATGGCCACCGGGGCCAAGGATATCCTCGAAAAGGGTTTCCACCCGACCGCTTTGTTCGGCGGCTTTGGCGCGGTCGCGGTCGCCGCCCGGCTCTACGGTTTTTCTGCCGATACTTTATGTGAGGCTTGGGGCCTGATGCTGTCGATGGCTGGAGGCTCGATGCAGTTCTCACAGGATGCGTTTGGCACAACGGTCAAACGCATGCACGGCGGATACGGCGCCCACAACGGAATAACCGCGGCAGAGTTCGCCCGCCGCGGCATTGCCGGCCCCAATCAGGCATTCGACGGCATTTACGGGCTGTGCAATCTGTTTGGCTCGACGCCGGACTTTGATCGCCTGGTACCGGACGGAAAGTCAGCGTTTGAGATTCACCGCATCAGCTACAAGCCCTATCCGTGCTGCCGGTTGTTCCATTCCACAATTGATGCGCTCCGCGACGTCACCAACGGCTTCACCGCTGCCAACGACGACATCACCCGCATTCAGGTTGGCGGCCCCGCGAGCCTGCAGACCCAGCACATGCTGGCGCGGCCGACGTCGATGATGGCGGCGCAATATAGTTTGCCCTATACGCTCGGGGCGGCGTTAGTGGCCGGGCCGTTTGATGAGGCTGCGTTCGAGCCGGACCGCCTCAACGACACTGAAATTCTAAAACTCGCCGACATGGTCGGCGCTGAAACCGATCAGGCGTTGGAAGACGCGTTTCCGGAACATTTCGGCAGCTGGGTCGAGATTACCTACCGGTCCGGTGACAAACGCCGCGCCGATGTGCTCGACAGTTACGGCACACCGGCGAACCCGATGCCGTTTGAAGCGCTGCTCGAGAAGTTTGACGGGTTGGTGCGCGCTGTCAAACCCGACTTTGATGTTTCGGGCGTGACAACAATGCTCGACAGCCTTACCGGCCTCGATCACATTTTCGACCTCATGACACCCTTTAAGAATTAGATTTTTCCAACGGAGCATTTGAGATGAGTGAGACCACCGAAAAGCGTGAACAGGTTCACCTTAAACAGGACGATGTGGTTGCGCAGTCCTCGCAGCTGCTGGATGTCCTTGAAGGCGGCGGTGTCGCCATCATTCCGCTCGATGTGGCTTATGCCATTGTTGGCAATTCCGAAGATTCCATCCGCCGGATTTTTACGTCAAAAAATCGCTCCTACGAAAAACCGTCGGGTATGTTCTCCAACTTCGATTTGCTTAAAGAGGTGCAGATCATGGAATCCTGGAAACACGATATCGTCAAAGCGGTAATCTTCGAC
>JAPYRS010000043.1 GCA_029936875.1 Alphaproteobacteria bacterium | reverse complement strand
GGTGTAGGGCGCAGCGTTCGCGCGTTTGCCGGCGGTGAAGGCACCGGCCTTCTCCCATTGGGCGTAATGCTTTTGCTCAACGGCATCGGGCCGATAGGTCTTTTCCAGCATGCCGTTCATCCTTGCGCCTTGTACGGCCCTTTCGGGCGGTCCGTTTCGTCTGGAATCTATTTGAAAACGGCCAAACCCGGAAATATTTCGGGGGCCAATGGCCCCCGTTTACACAGTTCTACCGGTCACAGCGACCGAATCACGCCCCGCTTTTATTCGTCATCGGCGCAGTGCGCAAGTTTGGCAATTTCCTTCTCCACCAGCCGCTCAACGACACCGGGCAGGTTGGCATCGAGCCACGCCTTCAGCATCGGCCGGAGCAGTTCCCTGACCATTTCTTCGAGGGTCCGATCATGGGCGCCCATCGGTTGGCCACGGGTGGATAAAAGTGCACCGGAGAGCGACGAAAAGGAGCTTGTCGCCTTCGCACCCGGTTGATCACCGACCAGCGCATCGAGTTCGGCAGCAGTCGGGATTACCGGTTCCGGTGCGGGCACTTCGAAATCGTCAACAGGTTCGGGCTCTGGTTCCGGCTCAGGCTCTGGTTCGGGCTCGCCGTCTTCATCGACCACTTGCGTCAATTCAAAGACATTGTCGTCGTCACCGTCGTCTTCAGCTTCGCCGGTGGTCTCAAATTCAATTGGATCGTTGCTATCGTCCGGTTCGGGATCGGGTTCCGGTGCAGCCGGTGCCTCGGGAGCAGCCGGTGCCTCAGGCGCCGCTTCAGCGGCCGGTGGTTCCTCTGCAACAGCAGCCGGTTCCTCTTCCGGGGCAGGAGCAGCTGGTTCGGCATCCCCGGCAGGGTCGCCCCCTTCCGGAGCTGCGGCCACAGCCTCCTCGCCTTCATCCTCTTCACCGTCCACCGAAATAATCCGGCGGATCGACGATAGAATTTCTTCCATCGTCGGTTCTTGATCGGTGTTCGGGTCGCTCATATTTGTCCCCCGACTCGGACTTTCATCTTCGCCACAAGGCAGATTGCACAATAATTATGGTAATTGACAGCAAATATAGTGTCTAGGGCAGGAAAAAACGCAATATCTATTCCCCAGCGCTCTGATCGATCGTAGTCCCGAATAGTCGATTTCGAGACTGACGATAGTAAGAAAGGGGATTATAGACCGCCACCGGCAACAACATTTCCTCTGCACTGAGCCGCCCAATCGCCGAGCGGAGTTCAAATGCGGCGACATATTCGTCGCGCTCTCCACTGACCAGAGAGACCCGCGCGTCGAGTAATTCCTGTTCCGCATTGAGCACGTCAAGCACTGTCCGCGACCCAACCTCGGCTTCCTGGCGCACCCCTTCAAGGGCGATCTCAGCGGCGGCGACCTCGTCCGCGCGTGACCGAATGCGGGCCGATGCCGTCGAAAGCCGTTCCCACGCCTGGGTCACATCTTCAATGACGCTACGCCGCGATTCCTCAACCTGAATGCGTTTCTGATTGTTGGTCTGAAGCGACTTTCGAACATCAGAATATTCCGAACCCGACTGGTAGAGCGGAATTGAAAGCGTCGCAGTGATCGAGGCCGAGTCGGATTCAGAGGTTGCCGACGACGCCTCTTCTGAATGACTGAGATCGCCGGATATCTTTAGCGTCGGCAGAATCGAACCACGTTTTTGCGCGACATCAAATGCCGATGCCCGTTCGGAATTCGTCGCCGCCCTCAGCGACGGGTTTCGTTCGAGGGCGACAGAAATTGCCTGATCCAAAGTGGCAGGCATGTTTTCAATGAACGGCACGCGCTCAAGCGCGTCGGGGCTGTGCCCAACCAAGGCCTCATAGGCCGACTGCGATGATTCGAGATTACCTTCTGCCTGAATCAGATCACTGATCGCGCGGCTGAGCCGTGCTTCGGCCTGACTGACGTTCGTGCGGGTTATCTCGCCGACCTCAAATTGGTCGCGTGTCGCGTCGAGCTGTCGACCGAGCACCGAGACATTACCCTCGTTCAGCTGGACCAGCGCCCGATCGCGAAGGACATTGAGGTAGGCACGGACGGTGGAAAGCAGCACCGTCTGTTCCACGTTCCGCAAAGTCTCGCGGCCGGCAAGAACGTTGAATTCAGCCTTGCGAACCCCAGCGACGGTACGACCACCCCTGTAAAGGTTCTGCGACAGAGAAAACGAGAGCGACTGCGGCTGAAAGGTTCGGCCCGGCGTTACACTGGTGTTGGTCCGTTTCTGACCGGCTGACGCGGAAACCGACACAGTCGGCCGCCAACCGGCGACCGCATTGGAGACACTTTCGTCGAGCACCCGGAGCGCAGCCCGTTGGGCAAGCAATGTTGGATTGGTGGAATAGGCCGACGCCAGCGCATCAATCAACGATTCAGCAGTGGCCGCACCCGTCATCAAGGTCGAGGCGAGCGCGGTGACCACGGCCAACCTCGCGAGGCCTTGAACAACCGTCAATGGACCAAAACGCGCGGACTTCGGAGTAGTTTGAGCCAGCCGCGACACCATTTCGTTTGCCATTATTCGAGATCCAAATCGTCTACTAAAACTGAAATTCGTCGGCGGACCGAAACCCTGCGAGCGGCGGAATCGCGGCATCAAACAGGGCCTGTTCCGCGACCGCGCCGCGCCGCCTGACAATACGAACTGCTTGGCCGACCGGGCCGGTGCCGACGAGCGCCAAAAGACATCCGTCTTCCGCCAGTTGCGCGGTAATGACTTCTGGCACGTCGTCAATTGCGCCTTCAAAAAAGATTGCGTTGTAGGGCCCCTGCTCGGTCATTCCGGCGCTGCAGTCGCTGTGAATGACGGCAGCATTATCAATGCCGAGATCGGCCAGCGTCGCGCTTGCCTTGTCGGCGAGGTCGGCATCACTTTCGAGGGCAACCACAGTCGCCACCAGCCGGGCCAAGACCGCCGCCGAATAGCCGGATGCACAACCGAGGTCGAGAACCACATCATCCTGATTGAGATCCGCCGCCTGTAGCATCCGCGCAAACACGGTCGGTTCCATCAAAAAACGACCGGGGGCGATCTCAAGGTCTTCATCGAGATAGGCGACGCCCTGAAGGTCTTCTGGGACGAAGCGTTCGCGCGGCACTGCGGCCATCGCATCCGAAACGGAATCCGCATGCAGCCCGTTCGGTCCAAGCTGGCTGAGAATCATGTTCTGTCGAGCAGCAGCGAAATCAGGCATAGGGGCTAAGATACCGAGTTTTAAGGAACTCATTCCTAGGGGGCGGAAGCGAAGCAGCGCGGGACAGAAGAAATAGGTTAGCCGACAATGCTTTACATAGGACGAAAAGGCCCCATTAACAATGCACTGCCATCATTCAGGTCGGAGGTTTTGGCCTTCTTGTCCCTACACGGATGAGCGAGCTCTAATCCGTCGATTGGCTTGCGGGGCTCATAGGACGCGCGGTTCGTAAGAAGGCCCGAGAAATTAATTTCGGGCGAACCCATTATCAATGGTGTTGGAGGCCGGGACCGGAATCGAACCGGTCTAGCTGGATTTGCAATCCAGAGCGTAACCACTCCGCCACCCGGCCCCATCGCAGTTTGTGCTGTCTACAGCGAGCCAACGCCCCTCGTCAACCAATCCCTCATCCATCCATTCAGGGCGAACGGCACATGGCTCATGCCGCCGGCCGGTCCGACGCAAACCGCCTGGCGCTCCGGTCGCGACGTTTCTGTGCTTCGACCTCGCGGTCACGCGGCGGCTGTGTCGTTTGGAGCGAATTAAGAAGGCGCCGGGCGACGTCCGTGACCTCCTCGACAGCCGCGTCGAATGCCGCCTGGTTGGCTTTCGATGGATTGGTAAATCCGCTCAATTTGCGAACAAACTGAATTGACGACGCGTTTATTTCGTCCTCCGTCGCCGGCGGTTCGAAGTTGAACAGGGTGCGAATATTTCGGCATATAACCTTCTCCTTTCTCTCGACTGCCAGCCAGCGTTGGCTCACCGTCAGAATTGGGGGAGATTATAGGGCGATGTTGGATCTCTTTCACGTGCAACCAATTAGCCCTATTGCTTGGAAAAGATCCGGCTGGAATCGGGCGGGCGCCGGACATATTTTTGGCCGAGCGAACATAAACTTTTCGGCACCGCTCGAGATACAAGACCGGACATTCGCCACCGACAAAATGATGCTTCCACCCCAATAAATTGAAGCCGGAACCAATATTAATTGTTGGAAGTGACTTATTGATAGATCGTTTAGTCCATCAATAACGACCAGTAAGGCGTTAAATAATAAGAATTAAATTGATATAGACCCCTAAATTTGGTGACGGCCTCGGCCTGACTTTCATTGACGAATTGCTCGAGGCGCGTATCGCCGGCCCCCTGTCAATTCGTCAGGAAGGGTATATTCAGGACATTCGAGAGTCGGGCGAACAACTTCTCGATCTTATTGGTGACGTGATTGATTTGTCCTCGGTTGAACTCGGTCGTCTCACGCTCCAACCCGCCCAGTTGAACCTTGCTGCGCTGATGGGTGATTGTTCGCGCCTCGTCGCCTACCGGGTGGAGCAGGCCGGATTAACAATCAAGATGGGCGACTTCAGCGAATTTCCCAATGTCAAATGGGACAAACGACGGATCAAACAAGTCATTTTGAACTTACTGACCAACGCCATTAAATTCACGCCGCCGGGCGGACATATCACAATTGAGGGCGGAGCCGCCGGCCCCGACAAATGTCGTTTCACCATAAGCGATACCGGCATTGGCATGAGCCGGCAGGACCTTGAATATGTTGTGAACCCATTCCATCAAGGCATGACCGCGATCTCCCGAAAACAAAAGATTACCGGCCTCGATGAATCAGGCGTCAGTGCGGCCCATTACCGAAAAGGCGGTTACGGCGGCTACCGCGAGGAGTTGCCGCCCAAAGTAATCGCCGACATCAATCACCGCTATGAAAACCTCTTATTGCGTTGGGGGTATGCGCTGGATTGACGGACCATCGCGGCGTTTTCGCGCCGCCCGTTTTCGCAGGCGCCCCTTTTTCTGCTATAGGGGCGAAGCAATTTGATAAGGCCATGCAGGAAAAGGCCATGCAGGACAAGGATGGGCCCGCCATGAGTACCGAAACAACCGAGCTCGACGATATCGACACGAACCGTCTTGGCCCGCCGCCCGGATCACGCATGGTCGTCGCCGGGGGTTGCGGCGGCATAGGCCGGGGTGTGGTGAAAGCGGCACTGGACATCGGTGTCGAAGTAATCGTCATGGATCTCGAAGTTTCCAACCAGCGCCATCCGACACCGAACGGTGCAACCTTCATTGCGGTTGACGCGACCGACGGCGAATCCGTCGCCGCCGCCTTTGAAGAATTGAAAATCCACTGGGACACGATCGATTCGCTGGTCAATCTTGTTGGCTATGCAAACGACGCCATTCCCGTGACGGAAGTGACCAGCGAAAGTTTCGACGACGTTATCGCCGGCAATGTACGGAGCACGTTTTTGTTTTGTCAGGCGGCAATGCCGTTACTGCACGCGAGCGGATCGGGGTCGATCATCAACACGTCTTCAGGGTTAGGGTTTCGCGGCATGCCGGGTTACGGCCCCTACACCGCATCGAAAGCCGCCGTCGTCGGCATGACCAAGGCGTTTGCCGCCGAAAACGCACCGACGGTGCGCGCCAACGCAATTGCACCGGGCGCGGTCGACACCGCCTTCCTGGTTGGTGGCACAGGACGGGTGGAGGATGAAGACACAGCCGGTTCGCGCAGCGACATGGCGCCGATCCTCGCCATGAACCCAATGAAACGATTGGGCGTTGTTGACGATATTGTCGCGCCGATTTTATTTCTCGCAGGTCCTGCATCGCGTTGGCTGTCCGGCCAGACGCTGCATTTAAACGGCGGCGGCTTCACGCCCTAATCCATTGTCCACCTGCGCGCGCCCGGCGCGGCGCGCGCGATGCATATTAAGTTTTGCGCGCCTTCTGACGATTTCGCCCGCCTCAGGCGGGACGGGCGTGACCCAAGTCATTCTCGGTAGAAAATATGCGCGCCGATTTTGCGCGTGCGCTCTAACTCGTGCGACCAGTAGGGTGACACATAGTCGGCGTGATAGTGGGTGGCCTCATCGGTGAGTGCACGAAAATCGCCGGAACGGGCGAGGTATGCGGTGCGGACCGCATCGGCCCAGGCGCGGGCTTCACGCGGCCGGTCGGAGCGGCCATCGCAGGCGAACGAAAACTGGCAGCGGTGACGGCGGCGCTCGTTTTCAAACACGACACCGCAGACGGTGTGCGGATAGCGCGGGCTTGAGACGCGGTTCATCACCACCTCGGCGACGGCGAACTGGCCTTCATAGGGTTCGCCGCGGGCTTCAAAATAGACCGCCTGCGCGAGGCAACGATCGGCGTGAGAAAGTTTAGTCGCATCGTCCCATTCCGATAGCGCATATGCCGGTTCAACCATCGGCCTGGCCTGCCAGATGGCAAACGCAGTCACCAGTGACGCCACCGACAATGTCACCACGCACTTCCGTAGGGCAAATAGGATGCGCCGCCGCGTGATCACAAAATTGACGCGCGTCTTTGGAATTTTCATGGAACGCGGTCTCCCCGTTTTGGATTGGATATGATTGCTCTCCATTCCTGATGCTGCGGAAAATGCCGGTGAAATGGGGCGGAAATAGGGCCCGCAATAAGGCGATTTTGGGGCGGCGGCTCAGCCGCACTGGCAACCCATTTAGCTAGAAAGGGGGCCGGCAATTGCCTGATCCTTCAAGAGACTGGCCCCGCCCGCGGCCATCTGCTATAGGCTTGCCGCGCACCGCCGTCCGGCCTACATAAGCCAGAGAAATTGCAGATGGTGGGGCAAGTCGCGGGGTTTTGCGAGATTTCGTAGAGCGCCGTGCACCGGAATTTTCGGGTCATCTGAGGTGATGCCCTGGCCTGATCCCCGGTAGCTCAGTTGGTAGAGCAGGCGGCTGTTAACCGCCTTGTCGTTGGTTCGAGTCCGACCCGGGGAGCCAATAAAAACAAGGGGTTAGGCCATATTGGCTTGACCCCTTGTTTCTCCAAGTGACCATAGAGTGACCAGCAGGGCGCTGAAATTGGGGTTTTCCGACGCTCAATGAAGTTCCCCCTCCCCCTGCCGTCAGCCTCACCAAAAGTAAAGGTCCTCCCTCCGCTCGGTCCGTATTTGAGCCTTCTTAAGTTGCCAAATGATTTCCTCTTCGTTTGACGAATCGAAACTCCAGTAGTCTCCGTTTAGCCGCGTCCCCTCTAGCACTCCGCACTGGTCCAATATTTCTTTGGGAATCCATTCGTCCTGGTGCGCCTGGAGCCATTCGGGGTAGTCGCCATCAGCCCAACCTACCCATAAATTATTTCCGAAGAATTTATCGTCCTTGCCAGGTACTACGAACAATTCATCGTAATCTTCGCGCACGGCAAATAGATCGGCGAAGTCAGCTTCTGGCATTCGATCTTGAAACTCTCCCCCCGTCTTACTCTCAAAAGCGCGGCGTATTTGCGAGCCACGTATTGCCCTGTCAGGTGGGGCGAAGATAATCGAGTCCCCGGGTATCCTGTAGTAAAGCAGCGGCTCGAAGGTGGGAGAGTCTGAGAAATTGGATGTCGGTGCAAATGCAGCGTTTGGGTCGTTGTCCATAGATAATTTTCCCTCGCTTTAGTGCTTCAGGCAGGATGCCAGGGCGCACAATCTGAAGTTCAAATGCCCGGCCCGTTGGTGGGCCAATCCACTTTCGTCTGCAATAAACCGCTTTGCCGCGGTCCCTCGGGTTAGGTTTTCTTTGTTGGGGGCTGAATCGAGGTTGCGACCGTAGAAAAATACGACGGGCTGTCCCGTGGACACTTGGTCGGCGCGCAGTTCCTGTTGGCCTCCGCGCTACACAGACGGCTTCCGCTTGGCTGCCAAATCTTTTCTTTTGGCAGCGGTGAGGTCCGACAGCGGGACAGCCTCGTCACCCGGAAGAGTGTCACCAGCAACGTCGCCTTCGAGCGTGGTGTCGCTTGCTGGCGCGAAGGGCTGCCCGCTGTCAACGCGAGGCCCTATCCTGCTTCCACGCCTCGTGCCTCTGACGCCCTTCCGGCGTCATTTTCACCGGGATACCTGATTTCTCCAATTGGTGCAGCAATATCTGCACTAGCTCGTCCTTGCTCTTGGTGCCGTCCACTGCTGTAAGTGCCAGCTTCTTTAAGGGAGGCGATTCCTTTGTCTGTCCTGATCTCATTAAATTCTCCTAAATCAAAAATCGCTTCTTGATCTGCTGTTTCAGCTACATATAAAGCGGTATCCAGATCGTCATCGATATGAACCCCGTCTAAATAATACTTTTCTTGGTTCGCTTCTCGGTCGGAGGTTTGGTTTCTTTGGAAGCCTCTTTCTCCATTGCGAGCAGCTTTTTCCTCTCCAAAAGTGGGTGTGATCTGCTGATGCCTTCACGAAAAATCGGGTCATCGGCCTTCAATGCGCGGATTGTAACTTTGCCCATCTTCTTCTCCCGTTTCATGAATTTAGTTTGTTTGTCGGATGCCGGCTTCGGCTTTGATAAATTTCGAAGCGCAGACTGCGTGTTGACTTCCAAATCCCGCTCGATATCGGCCAGAAGTTGGACGTAGTCGCTTTGAAATGCGCCTGAACTGATTAGCTTGCGCGGCCACTCGACACCGGCCCTTGCCCGAAACAAAATGCCTAGCAGATCGAGTTGGGCCGTCGTTTCGTCGCTTGCGGTTGGCCGCGATACGGCCTTTCCGACAACACCGAATTCGGACCTGATCCACAAGGTATCGGTGCCGGAAACTCGCAAGAAATAGGCGTGTTCCCCCCTCTCATACATATTGCCGTCAACTTCGTAGCTGCAAAGGAGTGTTGCGTAGCGGGGAAATAGCCGCACGTCGTCGTGTGGCCAGGTATTAACGAAAACGTCCCTAGATTTGGACATGAAAAAACCTCCATCGTTTGCACGAGGAGGCTGACGCTATTGATCGGCTTTGGACCCGTTAGTTGCCGCCCTTGGCCGCATCTCCCGTTTGGGACACCACCTTGCCGGGTTAGGCAGGTTGGCGAGGGCGTCAGCCCTACTCTTGATGCAAGAAAGAACTTGGCACTTTGGCTAGGTCATTACAAGTGGTAGCCGATTATTGGGCCAATTGTGTTCAAAGACATGCTGTGGAACTAACCCATGATTAAGGGATCATCCCACTGCCCTGTGCTGTCGCCGCGTTCAATTTGACTGCAATCCATAAAGAGATGTGTTTTCTAGGAGACCCGTTGTTCGCGAACGAGGTCACACATGATCGCATCTCAAAACCCAGACCGAATTATTTCCGCCAAGGAACGGCGGAGCATGATCCCTTACTCCGACATGCAAATTTGGAGGCTGGAGAAAGCCCAGAAATTCCCGCCCCGGATTCAACTTGGACCGAACCGCGTCTCATGAATTGGGGCGCGGTTTTTTTGTTGGTTACGCGGTGCAGATAATCCAACCTTGATATTGGTTGTGCTGTCGCGGATACTTTCTCTTAACTGATGCACGTTCCAACCATTTCGCGGCGGAGGGGAAAATGCGGTTTTCATTTTGGAATGCCGGGCGAGCAATTTCGTTGGTTGATTCCCGATCGTCCGATCTAGTCTTTATCGAATGAGACCCCAAGGAAGCCGCCGTCAACAACGATATCGGTGCCGTTGATGTAGGACGCCGCGTCTGATGCGAGGAACAGCGCGACGTTGGCAACCTCCTCCGCTTCGCCGACCCGGCGCATCGGCACATGCGCAATGCGGGCGGCACCCGGCGCCGTTTCCTCATCGGGATTTTCAGGAAACAGATTGCGGGTCGCCGGCGTACGGATAAATCCGGGGCTTATCGAGACCGCGCGAATGTTATGCGGCGCCCCTTCAGACGCCAACATCCGGGTGAATCCCAGCACACCGGCTTTCGCTGCCCCGTGGGCCGCAGTTCTGAAGGCATAAATATTCTGGTGGCCGACAATCGACGAGGTGTTGATGATCAACCCGCCGCCGTTGTCGATTAAATGCTGCCAGACCGCACGGCAGGTAACGTACATCGATGTCAGTTCAAACCGAAACGTGAGGTTCCATTCTTCCAGCGTCGATTCGGCGAACGGACCCTGCGCCCGGAGCGAACTGGCATTGTTATAAAGAATGTCGATCCGCCCCCAGGTATCGGCGGCGCTTTTCACCCACGCCTCGGAATTTTCCGGCTCAGAGATGTCGCAGGGATGCAGCGACCGCATCTGCCCGCCCTCTTTATTGACCAGGTCGACGGTTTCTTCGGCCTCTTCTGATTTCACATCACAGCCGAACACTCGCGCGCCCTCCCGCGCAAACGCAAGCGCTGCCGCCCGCCCCTGCCCGCCAGCCGTACCTGAAATGAGGACGACTTTTCCATCGAGCGTTCCCATAAATGTTTCCCAGAAATGTTGCAGGCCGTGAATGGCACGTCATTATCGGAATTACAGGGGGACAGGTCCATCCACAGTTGGATCAGAGATTATCATGACCACATTACTGCTGATCGGTTAGGGTTGCTTTCTCCACGGTGACCCACGAATACTTCTGAGCCCCTAAATCCCTGAACTCGAGGATACAAATGGAAAAGACCGCGCGGCGCACTGGCTCAATTGTGATGTACCGGCTTGCCCTCGTCATCATCATGCCGCCAGCAATGTGGATCCGCAGCACCGTTGAGTAATCGAGATAGACCTCGGGCTGAAATGCGTTCGGCATCCCCGGCAGAAAATACTTTACCGTCATCATGATGATGACGAGGGGAACAGGACGAAGACAACACGGCGTACGAAACCCTCGGCTACATCTACGCTCAGGGTTGGGGTGTCGAAGTCGATTTCATGCGTGCCTACCTATACTACGGCCGTGCCCTGCTCATGGGTAACCTGAATGCAAGGCCGAACATGGACCGACTGTGGCGAACCTTTAAGGACGTCGAACGGGATGAACTGCGGGCAAAATTTGCGGCAGGCTCCTGACGGCTAGTTCGCCGGCCGGGCGAATTAGTACCGCATCAAAATCCGGGAGCGGCGCGTACCACCACCCATGGTCTTCCATATTCAACTTAAGCGAATACTGAACCCTTGGACCAGATGACCGGGCGTGCCTCGCCCTTTCCACGGGACTTGATACCGCTTGTGGCGCAACGGCAGTTGGCGGTGCGGTCGGATCGGCGCGGGTTGCGGCAACTGGTCGGTCACCTTGCGATCCTGATCGGGGCGTTTCTCGTTCTATTTTTCGTGTCGGGTAATTGGACGTTGCTCGCATTAATCGCTTACGGCGTCCCGCTCACATTTCTTTTTGCGCCGCTGCACGAAACCATTCATCACACCGCATATGCCTCGAGGTGGCTAAATCAGACGGTCGCCTTCGCCGCCGGACTGATCTTGGTGTTGCCGCCGCGCTGGTTTCAGGCATTTCATTTCGATCACCACCTGTTCACCCAGGATCCGGCGCGGGACCCGGAACTTGGATCACCGAAACCGGACGGCGCGGTCTCATTCCTGATCTATGTCTCCGGCCTCCCCTTTTGGCGAGACCGGTTGAACGGCTTGATCAAATACGGGCTTGGGTTTCCGCCGAAGGAGAAATTCGTGCGCCCGCGCAAGCAGAAATCAATCATCAGCGAGGCACGGCTGTTTCTGCTGATCTATGTGTCGGCTGCGCTCGCCGTATCACTTTTGGGTTGGTGGGATGCGGCGCTTCGATACTGGATACTGCCGTCGCTGCTCGGGCAGCCATTCCTTCGGCTTTATTTACTGGCGGAACATACGGGATGCGAATTTTCTAGCGACATGCTGCGCAACAGCCGAACCACCAGAACCAACGCGCTTGTCCGCCTGCTCGCCTGGAACATGCCCTACCACGCCGAACATCACGCCTATCCGTGGTATCCGTTTCACGCACTTCCGACCGCGCATGAACATGTTGCGAACCGAATTGCGGTTTCCGCGAATGGTTATAATCGTGCCACCCGCGATCTATGGGCGGCGATTCAGTCGGGACTGGCGGACCCTAAGCGGGCTCGGCCTTAAATAAGCCCAGAGGCTTCCGCGTTGCGGCGGATCGACTTGGCAAACCAGTCAATGCCCGGCCAGCGAATCGCCGAATGGCCGACCGCGTTGATGGCGTTGGCGGCGCCGCAGAGATAGCTGAATTCCTTCGCCGATTTTAGAACCGGCAAGGCGTCCCGCTCCACCTGCACCAGCGGCCGAACGCTCTCATATCCTTCGATAAACCGGCTCCCGAAACTTTCGCCGAGTTGGCTTTTGTCGACCGACCAGAGATTGCACATGATTTCTTGGGCGTAGCCGCCGACACCGCAATTATCGAAGTCGAGAAATATGATCTGATCGTCATCGTTGATGAAAGCATTGTAGGAATGAAAGTCGCCGTGGGTCGGGCCAATCGGCAGGACGCCAATATGGCTGTCGAGAACCGCCAGAATTTTTGTCTTCATCTCGGAAAAAAACTTGAGCAGGTCCGGGCGGTCGAAAATCATCGCCTCAATGGCATGATAGTTTTTGCGAATACCATCGCCGTAATCGACAATGCGTTCGACACTCGGTTTGAACGCCAATCCGGCCACGTGAATTTTCGCAAGGATCTCGCCGGCGCGTGCAGATACTTCCGGGTCTTTGCCATTGGCAATCGGGCCGCCGTCAATCCAGTTGAACAGGGCAACCGGGCGAACGCCCTCCGGTCCCTCCACCTCAAAATTGAGGTCGCCGCCTGGTAACGGGACCGACGCCGCAACTGAAATGCCACTTGCGGCCAGGTGCCGGAGAAACTCGAGCTCATACTGGACGTCGTCGCTGGTCCGCGCGCCGTGACGCCACACCCGGGCCGCATAACGAACGCCGTCATGGCGGATGAGATAGACATCGTTCATACCGCGTGTCAGCAACTCACACTGGAACAGTCCGTTAAATCCGAACCTTTCCTTGAGGCATTCGCCGACCGCATCGGCATCGAGCACGGAGTGGATAATGGGAAGAACGGAACTTGTCATGTATGCCTCAAAAGTTTGGAATTCATTTTATTATTTCAAAACTGGCGTCGTGCTACTGCGTCTCGGCGACAAGTTCGATAAATATTTCGCGCAATATCGGTTCGGCCACTTCCCGGTTCATGCCCGACGTAAGGCGCGGGTCGTACATTGCACGAATCAGCAATTCGTCGCTTTCGGTCCAACGCCGCGCCCGTTGCGTCGTCCCCTGGTGCGTGGTCATGACGGTGCGCAAAAATGAGTTAAGCGGATGGGAGATGAATCCAATGCCGTGCATCATTTCATGATCGATGCAGCGCCCGATTCGTTCTTCAACCGATTGCGCCTCGCCAATTGCCGGTTGCGTACCAATTCTCACCAGCAGGCCGGCAAGGGCAAAGTCGCTAACCCGGTATGACACCAGACAGAGAAAGTTCTTTTTCGTATCAACCAGCGTCCGCGGCTCAAAAATGACAAGGATATCGGGGCGATCATTTTCGTGATCAAGCGGCACGAAGGATATTCCGCTGAGTTCTGTCAGCCGGACGAGCCGTGATTCGAGAAGGGTACGCGCGTCTGTCGAATCGGCACCGTTTTCGCCGCGTAAGGCAATGGTAAGTTCTGACTTTTCGAACCGCGTGATGACGTTGCGGTCCTGGCGGTATGCCGCCTCCTCAAACAGATCGACAAGTTGTTTGGAACGCGGCGCGCCCGTAATGCAGGACCCAACAAGGAGAAGCAGTGCGAATCCGGGTAATGCCCGTTGCCAGTGGCGAAACGCGCCGTGCCACTGGCGAAGCCCGCTGTGCCAGCCGCGCATCGCCCTACATCAATCCGGCGTCGGTTACGCTTTTCCGAACCCGTTCCGCAAACCAGTCGAGATTCGGGTTGAGCAGCGGCGTATGGCCAACGCAATTTACATGCGCCGAAAATCCGCAGAGAAAGCGCAACTGTTTGGCCGCGTAAAGAAGTGGAATCGAAGCCGATTGCTGGTCGGTGAGCGGGCGTTCTGAATTATACCCTTCGAGGAAGGCTTGCGTCACGGCGTTGTCGATGCCGACATAATCGTTTGCCCAGGAAAAGCTCATCAGCTCCTGGGCGTAATGATCTTCGCCGCAGTTATCAAAATCGAGAAACCTGATCGTACCGTCTTCGGTGACGAAGGCGTTGTAAAGATGGATGTCGCCGTGACCGGGCCCGAAGGTTTCAGCGTCGCGCGGCAATTCGGCGAGCGCCGCCGTTATGGCTGCAACGGCTTTGGGGTAATAGTCGACGTCTTCGGGGCGATGAGCGGCGAGTTTCAGGAGCGCCAGTGAATCTTCGCGGAGGTGACCGATGTAATCGACCTGACGCCGGACCTTTGGTGCGAAATTTCGGGCGAGCTTGTGCATGACACCAAACATGGCGCCGAATCGTTTTGCCGTCGGCACATCGGGATTATCTCCGTAGGGCGACCCGTCTGCCCACCTGAAAAGGCCAAGATAACGACGCCCTTCAGGCGCTTCGACCGGGACATAGAAAATGCCCTCTTTCCCTTCTACCGGTTCGGCGACGAGCAGCCCTGCTTCGTCGAGATGTTTGAGCAACCCCATTTCATAAGCGATGTCGTCTTCGCTGCGCCAGCCCGCACGCCACGCCCGGCAGGCGTACTGCACCCCGTCGGCACGAATCAGATAAACGTCGTTCATGCCGCGGGTGAGTAACTCCGCATGAGGCGTCTTGGTGAATTCCCAATGCTGGCCCAGCACTTCAGCAACGGCACCGGCATCAAGCACGGAATGGGTAATGGGAAGGATATTATTCGACATCAATTATCGGCCTGTTGCTAAATGTTTGCACCGGATGGGCCGCGCTCAAGCCGCCCAACAACGAAGGCCAGTATGGCCGACAACCCGGCAATCACCAAAAGCATCGTGCCACCGGCACCCCACCCACCGGACGCCGTCACGATAAATGCAAACGAGGGTGGCCCGAGTAGCGTGCCGACATTGGCACCATGAATAAGAATGCCGTTGACGGTGCCAACGTGATCGAGGCTCGGCGCGTGGTGAGGCGCGCTCGCCAAAAGAACGGCAGGCACAAAGCCGCCTGAAAACGAAAACAGGATCGCTGTCGCCACCTGCAATCCAAACGGAAGCCCGACGGCAAAGGTGAGAAACCCGAGTGCCCCCATCACCATGAACGAAACACTCATGATCAGCGAACGCGACACGCCGCGCGCCATCAAAACACCCGCTGTAATCGCGCCGGGCGCATTTGAAATCGCAACGATGGCTGCAAAACTTCCGGCGGCGGCCACCGTCTGGCCGTGATGCTCGATAAAATACGTCGGCAACCAGTTCATGAAGGTCGCGAATTGGGTCCCGAACATGCCAAAGATTAATGACATCAACCACGGCCCGGGACGACTGACGGTCAGCCACAGATCCGACCAGAAGTCCGTATTTTTCTTCGCCGATACTTTCGGCGCGCCGTCGCGGCCGCGCAATATCAGGAAGACAATGATGATAGTGGCGAAGGCGACCGCGCTATTGGTCTGCCATAACCCGCGCCAGCCGTAGGCCGATAACAGTCCCGGCGCCATCAGCAGCATGAACGACAGCCCAACCGGCAGGAACGATCCCCAAACACCCATCGCAAACGCATGATGCCGGGGATTGGTTGAACGAAGGATGATCGTCGGCACCGATACAACGATCAGAACAAAGCCGGTCCCTTCAATAATTCTTGCGGCAATCAGGAAACTCAAGGCGTCTGCCGTGCTGCCCCAGAAGGAGCCGATCCCGAGCAGGGCGAGCCCGATAATCGCGGCATACAAATGACCGATGCGGTCGGCAAAGGCTCCGCCGGCAAGACCCAGCGCCACAGCCGTCCCGGTATAAACCGACGCGATCCAGCCAGCGCCAACCATGCCAAGGCCGAGATCAAGTCGAATGGCCGGTAGCGCCGCCGGAACTTTGCCAACCTGAAAGGCAGCAACGATTCCGATGAAGAGCGCGGCGCCGACCGCAATCCAACGCGTTTGCGGCATGGGTTTGGGTTCAGGTGTGGACAAGGCCTGGGACCAATCGGTTTACATGGAAATTATGGAGCGGTCGAAGGAAGGACTGGCAGTGTACCGGTGCTGCCGCCCTCTTACTAGCGAGGCGCCTTGCGCGCGAAGCTCAAGCGTCGCGCGGCGCGCCCGGACAGGCCGCGCGATTTCCTATAAATAACAGGTGGTATGAAAATTCCGGTCCTGTCCCCTTTTTATGAATCACTGACGCCTGGATCCCGCGGCATCGTCCTGATGCTGGCGGCAGCATTTTGTTTCGCCGCCATGCACGCGCTGATCCGGTTCATGACGCAGGAACTGCACCCGTTTGAGGTCGCCTTCTTCCGGAATTTTTTCGGCATGATTATTTTGGTGCCAATCTTCATTCGGGAAGGCCCAAAGATACTAAGAACCAACCGCATCAGTTTTCATATTGCGCGCGGTTTGCTGCAAGTGGTGGCGATGCTGTCGTTCTTTTATGCGCTTAGCATCACGCCGCTCGCGACGGTTTCAGCGTTGGGATTCTCGGCCCCACTTTTCACCAGCGTGTTTGCCATTTTCATTCTCGGTGAGGTCATTCGGACACGACGCATCGTTGCCTTGATCGCCGGGTTTGTTGGAACATTGATAATTGTACAGCCGGGATCGGAAATGTTCGATGTCGGATCGTTGCTGGTTGTTGGATCGTCAGCGGTCTGGGCAGTCGCGATGATCATCATCAAGATTCAGTCGCGCACCGAATCAAGCGTGACGATCACCATGTATATGGCCTTAATCGTGACGCCGCTCTCCTTAATTCCGGCGCTGTTTGTATGGGAAATGCCGTCGCTTGAATCGATCGCCTGGATGATGCTGCTGGGAACGTTTGGCACGCTCGGGCATCTCGCCCTCACACAGGCGTTCAGACACGCCGACGCGACCGCGGTGCTGCCGTTTGATTTCACGCGTCTGATCTGGGCCTCGATCTTCGGCTTTATCCTGTTTGCTGAGGTTCCCGGTATCTGGGCCTGGGTCGGCGGGATCATAATTTTCACGGCGACCACCTACATCGCCTACCGCGAAGCGCGGGTCGCAAAAACAAAACGGCCCGTCACCGCCGAGCGGATGGAGAACTAGGGGGCCATTTCCCTGACCTCGCGTAACTTCCCGGTCTCGCCCTAGGTCCCCGATCTCGCCTTGTCTTTTGCCCGGGCCTTGCGGAACTTGGGTTTCCGTTTGGCGAGCAGCGCTTTCACCCCTTCCCGTGCCTCTGCGGTTTGATAATAAAGTGCCACCGACTGCGAGCCCTGATTTCCAAGGCCCCTGATGTGTTCGGTATCGGCATTAAAGGCGCGCTTGGTGATGGCAAGTGCGGTCGGTGATTTTTCGAGAATTTCGTCGCACCACTTTTTCACTTCGGTATTCAACTTGGCCGCTGGCACCACAGCGTTACAAAGCCCCATCGCAAGCGCCTGATCGGCGCTGTAGCGGCGGCACAGGAACCATATTTCCTTTGCCCATTTCTCGCCGACCGCGCGCGTGAGCAAACCGATGCCGTAACCGGGATCGACAGAACCCATCGACGGGCCGACCTGCCCGAACACCGCGTTATCCGCCGCGATGGTAAGATCGCAGATTGTTGCCAGCACATTGCCGCCGCCGATGCACCAGCCGCGGACTTTGGCAATAACCGGTTTTGGCGCGTCCCGCATGATCGTGTGCAGTTCTTCGATTGGCAGACCGACGAGCCCTCGGCCATCATATTTGCCGTCGCTCACTTTCTGGTCGCCGCCGGTGGAAAACGCGCGCTCGCCTGCGCCGGTAAGGACAATCACGCCGATGTCGTCGTTCCAGGCGGCCTGGTTGAAGGCGTCGATCAGTTCTTCGCAGGTCTTGGCGCGAAAGGCGTTGTGGACTTTTGGCCGGTTGATGGTGATGGTGGCGACGCCAGCACGCGCCGCGTATTTGATATCGGTGTAGGCCATGGGAATTATCCGTCGGTTTGGGGCCAATAAGGGATGCGAAGTTCGCGTTTCAAAACTTTGCCCGCCGGGTTGCGCGGCAGTGCGCCGCGAAATTCGACTGCTTGCACGCGCTGATATTTTCCAAGCCGCTTATTGGCCCAGTCGCGCAATGCGTCCGCATCGGCTTTGGCGCCGGACACGGGGACAACAAGCGCGAGCGGTGTTTCGCCCCAGCGATCATGCGGAATGCCGATGACGGCGACGTCCGAGACATCTTCATGTTCGCCGATCACGCCTTCGATGTCGGTCGGGTACACATTGGCACCGCCCGACACGATCATGTCTTTCTTGCGGTCGAGCAACCAGAAATATCCGTCTTCATCAAAGCGGCCGATGTCACCTGATCGTAAAAAGGTTCGCCCGGATTTTGGTTCGATCCAGATTGCTTCTTCGGTTTTCTCCGGATTGCGGTAATAGCCGCGCATGAGCATCGGGCAGTAACCGACGATTTCGCCGGCCTCGCCGATTGGCAGTTCAAGTCCGTCGTTATCGATCACGCGAAGATCGTTGGCCATCGCCGCCCGTCCAACCGAGCCGAGTTTGTCAGCCGGGTCTTCCGGTTTCCGTATCGTGAAGAACCCTTCGGTCAGGCCGTAAACTTCGAACAGCCCACAAGGAAACGCATCGACAATACGGCGTTTCAACTCGCCGCGCATGTTGGATCCGACCGTGCAAACGGCGCGTAACGACGAAATATCGAAAAACGCGAAATCTGGTTCTTCCAGAATAATCTGAAACTGTCCCGGGACCATTGTCGTGTGGGTAATCTGATGGACCTCAATCAGTTCAAGTGTCGCACGTGCACTGAACTTAGGCATCAGGACCAGCGTGCCGCCGTGCAAACACGACTGCAGCAGCATCGTCCACGAAATGTTTGAATA
>JAPYRS010000042.1 GCA_029936875.1 Alphaproteobacteria bacterium | reverse complement strand
GCCCGAAACCCGGGCGCAATTCGAGGTGCTGCTCGGCAACGGTTCAAAGTGGGGTATTAAAATATCCTACGCAGTTCAGCCTGTACCGGGTGGCCTCGCCCAAGCGTTTTTGATCGGCGAAGATTTTATCAGCGGTGATCCGGTGTCTCTGATTCTCGGCGACAATATTTTTTTCGGGCACGACCTCGACGAATCATTGGGCTCGGCGGTCGGGCAGGGGTCGGGCGCCACTATTTTTTCTTATCGCGTCGGCGACCCCGAACGTTACGGTGTGATTGAATTTGACGTCGATGGACGCGCGATCAGCATCGAGGAAAAACCCGACGCGCCGAAATCGAGCTTCGCCGTCACCGGTCTTTATTTCTACGACAATGACGTTGTCGATATTGCAAAATCAATTAAACCATCGGCCCGTGGTGAACTCGAAATTACCGACGTCAACCGCGTGTATCTCGAACGTGGTGACTTAGACGTCATCACGCTTGGTCGCGGCACCGCTTGGCTTGATACCGGAACATTTGAGGCGATGTTGCAGGCCAATCAATATGTCGCTGCCGTCGAAGCCCGCCAGGGCATCAAGATTGCCTGCCCGGAAGAAGTTTCGTGGCGGCTTGGCTACATCGACGATGATCAGTTGCGCGCTGCCGCCGAACCACTGATCAATTCAGGCTACGGCACCTACCTCCTTGATTTACTCGACACGGGTGAGGGCGGAATGCGATGAAGGCCGTTGTCACCGGCGGATCCGGTTTTATTGGAAGTCATCTGGTTGATCTGTTGTTGGCAGACGGCCACAGCGTTACCGTGATTGATAATCATTCCACCGGGCGGCCTGAAAATCTCGATCATGTTAAGGGCCAAGTCGAAATCATTGAGGCCGATATCGCCGTGCCGGGGCCGTGGGCGAAAGCCTTTCAAAATGCCGACCGGGTGTTTCACCTCGCCGCACTCGCCGACATCGTGCCGTCGATCCAGAACCCGGAGGGCTATTTCAAAGCCAATGTCGATGGCGCATTCAACGTGCTGCAGGTTGCGCGCGCGGCTGAAATCAAGCGCTTTGTTTATGCCGCGTCGTCGTCCTGTTACGGCATTCCAGATTTTTACCCGACGCCCGAAACCGCCGCCATAAAACCGTAATACCCTTATGCGCTGACCAAGCGAATGGGCGAGGAACTGGTTTTGCATTGGGCCGAGCTTTACGATTTCCCGGCGCTTTGTCTCCGGTTGTTCAATGTTTACGGCCCGCGGTCCAGAACGTCCGGCACATACGGCGCGGTCTTTGGCGTCTTTCTCGCGCAGAAACTGGCGGGAAAGCCCTACACGATTGTTGGGGACGGCACTCAGACCCGCGATTTCACCTACGTCACGGACGTCGCCCGCGCTTTTGTCGCCGCCGCCAAAAGCGATCACGTCGGTGACATATTCAATGTCGGCAGTGGTGCGACGGTTTCAGTCAATCGGCTCTGCGAATTATTGGGCGGCGAAACCACCCACATCCCAAAACGTCCCGGCGAACCCGATACAACATTCGCTGATATCTCTAGAAGTCTCGCAAGGCTTGATTGGTCGCCCAAAATTGATATCGAGGCCGGCGTCACGGAGCTGTTGAAACACATCGATTACTGGCGGGAGCGCTCACAGTAGGGCAAACGATGTTTGGCGGTCTTCGAACGAAACTCAAATATCCTAATAGGTTTTACCGACCAGACACGCCTGTCGGGGCTGCAATTTACTATCATTTCGCAAAATTTATTACGGAGCGCAGACCGCCGCCGCTACCAGCGCAGGTATCAATCCCGAAGAACAAAGGCTACATCGTCAGCAGCATTCAGGGCATCGAAACTCTTTCCGCTCATGTCGAGGGGATCGACTGGAAGTACAACAATCCATACGAAAAGCCATTTCTGAGAATTCGCGATGTCCCGTTCGACAAAATCAAGCACCTAGCCGACCAGATCCTCCCGACGGTATCCGCATACATCGGATCGTTGCCCGTTCTTGCGGTGGCGCAGGTATGGAAATCTCCAAATACCGAAGACATTGGGGGGAGTCAGAGATTTCACATGGACGGAGAGGACCGGAGGCAGGTGAAGTGCTTCCTGCCCCTAAAAACCATCGACCATGATTCCGGGCCGTTCTGTCTTCTGCCCGCCGATATCAGCTCGCGGGTATTCAAAGCCCTACGACGAGACGGTCACATTAAGCGGCGGAACACAAAGATTTCTGACGAGATAATGACCCGCTACTTCGACCCGTCCGAACTCGTTGAGATTACCGGAGAACCGGGCACCGTCGCGATGGTCGACACCTGTCGCTGTTACCATTTCGGCAGCAGATTGGCTTCAAAATCAAGACTACTGTTCCATCTTCATTTTTTCAGCGCCTACAGTATGGAAATGCCGCTGTGGGGTCGGATGTTTGACGACCCTGTTTATGGGGCCGCGCATCTCATGTTCCCAGTCAGGCGCCGGGCTGAGAGATCTCGCCGGCTTCACCAGAAAATTCTCTGAGAATGTGCCGACTGTCGTCCCCAATTTCCCTTCACGAAGGAAATCCGATTGTTTAGAAAATATCTTATGGGTGTTTTCACGACTTCAGACGTGTGAAAAACGTTGTGAATATCACAAAAATTAGGTTCAGCATCTGAATGAAAGCCGACGGTTCAAAGGGGGTGGGTGGCCCTCTTTTTTGTTACGTTATTTGAGCCTACCTAATAGGCAATCAGAGGGTTATTGGGCAGAAAATCCAAGGATTGCGCCACATTCTTCCAAGTGGATGTCGCCGGGTAGCGTGGTCGGGTAGCAGATGCCTCAAGAAACGGAACCGAACCCTTCACTTCGCAATATCTAGATCGCGTAGTCGGGCTTTGTATGGAAGCCACGCAATTCGGTTCGAATGTACACATTTGTATGCATCTCGGTGCCTCGATCGGACATCAGAGTTGCCGTATTCCTTGCTAACCATACGTTTTTGGCTATTCATCTCATTTCCCGAAATGTAAGAATTTATGTTCTGGGTAATCATTCCTATATAGGGAATGCTAACAAATGCATAGCTTTTGCTAACAAATGCTTAGAACCGCGAAAAGGCCGACCAGGGGGCCTCGTGGACGCTTTCATCGAACGACAAGCAGACCCGTAATGGTGCCCGCCCTAGCTAGAGGGCCGCTGGGAAACGCGGTCGGGTCGAGTTTGTTGGCAATGAGCCGCGCGAAGTCATAGGCTTAATTTGGCGCGGCTAGGTTGGCCGCTGAAAGCCGGGCACCGCACTCGGTTGCCCCACCAATGATCTTGCGGGCACCAACGGAGGTACTGTGGTTCAGGCCAACACTTACATGCCGCCCGGTTTTATACCGACCAGGATGGCGATCGCCAACATCGGCGCGGCTATTTTCGGCGAGGACAAAGACCAAAAGGGTCGGTACCGAAAGGCCGCGAATTGGCTGAGGGATGCACTGTGCGATGAAACTCTTAGCGGCTACTTCATTGACAATAGCGGCGACACCGTCAAGCGTAAGAGTCTTTATTGGAGCGGGCCCAAGGCATCGAAGGAACTTACTTCCGGATCTTGGCGGTCGGACCTTCCGGATATGCCGGACCGCGAAGTCCCGATACTGATTAGCGAGGATGAACTACGAGTCGCGTTTGCCGCAGCCAAACTAGGCGCAGTCTAGCGTCCCGGTGTGAGGGCCCGGTTTGACCGCCCCAAAGGCCGCGCACTATGGTCTCGCTTTTCCACAACATTGGAGCAAACTGCATGGACGCGGCGCGGGAAAAATCGATCGCTGACGAGGCTTGGCCGTTCGAAGAGGCGCGCAAAATAGTCAACAGGCTCGAGAGCGCACCGGATCAGGGCCACACCGTTTTGTTCGAGGCAGCATATTGCCCGTCCAGCCCACCGCATATCGATACCTTCGGCGAAATCGCGCGAACGGCAATGGTGCGCCAAGCGTTTGACGAACTGAGTGACGAACCGACGCGCCTGATCATTTTTTCAGAAGACATGGACGCCCTGCGAAAGGTCCCCGAGAACCTGCCCAACCACGACAAGTTGAACGCGCACCTCGGCATGCCATTGACGGTGGTTCCCGACCCCTCTGGAAAGAGGGAAAGCGTTGCTGCGCACAACGTCGCCCGACTACATGCGGTTCTCGACGTTTTCGATTTCGCATACGGAATTCAAAGCGCGACCGGGTGGTACAAAAGCGGGCGTTTCGATCCGGTGCTTATCAAGGTGCTGGAGAACTACGATGCAATCACCGAGGTTGTGCTCCCGACGATAGAGCCGGATCGGCGCGCCACCTACAGTCCGTTTCTTCCGGTTTGCAAACGAACGGGCCGTGTTCTTCAGGTTCCCGTCGTCGAACGCAAGGTGGGTGAGGGCACGATCGTTTACCGAGACGAAGATGGAACCCTCATAGAGACACCTGTCACCGGGGGTGCCTGCAAGCTCCAAAGCACTGTGGACACGGCGATGCGCTGGGTGGCGCGCAAGGTCGATTACGAGGTGTCGGGCAAAGACCAGATCGATTCAGTAAATCTGTCGCGCCGCTTGGCTGAGATCCTGGGCGGGCGGGCGCCGGAGTGGCTCTCCTACGAAATGCTCATCGACGAAAACGGCGCCGAGATATCCAAGGCGCGCGGCAACGGTCTGACCATCGAGGAGTGGCTGTCGCATGGTTCGGTGGAGAGCCTCGCGCTTTTCATGTATCAGTCCCCGCACACGGCTAGGCGCCTATCTTTCGACGTAATCCCCGGTGCCGTTGATGACTATCGGGAGCACCTCGCGGCCTACGCCGACGCCGATGCGGCAGCGCGCCTTGCGAACCCGGTTTGGCATATTCATGCGGGCGATCCACCAACCGCGGACAACCCCTAACCCTGCGGCGACACCCGAAAGTCGTCCGCTGCATAGCGCCTAAGGTGAGGCCGGGAGCGCGGTTTCAGTCGATTTGGCGCGACGTGACCGTACTCGCGCGACTCATTCTGTCTATCATCACCGTAACAGGGTCAACGAAGGAGTTCATGATGGTGGTTCCGAAGCGAATCGTCTCCTTGTTACCAAGCTCAACAGAGATCTGTTTTGCGCTGGGACTTGGCGACAGCGTCGTCGGCGTCTCGCATGAGTGTGACTTCCCACTTGAAGTTCGCGGCAGACCTATTCTAACGGCGCCGAATATTGACCCGGCATCATCCTCGGCCGAGATCGATCACCAAGTGAGGGCACTCGTCAGCGACGGCCTGAGCGTGTACCGGATCGATGAACAGCGCCTTCAGGATCTTCACCCTGAGCTGGTCATCACCCAGGACGCTTGCGAGGTCTGTGCGGTCTCTCTTGAGGAAGTTCGGGAAGCAACCAATCGCCTGATCGGTGCCGACGTCGAGGTCTTGTCGTTGTCACCGTTGACCGTGGCCGACGTGCTTGACGACATCGGTCGGGTCGGCCGAGCAACGGGAACCGAGGTGAGGGCCGACGAGTTCGTCGCCAGCCTGCGAGCTCGTCTTGAGTCCCTTGGGCAGGTAACCTCATCTCTCGCCAAGCCTCGGGTTCTTGTCCTCGAATGGCTCGATCCGCCCATGGTGGCCGGGCACTGGACGCCGGAACTGATACGCATCGCCGGTGGCGATCCGATCCTTGGTCATGACGGGACACCCACCGGCCCGGTCGGTTGGGATCGAATCATGGAAGCCGAACCGGACGTCCTACTAGTCATCCCGTGTGGCTTTCGTGTTGCACAGTCCGTTGATGAGATGAGTGATTTGATGAGGCAGCCCGGTTTCGCGGAGCTTCCAGCTGTGCGAGATGGTCGTGTGGCAATCGTAGACGGTAACTCGTTTTTCAGCCGGCCGGGGCCGCGGCTCGTGGACAGCGCGGAGATTGCCGCACTCGCAATCCATCCCGGGCACTTCGCTGACCGGTTTCAGGTTGGGGGCAATGTACTAGTTCGCTGGTCTGCATAAGCCGGCCAGGTGCGGTGCAAACACGTTTCGTTTGGCCCTCGATCAGCTCCGAATGTCTGCTATGGGTCATGAGCGGAAGTTCCAACACTAGTTTCTTTCTCGCCTGCATAGACCCGTCGCGCACTCGACAGGATTCGAACCCCCGGAGCGGCCTGAAGAGGCTAATTCCCGGATGGGCCAAGTAGGTGCATGCTGTTATCCCGGTGTAACCCCAGCTGCAAAAAAAAGCCGGAACCACAAGGATTACGGAAAGTTTAACAGGGAGGAGATACCTCTGGGAGACGTTTCAGCGATACGCCCTTGCTTGGAACGCATCCTACCGCCTCGCCGCGAGCGACTACTTAACATCGTCCTTCCGACTGCCTCAGGACTGAACGATCTGCCGGGGTCAAACAGCTTCATTGTTAGAAATATTCAGGAATCACTAATTTTGCGAAACAAATTCAGCATAAAACGTTGAAAACAAAGGGTAAAGGCGGATTTTTCACGGTTAAAATCGCGATTTTTGCCACCTTTTTTTGCCGATTCAATCGGTTTTCGTGCGATAAATCACGGACTAAACCGTCCGAAACGGGTATTTTCCGCCGGTTGAGTCGGCACCCGAAAGTATTGTTATTCGAGGCCGGTTCCAGGCTCGCTTCGTCCCCAGTAACGCCTCGATTCGACTGTCGGCGGCCGCAAAATTAGGTCGAAGACGTTCTATGTTGCGTCTTTACTTGAATCGAGCGATCGATCCTATTCATAGGCAAGATTGCGCTGACTGGTAACTCCTTTTTTGCCGAAGCAAGCGGAAAATCCGTTAGCGATCCTGCCCGTGAAATTTGTTCTTGGCGCCTGCTGAGGCGACGCGCGCTCGGTACAAGCATCTCGAGCTATGACCGATCGCGAGAAAACTGAGCTCCATGCTAGGCTCGGGCAACACGCGTTTCTGATGAGGTGTACAATGGATACAGCCGCCTACTTGGCGAGCGAATTTGACGAACACGAGGCCGTTGTGCGCGCGACCCGTGACGCCCTCGCCGAACCTTTCGCTCGACTGCTCGAGGCCTGCGAGCGCTCGATTCGTGATGGTGGCAAGATTTTGTTCTTCGGCAACGGTGGCAGCGCATCGGACGCGCAGCACCTCGCCACCGAACTGACCGCCCGCTACATCACCGACCGTGCCGCGATTGCAGCGCTTGCGCTCACGACCGATACGTCGGCGTTGACCGCGATTGGCAATGACTTCGGATTCGAAAATCTGTTCTCGCGGCAGATCGAGGCGCTTGGCAAACCAGGCGATGTGGCCATCGGCATCTCCACTTCCGGAAAAAGCCCGAACGTAATTAAGGCGTTGAAGCAGGCCCGGGAAATGGGCCTGGTTGCGGCCGCGCTTTCAGGTAAAGACGGCGGCGATCTTTCGGGTCTCGCCGACCCTTTGATTATTGTTCCATCCCGGACGACGGCGCGAATTCAGGAAATGCACATCGCTATTGGCCAAATGTTGTGCGGCGCATTGGAGATCGAATTGGGGCTCGCGTGAGCGTATCGATCACAGCATCCCTTGGGTTATTTGCGTATCGGATCGCAAGCTATCTCGGAACGCCGCTTGTCCGGCGGCACTTGAAAAAAAGGGCGGCTGCCGGAAAAGAAGATACCGACCGCCTCGACGAACGTTTTGGGCATCCGTCCCGCCCGCGCCCCGAAGGCCGCCTGATCTGGCTGCACGGCGCCAGTGTCGGCGAATCGCTTTCCCTGCTGCCGCTCATCACATGGCTGCGTGCGAGCTACCCCTCAATTGAAATTTTGGTCACCACCGGGACGATGACATCAGCGAAACTGATGGCAGAACGCTTGCCAAGTGGCGCCGTTCACCATTATCTGCCGGTCGATTTATCGAGCGCGGTATGGCGGTTTCTATATCACTGGCGTCCCGACCTTGTCATCTGGACAGAATCTGAGATTTGGCCGAACCTGCTCGCGGCACTCGCGCGGCGGCGGATACCGCGCGCGCTGGTCAATGGCCGCATGTCGGTCGACAGCCACCAGAAATGGACCCGGATGAAACCGGTGATCGCAAAACTTCTCGGCGGCTTTGACCTTTGCCTGATGCAGACGCGGGAAGATGCAACGCGGTTCTCCGATCTCGGCGCGTCCAACGTGTCCGTTGCCGGAAATCTGAAATTTGCCGCCGCACCACTGCCGGCTGATGCAGCCGATCTTGCGAGAATTGAATCTTTATGCGGCGACCGGCCGCGCTGGGTCGCAGCCAGCACTCATCCGGGCGAAGAGGAAATAATCGCCGAAGTTCATGTCGCGCTCGCCAAATCCCATCCGGATTTGCTGACGATAATTGTACCGCGCCATCCTGATCGCGGCCCGGATATTGCTGCCTCTCTCATCAGTAATGGCCTCAAGATTGCAACTCGCTCCGCCCACCAAAATATCTCATCGGACACAGACATTTATCTCGCCGACACGTTGGGCGAACTCGGGCTTTGGTATCGCCTTTGCAATATTGCGTTTATCGGCGGCTCACTGGTCGAACACGGCGGCCAGAACCCACTGGAGGCGGCCCGACTCGGTTGCGCGATAATCGCTGGTCCGTACATGGATAACTTCATGGCCATCGTCGATGGGCTCGATAACGACCGGGCGATCTTGCGCGCCTCAGATTCGGCGCATCTTGCCGAGGTGGTTGCGAATTTGCTGGACGACGATGTGGCCCGTAAGGCGCTCATCAAAGCTGCGCTCAATTACACCGCGTCCGAAGCCGAAGTTCTGAACCGCATCACCACGGCGCTCACGCCACTTCTCAAAGTGATGAACTAGTCGAGCTCAAAGGCGTCGGTGTAATCGATCCGTAAGGCCGGGTCCTGATCTTCTTCTTTCAGCAGGCAGTTGCCGACGGCGAGCAATTCGATTTCGGTCCCCATAAAACAGCGGAACGCGTCTTCCGGCGTGCACACAATCGGTTCGCCACGGACATTGAAGCTTGTATTGACGACAACCGGGCAATCGGTCCGATCTTTGAACGCCGAAATTAATTCATGAAACCGCGGGTTCGTTTCCTTGTGGACGGTCTGAATGCGCGATGAATAATCGATGTGCGTTACCGCCGGAATATCGGAGCGTGCAATATTCAGCTTTTGAATGCCGAACAATGCTTCTTCATCCGGTGTCATTTCACGGCGGCGGCTTTCGACAACGTCGGCGACAAAAAGCATGTAGGGACTGTCGACATCGATCTCAAACCAGTCAGATACGTCCTCCCGCAATACCGCTGGCGCAAACGGGCGAAAGGATTCGCGGTATTTAACTTTGAGATTGAGCAGCGACTGCATCGTTGGCGAACGCGCATCGCCGAGGATCGAACGCGCGCCTAACGCACGCGGGCCAAATTCCATCCGCCCCTGAAACCAGCCGGTTGCCTTTTGGTTGGCCAACCCGTCGGCGCAGGCGGCAATGATGCCGGCCTCATCGAGCACTTCAAATTTTGCGCCGACAGCGGTCAACCGTTGCTCAATATCGCTTTGCTCAAATTGCGGCCCGAGGTACGAACCCTGCATCCCGTCCGATTTTCCGACCGTTCGCACACCACCTTTGTGATGGTGATAGGCGCAGAGCGCCGCGCCGAGAGCGCCGCCGGCGTCGCCCGCTGCTGGCTGTACCCAGATATTTTTGAACCTGCCGTCGCGAAGAACTTTGCCGTTGGCGACGCAGTTCAAGGCCACGCCTCCCGCCAAGCAGAGATTTTCCGATCCCGTTTCGTCGGCAATGCTTCGCGTCAGGTGCAACACCACTTCTTCGGTGACGGCCTGAATTGACGCCGCCAGATCCATGTGATGTTGCGTGAGTAACTCCTCTGTCCGGCGCGGCGCGCCGCCAAACAGGTCGTCAAATTTTCGGCTGGTCATGCGAAGCCCGGTCGCATAATCAAAATAGGCCATGTCCAGCCGGAAACTTCCGTCCGGTTTTAAATCAATTAATTTGTCGAGAATAAGGTCTTTGAAGACGGGCTCGCCGTAGGGTGCCAATCCCATCAGCTTGTATTCGCCGGAGTTGACCTTGAAGCCGGTGTAGTAGGTGAAGGCCGAATAAAGAAGCCCGAGCGAATGGGGAAATTCTATTTCCCGCACCATGTTGAGTGTATTGCCTTTGCCGACCGCGACCGATGTCGTTGCCCACTCGCCGACGCCGTCCATCGTCAGGACGGCGGCCTCTTCAAAGGGCGACGCGTAAAACGCACTTGCCGCGTGGCTTTGATGATGTTCGGTGAACAGAAGTTTGTTCTGCCAGTCGAAGTCGTCATCAAAATTGCGCAGCAATTTGCTGAGCAACGACTTCTGGAACAGTTTTTCCTTGAGCCAAACCGGCAGCGCCTTGCGAAACGACTTGAACCCTCGCGGTGCAAACGCGAGATAGGTCTCAAGCAACCGTTCAAATTTCAGAAATGGCTTGTCGTAAAAAACGACAAAGTCGACATCGGAAAATTCAATGCCGCCTTCTTTAAGGCAATAGGCGATCGCCGCCGCCGGAAATTCGGAATCGTGTTTTTTGCGCGAGAACCGCTCTTCCTGTGCAGCCGCGATGATATGCCCATCATCGACAAGCGCCGCCGCACTGTCGTGATAAAAGCCCGAAATGCCGAGAACGCGCAATTGCGGCTCAAAAAACGGTGTAAATGAACGGAGCGACAGCCGATCCTTGCGCCAAAATCAGGAGACCGCCGAAAATCAGCAATACGAGGATAATCGGCAGTAGCCAGAATTTTCGCCGCACACGGAGGAAGGCCCAAAGTTCAATCAAAAATGCCATGGCCCAAACCTAGAATTGATTTTTCATGGAATCGGGTGCCGGGCCCGGCGGGTCACGCTCCAGCCAATAGGATTTTGCGGTCGGATCCAACCGGAGTCGCAACGCGTCCCGTCTAAACAGGCGCATGCCGATTGCAACCGGCGTGATGACGATGAAATAAATCAACCCCAGGACAATGGGGCTCGTCAACTTGCCAAGAAGAAGCCCAAACCGGAACCACCATTTGTTGGGAACCCGAAGCAGGCGGGGCATCGCAATGGCGATAATTAGGAGCAGAGCCGCCAAAATTGCGAAAGTCCAGTTGGCGTCGCTCCCCCTGATAAGCGGAAAAATTGCAACCAATCCGGAGACAGCCGCCATGACTAGACCAAAGGACCGGTCTGAGGACCCTTTAATTTCCTCCTCGCGATGAAAATCTTCGTGCGTGCTAATTGAACTCTCCTGATGTCTGATTGGCCCGAACGTCACAAAATAGGGCATCCGGGTCAAGTGTGATCATCGTCACCCAACACGGAGAGTGCGCGATCAAATCTGCCCTTTTCCTCGGAAACCGGAATTGCCATAATATGTCATTCGCGGGTCGGGCGAACCGCTCCCGAAGGAAAGTGTATTGATGATCATCGTTTACATCTTTATTGCCGTATTCGCGTTGGCCATTTGTCTCGGTGCTGGCCGAATCGGCCGCGTCTTGCAGATTGTCGATGTTCCGGATGGCGCGCGAAAATTACATGCCCGCGCAACCCCGTTGGTTGGCGGCATTGCGGTCTCCCTGCCGTTTGTCGCGATGGCTATTGTTTTGGGGCTGACAACGGTGTTCTCGCCGCTTTATTTCTCAGTTGCCGCCGCCGTTTTCGGATTCTTGGTGCTAGGGTTTCTTGATGACCGCACCCACCTGCCTCCGTCCTTGCGGCTTGTCATATCTGCGGCTGCCATGATCCTGATGATCCTGATCGTGCCGGGTTTTGAAGTCACGTTTCTAAAATTTACGTTCTTGGAGCACCCGATTTTCTTTGATTCCTCGGGGCGCGCGATTGGTATTCTGTTTACCGTCTTCTGCCTGGTCGGATTTCAGAATGCCGTCAATATGGCCGACGGCAAGAATGGCCTTGTCATGGGAATGACGCTCGTTTGGGTCCTCGCGTTAATTTATTATGCGCCCGCACATGTCATGCCGTTGTTGATCGCATTCCTGATCGCGTTGATTGTTGCGATGCCGTTTAATTTGCGGGGTCGGCTTTTCCTTGGCGACAGCGGCACTTATTCGCTGAGCATCGCGGTCGGCCTTCTTGCGATCTACGTTCACAGCGTTGCCTTTGATCGTTTTTCAAGCGACGCCGTCGCGATGCTGTTTCTGATTCCGGTTATTGATGTTATTCGCTTGATGGCATCCCGCGCGCTTAAAGGAACATCGCCGTTCAAATCCGGGCGGGATCATCTTCATCATATATTGCTGAATATATTGCCGCTGAAATGGGCGCTATCGCTGTACCTGTTCCTGGTCGGGTTGCCCATACTGCTGACCGCGCTCGCACCCGATCTCACCCTGCTTTGGGCGGTCATCACACTGGTCCTGTATGGGTTGGTCGTCGCGACGAAATACCGTCATGGCACGCGGATCGAATTGGCCGGCCGCTAGCGTCTGAGACGCCGCAGTAGTGGCGCGTTTTCCTAAAAGGCTTTGGCGAGGTCGTCGGCTGAGACCCGCACCCGGACCTCGCGACCGAGAAGGTTCATCAACACGAACACGCGTTGATCATCCGATCGGCAGTCGAATAATCCGACCTGATCACACATCGACCCGTTGATCATGCGAACCCGGTCGCCGACGTTGTAGGATGCGTTTCGGCCGAGACGAATGTATCCGTCTTCGGCTTGCCGCGTCCGAAGTTCGGCAATGATTTCATCGCGAATCGGTGACGCATCGCGCCCCATGCGGACAAGATCGACGACACCTTCTGCCGAACTCGCGGCCCGCGGGCTGGTCTCGGAAAAATCTGCCCGAACAAACAAATAACGCGGGAACAGCGGACGCCCGACCATTTCTGTCTTGCGGGCGTGACGCCGCTGTTTGAGGTAGCGCGGCAGGAAGACTTCAAATCCGCGCTCGCGAAGATTGCTTTGCGCCCAAAGCTCCATGCGCGGCTGCGTGTAAATACAATACCAGCGCATCACCGCACCCCGTCCTGGTTTGGCAAGGGCGAAAGCTTAAGAAGCGCTGGCGCAAGCATGCGTTCCGCCGAAATTTCGCCCAAAATCGATTCTCGGCGGCGTTCGGGTGCGCTGACATCGGTAATGATGATCGCGTCGATGTGACCGAGGTCGGCAACACGCCCGACCACCGGACGATGAATAAATTGCTCGCCGGCCGCGCCCGGCTCAATGATGCCGACGATTTCGACCTCGTGCTGCATCGAACAGAGGATCGCGATTTCGGCAAGATCGCCTGTTCCGGCGAGGCAAATTCGTGACCATCGGCGATCGACGCAACCGGCCAAAAGACCATCAATCTGGTTGCGGGCACCGCGGTAGAATTCGAATGAATTTTTCAGGTATTGCGCGGTCAGCCGGCTTTTTTCCGAAAACCCTTTCGGCGTCAGATAATAGGCGTAGCGATTGGCCGGGACCTCTGTCGCCTTGATGAAGCCCTTGCGGATGCAGCGTTTGAGATAGGCATTGGTGAGGCCAAGGGCGATCCCGAGATCGTTGGCGAAGGATCGCTGCGAGCGTTTGCCGTCCTCGTGAACGGCATCCAGCAGGCCCAGCGTTATCTGGTTTTCGCTGTCGGACGCGTCTTCGCTGTCCGTCACGCTATTTGCCACCTAATCCACCCGATTCATGTTCACGGGATGAACACTATTCCGTTCATGCTATGAACGTCAAGCTTAAAACTTCCACCAAATTAAACACTTAAGAAACATTCCTGAGATTATCCTCCGGCTAAATCGGCGCCGCACCGCGCAGCCTATGTGGGGCCCTTCAACCGGCTATATCCCGCCCCCGCTGGGACTATGCGGGGTCATTTTGAGCGCCTGCGGGAGCCAATGTTGGCCCTTGCAGGGACATGCCATAGCCCGTAAGTTTCCGCCGAATCGAACTCTGTTGGGGCGTCGCCAAGTGGTAAGGCAACGGCTTTTGATGCCGTCATTCGCAGGTTCGAATCCTGCCGCCCCAGCCAATTTTCTGACAGTGAAGACCAATTTTGTTGGCGCCTTGGTGGCGGATTTGTGCGCCGTCACGCGTTAATCACAATCAATTTCGCGACAATTAACCCCTCATTAATCAGGGTCATGGTCCGATAGCTCTGACGGGCAGCGCGGGAGTGCTGTTTGGGGATTGGGCCGTCATTTGGGGCAGGTCGTGCCGCGGGCTCATCCTGATTGCGTGTCCGAAAGGGGAACGCTGGGGAACACGATGCGAATTGAGACGACGAGATTTGAAGAGGAATTGAGAACCCGGCGCCGGGAGGAGCTGACTGTAATTGAGTCGGCGCACGTCAATCGGCCCTGCCTGAGCTGCGATATCGTCTGCGAGACCTGCGGATCGACCGGGTGCGCGTGCAACTGTTCACCGAACTGCGAACTCGCGCCGACGATGCTTACCAGCGACGCTGAATTCCCGGTCGAACCATCAATCCTGCCATTGGTCTTTGCTTTGGGTCAGCTCGGCATTACCGAACCGTGTTGGTCCTGCGAAGGGCATCTTGGTCCCGACGGCACCATTTCGCGTTTGCCGCAAGTCTGGTTCTATTCGAGCCAGCAGATGATCCCCCGCCTGATCGGTGAATTTCTTGGCAACCTCAAGATTCATAGCCATCTGTCGGCCGTTTGGTCGATTGTCTCAACATTCGCGCCCGCGGATTCGCTCGCTCCCGCATTCGCCATTCGTCCCGTCTTTGCACCGGAAGAATCGGCAAGCCTGAAAGATCTTCAGGCCGACGCTCGCCTCATTGGGGCGACGCTCGCCGGTGAAGTTCGTACCCGCGCGAGCGAATTTCTCCACCGCTGACCTTCGCCGCATTGGGCGTTGTTGCGCGCCGTCGTTGGCTTCGGCGATCAATCAGTCGTGCATCACGAACTGGTTGCCACCGGGATCCTTGAATTCGGCCATCAGCCCGCCCCACGGCTGGGTTTCGGGCAGTCGGATAAATTCCACTCCTTTCGCGGCGAGGTCGTCACAGGTGGCCTGAACATCCTCGGCGCCGAACACCATCCCGGTGGACGTCCCGATGCGGTCCTCCATGCCGGGCGGCGTATACAAAACGATGTGGGTTTTGGCGCCCTTTGGCGCGACCGTTAGCCAACGCGTGCCCTCGCCGAACATTTGGTCAGCAATCAATTCCATGCCGAGGGTTTCGGTGTAAAAAACCTTGGCGCGATCCTGATCCGAGACGCAGATGGTGACGATCTGGACGTATGAAATCATTTGGTCCTCCTGTTCCTTTTTTGTGTGCGGCCAACATCGACAGGGATCTTCATCCGCTTCAGGTGTCGGTCTAATTTTATGCGGATTGATTTTTCCAATAGGCGTAGGCCTCGGTGAGACCCTGCGATAGCGATATTTTTGGAACGAACCCGACTTCGTCGCGAAGTCTCGTCACGTCGGCAATCAACGAGACTGGTGCATCCGAATATTGCTCCAGTTGCCCGGTCTCCACTTTGCCCGTGCCGCCGGCAATCGAAATCAGCGTGTCCGCAATATGATCGACAGAATTGCCGACACCGCTGCCGATATTGACCGCACCTTCCACTTCCGAATGCACGAGGCACGACAAGGCTGCGCCGACATCGCGAAAATCGAGATAGTCCCGAACGAATGCGCCGGGGCCGCATTTTGCGGTCTTGCCCTCGGCAAGCGACGCGGCGATGTGCGGCACTAGTTTGCCCCGGGCTTCGCCGGCCCCGTAGGTATGGAAAATTCGGCCAAAGGCGTATTGAAAAGGCGCGAGTCCGTCGCCTGCTGACCCCCCGCTGGTGCCAATTCCCGCTCCAATCGCATGAAGGCTCGCTTTGCTCGCGCCGTAACGGGATTGCGGATTAATCGATGCCGATTCCGGGATCGGCGTTCCTGGCAAATCGGTCCAGTCGTATTCGGCGCATGTACCAGCGACAACCGCGCGATGGCCGCCGTGGTCCGCAAACCGTTTTAAAAGATCCGCGCTTGCCGAAAGCCAGCGGATATTCTCAGGCGTCGTCCAGGCGTTATCGCGGTCGGTCACCCAGGCGAGATGCAAAAGATGCGTCGCATTTGCCTCGGCGATTAGTTTTTCCCGCTCAGTGGGTTCAAGCAGATCGGCTTTGATGTCACTCGCTTCGCGGCCCTCGGGGTTGATGCCGCTCCGCGATGTCGTAATCACGGTAGCCCCGGCGCGCTTCAGCGCATCGACGGCGCATTGCCCAATATTGCCGCTCGCACCGGTAACAAGGACACGAAGGGGGGCTGTCATTGTGCGCTACCGCCTGTGAAATTCTGATCGACGGGCAAGGGATCGGCTAACTGCCGAAGTCGATAACCAGTTTCGGCGGTTTCTGGTTGAAGCCATTTAATTCCCAGGTGTAGGTGCGTTGTTCCTCACCCGTGACCGAATGGGCGTTGTGGTCGATCACATTGGCGTCCGTGAAGATCGTAAACTTGCCCTGGAGCACATACCCCAGCGCCGTCAGCTGATCGTGAAAATTGAGCGGGATCGAACCACCGCGTACCGTTAGCAATCCTGTTTCCGAGACAAGGGAAATGGTGGCGATCTTGCTGCCGTTATCGACAAACCTGATCGTTTTTTGGCGGAAAATATCGCCGCGCTTGTCGAACTTCACCTCGAAATCGCCGTCGCCGCGATAAAAAGTCCGGGTGAATCCAGAGCTTCGCCCGAGGTCGCGTTCGCGAACGCCAATCGCCTTGGTCAGTTCCGCACCTTCATATCGGCCGCCGAGGATGTCCGAATCGCCGAGGTCGCCGATATACTGAACCCGGTAGCGCCCATCCGCCGAGATCGCGATGTCGGCGCGAAAATTGGACGGCAGGTAACACCCGGCGGCCAGCAAACTGACCAAAATCAACAACGGCTTGAAACTGAATCTCACGAATTAAACTCCCGTGGGTCCGCCCCTTTGAACTGTGCCGGACGCCACCAAACCATACCGTAAGGGACCGGTGCAGGACAGGTGCACGCGGGGGGCGAACGGCCTAGACTGTCGCCCCGCCCGACCGGTGTCCCTGACTGAGGGTGCCGCACCGCGCAACGTAAGGATTGAGATGCCGATTTCAGAATATGAAGACTTTGATGCCGTCGAACTCGGCGAGATGATTGGCGCAGGCGAGGTGACCGCGGCCGAAGTGCTGGAAGAGGCGATCAGCCGCATGGAGGCGCTCAACCCGAAACTGAATGTCATGGTCGAGCCGCTATTCGATGCGGCCCGTCGCGTCGCCAAAGCCAGCCTGCCGCCGGGGCCGCTCGCGGGCGTGCCGTATCTGATGAAAAATCTCGGTCTGATGATGGAAGGCGTCCGCTGCACGCAAGGCTCGGCTTTGTTCAGCGATTTTTCGTCTGATCACGATTCAGATTTCGTGAAACGGGTGAAATCTTCTGGACTCAATGTCTTTGGCACCACCAACTCGCCTGAATTTGGTCTCAACTCGACCACCGAACCGGCCGCCCATGGGCCGACCAAAAATCCGTGGAACACCGATTACAGCCCCGGTGGATCATCCGGCGGCTCTGCGGCTGCGGTCGCCGCCCGCATTCTTCCGGCGGCGCATGCGTCCGACGGCGGCGGATCGATTCGCATCCCCGGTTCCAACTGCGGCCTTGTCGGGCTCAAGGTTTCGCGGGGCCGCACACCGTCCGGCCCCGATGCCGGTGAAGGCTGGGCCGGGTTATCAAACGAACATGCGGTGACGCGCACGGTTCGGGATTCAGCCGCGCTTCTCGATGCGACCAACGGACCCGCACCGGGCGATCCTTATTTTGCCAAGGCGCCGGCCCGCGACTATCTCAATGAAGTCGGCGAAAACCCGGGCAAACTTCGTGTCGGCTTGATGCTGGCGCCGCCCGACGGCCGCGCGGTCGATCCAGAGGTTGTTGCGGCCACGCAAGCGGCGGCCAAACTCATGGAATCGCTTGGTCACCGGGTGGAAGAGGCCGCGCCGGATTTCGACATCAACGCGATGTTTGATGCCGTCCGGGTGGTGATCGCCGGCAACGTCGGCCGCGACGTGAAGATGCGCCTCAAGGCGCTCGGGCGCGACTACCAACAGGGCGACACCGAAGAGATCAGCCGTGCCTGGGGCGAGGAAGGCGAAAAATACACCGCCGAGAATTTCGCCGATGCGCTCTGGACGATCCACGATGTCGGGCGTCGCTTCGGCGAGTTTTTTGGCAAACACACCGTGCTGCTTTCACCGACATTGGCCAAGGTGCCGTTGAAACTCGGTGCGCGGCCAATGGATAACGCCGACCTCGACGCCTATTACGAATTTCAGGGCCAGGTGATCCCGTTTACGGCGCCGTGCAATGTGGCGGGCGTGCCCGCGATTACGCTGCCGCTCGGGTGGAGCAAAGACGACATGCCAATCGGCGTCCAGCTCGTCGCAGCGTCCGGTAACGAGGCGTTACTGCTCAGACTCGCAAGCCAAATCGAAGACGCCGCCCCGTGGATCGACAAGAAGCCGGGGATTTTGGGTTAGAGGGCGTCCTACCCAAACCTTACCTACCCAAACCGCGCCCTATCGTGCGCCCGCGTGTAATCAAGCGCGGGGCCTTTTGGCACTAGGCCGAGCGGGTTGATTGACGTATGCGAATGATAATAGTGCGACTTGATGTGAAACATGTTCACGGTCTTGGCGACGCCCGGCACCTGGTAGAGATCCCGCAGATAATTTGAGAGATTGGGGTAGTCCTCTATCCGCTTGAGATTGCATTTGAAGTGGCCGTGGTAGACCGCGTCAAACCGCACCAGCGTCGGAAACAGCCGCCAGTCGGCTTCGGTTTGCACGTCGCCCGCGACATAGCGCTGATCCGATAAGATTTCTTCGAGCCAGTCGAGCGTTTCAAACAGCGCGTCGAACGAATTCTCGTAGGCCTCCTCAGTGCTGGCAAAACCGCAGCGATAGACGCCGTTATTCAATGTTTCGTAAATGCGTGGATTGACTGTCTCGATTTCGTCCCGCCGCGCCTCCGGATAATAATCCGTCGCCACCTCGGTTAAGGCGTTGAACTCGGTGTTCAGCATGCGGATGATTTC
>JAPYRS010000041.1:6499-19055 GCA_029936875.1 Alphaproteobacteria bacterium | reverse complement strand
GCCTGGCGCCACGCCGAAATTTCGGCATGGTGCCCGGATGTGAGGACGGCCGGAACGTGGCGGCCTTCCCATGTCTGTGGTCGGGTGTACTGCGGATATTCCAGTAACCCGGATGCGAAACTTTCTTCTTTCAGTCCTTCGGGATCGCCCATGACGCCCGGCAGCAAGCGCACCACCGCATCAATCAGAGCAATAGCCGCGGGCTCTCCGCCGGAGAGGACGAAGTCGCCGAGGCTGACTTCCTCGATGCCGCGGGTCTCAAGTACGCGTTGGTCGATGCCTTCAAAGCGCCCGCAAATAAAGGTGACATTTCGTTCATCAGCAATTTCGCGTGCCATCGCCTGATCGAAGACGCGGCCGCGCGGGCTGAGAACGAAGCGCCGACTTGGCTCATTCGATCTGGCTGCATTCGAGCTGCCCGGACTGGCATCAAGCGCTGCAGCGAGGATATCGGGGCGCATCACCATACCGGGCCCACCGCCAACCGGGGTGTCGTCAACGGTATGGTGTTTGTCGGTGGCAAAGTCGCGAATGTTGATGGTTTCCAGTGACCAGATGCCAGCATTGAGCGCCTTGCCCGCGAGCGATACGGCAAGCGGGCCGGGGAACATTTCCGGAAAGAGCGTAAGCACCCGCGCCGCCCACAGTGTCGTGGTATCGGCCATTGCCGGGTTTTCAATATGCGCGGCGGCGTTCATCTGTTCGCGCTCTCATTCTCATTGTCATTGTCACTGGTACTGGCGTCGGCATCGTCGTCTTCATTATCAGCGCCGGTGAGAAGGCCGGGCGGTGCAATCAGCACCGCGGTGCCCGCCTCAAAATCAATCTCCGGCATGGTCTCGGTCGAAAACGGCGCCATGAGCGTTGCCCCGCTTTCCGGCGCAATCTCAATCAAGGGGCCAGCGCCAAAGTCGTGCACGGCGATAATTTTTCCCAAGTCTGATCCGTCTTCACCGGCGACCAAAATTCCAATCAGATCGGCATGGTAAAACTCATCTGATTCAAGCTTTGGTAACGCCGCGCGCGCAACAAATAGATTTGTGCCGCGCAACGCTTCGGCTGCATCGCGGTCGGAGATCCCCTCAAGTGCGGCGGTGACAACGTTCTTGGCCGGGCGCACACGCGACAGCACAAACGAGCGCTCGCCGCTTTGGTCGCTTAGGGGGCCGTATGAACCTATCGCCATGGGATCCTCAGTAAAAACCTTGATTCGAACTTCGCCGCGAATGCCGTGCGGAGATGTGATCGTGCCCATCAGAATACGTGTGTCTTCGGGCTGATCAGTTTGTTTTGGCACCGGACTACTTTCGCTTCGGTATTAGCCTTCGGCTTTCGCTTCTTCGGCAGGTGCTTCTTCAGCAGGCGCTTCTTCAACCTTGGCTTCTGCAGCAGGTGCTTCTTCGGCCTTCACCTCTTCAGCGGGGGCTTCTTCTGCAGCCGCTTCACCAGTTTTGGCTTCTTCGGCAGGGGCCGCCGCAGCTTCCTTTGCGGCTTCCTTGGCCGCAACGGCCGCGTCTTTTTCAGCCTGCATGCGTTCCTGCGCCTTCGCCTTCGGCTTGGCCTTTTCAGGGTTATTGCGTTGTGCCGGCATCGGAATTATTTCGGCCGCACCCAGGAACCTTGCGACCCGGTCGGTCGGCACCGCGCCGTGGCCAAGCCAATGGCGGATGCGTTCCTCGTTTAGCGTGACCCGCTTCGGATCAGTTTTCGGCAGCAGCGGGTTGTAGGTCCCCAACCGCTCAATGAAGCGCCCGTCGCGGGGGCTCCGAACATCAGCAACAACAACGCGGTAATAGGGACGCTTTTTTGCGCCGCCCCGCGAAAGACGAATTTTCAAACCCATGCCAGATCGACCTTTCCGTTTCCTCGTTTGTTCAAATTGTTCCAGCGTTTCTTAACGCGGGAACCCGCCACCTTGCGGCGGCAACAAATTTTGCAAGTCTTGCGCGCCTGGGCCCTTCTTGCCCCTGCGCCCCAACTTGCCGACTTTCTTCATCATCCCGGCCATCTGCTTGTACTGCTTCAACAGCCGGTTCACGTCTTGAATGGTCACACCCGAACCGGCCGCAATGCGCCGCTTTCGGGAGGAGTTAAGAACTTTGACTTTGATCCGTTCGGTCGGCGTCATCGAAGAAATGATCGCCTCCTGTCGCATCAAAAGTTTTGTATCGATATTGGCTTCCGCTATTTGCCGTTTCGCTTTGCCGATCCCCGGCAACATGCCCATCAGACCTTCCATGCCGCCCATGCGACGCATCTGGCGCAATTGGGAGGCGAGGTCGTTGAGATCGAACTGACCCTTGAGAATTTTCTTCTCTAACTTCTCGGCGTCTTCCTCTTCGAGGGTTTCTTTGGCCTTCTCGACCAAACCCACGATGTCGCCCATGCCAAGAATGCGAGACGCAATCCGGTCGGGGTGGAAGACTTCAATTTCGTCGAGCTTTTCGCCGGTGCCGAGAAGTTTGATCGGGCAACCGGTGACGGCGCGCATCGAAAGGGCGGCACCGCCGCGTGCATCACCGTCTGTCCGGGTCAACATGATGCCGGTGACGCCGACAGCATCTTTGAACGATTTGGCGACGTTGACCGCGTCCTGACCGGTTAGCGAATCGGCGACCAGGAGAATTTCGGCAGGATTGACGGCATCGCGAATCGCCGTCACTTCGGCCATCAAGGCTTCGTCGACATGAAGCCGGCCAGCCGTATCCAGCATGATGACGTCGTAGCCGCCGAGGCTACCGGCCTGCATCGCGCGCTTGGCGATATCAACCGGCATCTGGCCTTCGATAATTGGCAGCGTCTGAATTTCGGTTTGTTCGCCGAGGACGCGGAGCTGTTTCTGGGCGGCGGGGCGATACACATCAAGTGAGGCGAGCAGGACTTTCTTCTTTTCCTGCGTCTTCAGGCGGAGGCCGATTTTCGCAGCCGACGTGGTTTTACCCGAACCCTGTAGGCCGACGATCAGAACCGGCACCGGCGGGGCCGCGCGGAGCTCAAGGTCTTGGGTCTCACCGCCGAGAAGTTCGACGAGGTGATCGTTGACGATCTTGATCACCATCTGGCCCGGCGTGACGCTTTTGACGACGTCCTCGCCGATGGCTTTTTCTTTTACCTGGGCGACAAAGTCCTTCACCACCGAAAGCGCGACATCGGCCTCCAGCAGGGCAACACGAACTTCCCGCAACGCCTCTGTGACGTGGCTCTCGTTAAGCGCGCCGCGCCGGGTCAGGCTCTCAAAGACGGTGCCGAGGCGCTCTGTCAGGTTTTCAAACACAGTGATTCATGTCGAAATTCAGGCTCAATCCAGTGTTCCAAGTCATCAGCTACGCACAAACAAAAATGCGCCAGTGCGCGAACCCTCGCGGACTGGCGGCTGGGCTATAGCCTCATCGGGCACCCAGGTCGCATCAACCAATTACTGAAGCGGGCGGAAAGTACGCTCAGGCCCTCGGGCCGTCAACCGCGGAACCCCGCTATTTCCTTGAATTTCGCCGTATTTCCTTGGATTTGCGACGGTAACGGCCATATAAGCGGGCCATGACCGCAATCCCCTTCCTGAAGATGCATGGCCTCGGCAACGATTTCGTCGTGATCGACGCGCGTGAGCAGCCGCTGATGCTGACGGCTGACGCCGCCCACATGATCGCCGATCGTCGGCGGGGGCTTGGCTGCGACCAGATTCTGGTGATTGAGGCCTCTGAAAATGCCGCCGGTTTCATGCGGATTTACAACGCGGACGGGAGTGAGGCTTCGGCCTGTGGCAATGGCGCCCGCTGTGTCGGGTCGGTGCTGATGGCTGAACAGTCTTCCAAATCGATCATGATCGATACCGTCGGCGGTCTTCTTCAGGTGCAAAGGGTCGGTCGCGGCTTGGTCAGCGTCGATATGGGCCGCGCCAAAACCGAATGGGAAGAGATCCCGCTGGTCTCCAGGTTCGACACTCAGCACCTCGTCGTTGGCCAGGGCGAGTTGCGGGACGCCGCCTGCGTCAACATGGGCAACCCGCACGCCGTCTATTTTGTCGGAAACGTCGACAAAATTGATCTCGCGAACCTCGGGCCGAAAATTGAAAAGAACAAAATGTTCCCCGAAGGGGCCAATGTTTCGATCGTTGCAGTCGAATCGCGAGAGGCGATAAAGATTCGCGTCTGGGAACGGGGCGTCGGCCTCACCTTGGCCTGTGGCAGTGCGGCTTGCGCGGCCGTGGTCGCCGCCCATATGCGCGGCCTAACAGAGCGTAAGGTGACGGTTACTCTTCGGGGCGGCACGCTTGATATCGACTACGGCGAAAGCGGCAATGTGTTGATGACCGGTAAGGTCGCGACTGTTTATGTCGGCACGTTTGATCTCGATCTTTTGACGATGGGCGCGACATGACTCGCGCAAGACAAATGAGCCGCGACATGGCTCGCGCAAGACAAATGAGCCGCGACATGAATCGCGCAAGACAAATGAGCCGCGACATGAATCTACCGCTCCGCAAAAGCTCGACCGATGTCGAGGTGGTAACTTTCGGCTGCCGGCTGAACGCTTACGAATCCGAAATCATTCGCAAGAACGCGGTGGATGCCGGCGCGGTTGATTCGGTCGTCTTCAATACCTGCGCGGTCACAACGGAAGCCGAACGTCAGGCGCGCCAGGCAATTCGTCGTGCCCGCCGCGACCGCCCGGGAGCCAAGATCATCGTCACCGGCTGCGCCGCACAGATTTCACCCGAAGCATACGCCGACATGCCGGAGGTCGATCAGGTGATTGGCAACGAAGAAAAGCTCAAATCAAACCTGTTCGATTTGCCCGAAGAACAAACCGTTCACGTCAGCGACATTATGGCAGTCCGTGAAACCGCGCCGCATCTGGTCGAAGGGTTTGAAAATCGCGCCCGCGCGTTTTTGCAAATTCAGACCGGCTGCGATCATCGTTGTACGTTTTGCATTATTCCGTTCGGGCGCGGCAATTCCCGAAGCGTCGGCGTCGGGGCTGTTGTTGACCAGGCAAAAATTCTGGTCGCCGCAGGCCACGCGGAAATCGTCCTCACCGGTGTCGATATTTCATCCTACGGCGGCGATCTGCCGGGGCGGCCGCGGCTCACACGCCTTATTCTAGCGCTCCTGAAGAATGTGCCGGGGCTCACGCGTCTTCGGCTTTCGTCTCTTGATGTTGACGAATGCGATGATGACTTTCTCAATCTTGTTGCGTCTGAGCCGCGCATCATGCCGCACCTCCATCTCAGCCTTCAGGCCGGCGACGATTTAATTTTGAAGCGCATGAAACGCCGCCACAGCCGCGCTGATGCCATCCAGTTTTGTGCAGCGATGCGGGCTGCCCGTCCTGAAATCGTTTTTGGCGCCGATCTTATTACCGGCTTTCCGACTGAAACCGAGGAAATGTTTCAAAAGACGTTCGATCTCATTGAAGAATGCGGCCTCACGCATCTTCATGTTTTTCCTTACTCGCCGCGACCGGAAACACCTGCGGCAAAGATGCCGCAAGTGGAGGTCCCGGTGCGCAAAGAACGCGCAGCCCGGCTTCGCAAAGCCGGTGAAGTCGCGCGCCATCTCTATCTCACAAGCCGCATCGGCACGACATCGAAAATTTTGGTGGAGAAAGCGACGCGGGGCCGCAGCGAAGACTATTTCGAAGTCGACCTCGACCAGGAATATCCAGCTGGCGCCATCGTCTCTGTTCGTCTATTCGCGCTGAACAATGGCGTGCTCACGGCCCAAGCTCTTGATGGCCCAAGCTCTTGATGGCCCAATCTCTTGATGGCTAAGGCGAACGGCGAGCGAAAGCGGGGGTTCTTATCGCGGCTACGCAAAGGCCTGTCGCGGTCTGCCGGCAGCCTCACCCAAGGGCTCGGCGGTGTTCTCACCAAACGAAAACTCAATGATGAGGCGCTGCAGGACCTAGAAGACATTCTGATCTCTGCTGATCTCGGTGTCGAAACGGCCTCGGCCGTCACCAAAACGCTGGCCGCAAATCGCTACAACAAACAGGTCGACGCCGATGAAGTGAAGGCGGTGCTGGCCGACGAAATTGCGGCGCGCCTCGCACCGGTGGCGATCCCGTTTGATTTCAGTGGGGCGTCAAAGCCGCATGTGGTGCTGGTCGCCGGCGTAAACGGCACCGGCAAAACGACAACCATCGGCAAGCTCGCCAATAATTTGCGGGAAGAGGGTAAATCCGTTTTCATCGCCGCCAGTGATACCTTTCGCGCAGCCGCCATCGATCAACTAAAAATTTGGGGCGACCGCGCCGGTGCCACCGTTATTTCCGGCAATGTCGGCGGCGATGCGGCGGGGCTTGCGTTTGAGGCGTTGGAAAAGGCGCGCGCCGCCAACGCCGACATTCTTCTGATCGACACCGCCGGCCGGCTTCAAAACAAAACCGATCTGATGGACGAACTCACCAAGGTTGTTCGGGTCATTGGAAAATTGGATGCGACTGCACCGCACAGTGTTTTGTTGGTGCTTGATGCGACGACCGGGCAGAACGCCCACAGTCAGGTTGAGCTTTTTCAAAAGGCCTGCAATGTCACCGGTCTGGTGATGACGAAACTGGACGGCACCGCACGCGGCGGCGTGTTGGTCGCGCTTGCCTCAAAATTTGGATTGCCGGTTCATGCGATTGGTGTCGGCGAGGCCATTGAAGATTTGCAGGCGTTCGATGCGCGATCCTTCGCCCGTGCGCTGGTCGGGCTGGACGCGAACGAAACGTGAGGCTTAAGGTTCGCCGCGCAAAACTTCCGTGCCGACGGTGATCTCAAATCGCTCTGCTGCATTGCCTTCGCGGAGCGCGATCTCAACCAGCCCGTTTGAGTTTTGATACCAGAAGCCGCGGCCAGGGTCGGCTTCACCGAATATCCGCGCATGGGGAAACTCGGTGCCGCGCAATTCCAGAATTTCTTCTGTCGAAATATTTTGCGCCCGGATACCGGTCGCAGCATTGCCGAACCGGTCGATGAAGATTACCCGCCAAAGTTCGTCCGGCCAGTCTGCCGGGATGCGGCCGGCCGGTAACGCACTAGTTCCAGGGGGATCATCACCGCGGGCAATGATCGCTGCCACGGGCGCAAACAGGTCGCGACCATGAAAGCTGGCAGACAGTTTTTTCGGCCGGTAATCGATGTCCCACCAGGCGAGCTCGCGCGCACGTTTTGCGACGACGTTGAATATCCCGTTGCCGGGCCCGACATACCAGCGGCCGTCGGCCTGCAGGATGACCGGCTTGCGCGTATCGGTGCCGACGCCGGGGTCGACAACCGCGAGGATCACGCTGCCAAAGGGGAGCGCCTCCGTTACCGACGCCAGCAAAAAAGCGGAAGCCTGGATGTCGAAGGGCGGCGCATCGTGCATCAGATCGATAACCGGAATTTCCGGCACATCGACCGCAAGCACGGCTTTCACCTGGCCCACATAGGGGCCGCACCATCCAAAATCCGTGAGCAATGCGATCAGCGGTGCGTTCATGAAGTTAATATGACGGTTCCGCCCCTAATTATGCAAAAACCGCGTGAGGCGGTTTTATCACCCGGGCCGAACCACTATGTTGCAGGCATGACAGAACAGGCCGAAACCCGCACCGCGCCCAATCCCTTGCTCAAGCTGGCGATTGATATCGGGCCGCTTGCGGTTTTCTTCATTGCCAACTCGCGGTACGGCATCATGACCGGCACCGGCGCCTTTATGGTTGCGACGATAATCTCGCTGGCCGTGAGTTATGCGTTGGAGAGAAAGGTCCCGATCCTGCCGGTGGCGACGGCGGTCTTCGTGCTGTTCTTTGGCGGGCTGACCATTGCGCTCAATGACGAGTTGTTCATCAAGCTCAAACCGACCATCGTCAACACCCTGTTTGGTTTCATCCTGCTCGGCGGGCTCCGTTACAAATGCGCCCTACTGCGGCCTTTGTTGGGCGCGGTCTTCAAACTCGACGAGGAAGGCTGGCGCAAGCTCAGTTTTCGCTGGGCATTGTTTTTCCTGATGCTCGCAATCATCAATGAAATTGTCTGGCGCAATGTCACGACCGACATGTGGGTCAATTTCAAAGTCTTCGGCATCATGCCGCTGACGATCGTCTTCAGCCTTTTGCAAATGCCGATGATTGCGCGGCACGGACCGGGCGACAAAGAAGACGCGGCCGACTAGGCGCTAGAGTCCCAGCGCTGCAAATTCTCCGGCTTCACCTTCTGGATTGGATTTCGGAACGTAGGTCGCCGTGCCATCAACTTCACGGTGATGCTCAAGCGACCAATTGACCGAAGGAAACGCAAGGTCCTTCCATGGGATTTCATCCCACATAAAAAATGCCGCCTCGCTGGTTTCGGGGCCGGGGTCGAGCGCTGCACTCGGCAATGTCGCGCGGTAGATGATTTGCACCTGGCTGATACGGGGAATGCTGTAGACGGCGAGAAGCGAATCAATTTGGATGTCGATGCCGGCTTCTTCCATCGATTCGCGCCGCGCGCCCGCTTCTGTCGTTTCCTCTTCTTCCAGGTAGCCGGCGGGGATCGTCCAGTATCCTTCGCGCGGTTGAATGGCGCGGCGGCAAAGAAGATATTTTTCTTCGAAAGTGCAGACTGCTCCGACCACAATCCGCGGATTTATGTAACTGATGAACCCGCAATCATCGCAAACCGCACGAATGCGATTGTCGCCGTCTGGAATTTTGTAACTGACGTTGCCAGGAAGATCGGCAAATGCGGGAATCGATTTTGGTCGCTCCATGGCCGCACTTTGGCACCGGGATTCCTTTCGGTCCAGCGCCCGCGATCACGTGAACGGAAAGCTCGTTAGCAGATCGATACAATTCTTGAATCAAAAAAGGCGCCGTACGGCGCCTCCTTCAGTCGTGTTCCAGAAAAAAACTAGACGCGGATATCGACGCGTTCGCGTGGCTCTTCGGACTCTTCCCGTTCTGCGCGGCGATCATCGCGATCATCGCGATCATCAGCTCTAACTTCAGGACGCTCTTCCCGCCGTTCTGTAACAACTTCCTCTTCCCGACGAGGCTCCGCTTCGCCGGTTTCTGTTACGGGACGTTCGGTCTGTTGCTGTGTCACCTTACGCGGCCCCGGTGTATTACCTTGAGTCGGCGTAGGAAGCGGTGCGGAATGCGTGAAACCGGCACTTACTTGCATGGTCTTATCCCCTACCCAAGTCCCAGTCACCTTCCCCGTTCTAGGGCCGTCGAAGCAACGCCTCGAAACCGGTACCTGCTGAATTTCATGGCAATTTTCCTGAGTCTTTCCAGTCCTTTCTCAGGAGGCTTGAATCCATCGAATCGGGTTGCATCAGGCTAAATAAAAAATGTCCCATATTGACGCAATTACCGTCTCAAAATGGGTCACTTTGCCGCCTTGGGATTCGCATTAGGGACGGCTGAGCGCAATAGAATGCCTAATTTCTGCCGTTTTTCGGGGATTATCAAGACTACAAAAAGTGGCATATGACTTGCGGGGTTAAAACCATAATTTGCAGCCTTTGGCACCCAAATCTCCCAAAAGGGTTGCAATCAGTTTACGGGTCGAACCCCCATAAGACCCGTAATTCCGTATGAGACGCCTTCCCCCCCCCCAAGGGCGTCTCCTACTTATTTCTGGGACGCCTCATTCGATAAATTATTTGTCATCCGCCGGTTGGTAATTCGCCAATCCGTGTCCGGACCATGATCGCGAAGTCCGAATCCGGCTCGAGAAGTCCAAGCAACTTGGTCCAATGAAGACGGGCCTCGGTTGCATCACTTGTTTGAACGGCGGCGAGCCCGGAAAAGAAGAGCGCCTCGGGATGTTCAGGCGAAAGAATCAATATCTGTGCGTAAACCGCGACAAGGTCCGGTGCCAAAATCGATCCGGGCGGACTGAGCTCGGCAAGGACACCGGCATAGTCAGACAGGATGTCGATATTTTCCGGAAACAAGTTGGCCGCGTGTAGAAATGCCGCGCGCGCTTCATCGCCGTCACCAAGGATCCGGTAGGCGCGACCGAGATCGGCCCAGCCCTCTGCATCATCCGGTTCCGTTTCAAGCCGGGACGCGAGCCGGGCGACCATGCTGCGGATAAAATTTTCCCGCTGCCCCGGATTCATTGCCGCCACAGTCTGCTGGACTGCGGCAAACGTTCCTTCGCCTACTGTCGAAATTGGCGCCGCCAAAATTTCGTCAAGTTCGATTTTGAGGTCAGCGGCGACCTCTTTCAGCCGCTCGTGCAATTGCGGCAGCCACGGCGCGCCGTCCGGCGAATCACGGTAAAGCGAAAGCCAGCGTTGGTAGGCGCCGTTTCGATCACCGGCCTGGAGGCGCTGGAGGCCAAGGTAAAATCGCGCCGAAACATTCGTTGCCTCGCCTTTGAGCGTCTCCTCAAACAACAGGCGCGCGGGCGGCGTGACGTTACCGCCGGCAGCCGCTGTCATCGCTTCGGCCAACAGAGATTTGAGATCGGGGTTTTCAGGTTCAAGTCCAACCGCCTGATCAAAAGCGAAGCCGGCATCGGCAAACCGTTGGCCCCGTAAGTGCGCCTGTCCGAGCTCGACCCAGAGCGCCGCACTCCCGCCTTCCAATTCGATTTGGCCTCGAAGGGAATCGATTTCCCTTTGTCCTGCCTCTGTAATTGGTGCGACCGCGACGTCCAATCGTTCCGCAAACGGTTGGGCCACCTGCGTTGGATTTCCGCGCCAGAAATAGATTGAACCCGCCGCCAACGGCAAAGCAATCAAGATAAATACGGCGATGGTTGTTTGATTGCCCGGCCTTCCATCTTTCGACTGGCCGTCTCTCGATTCACTTTTCTTGCGCGCGTCGTCGGCGGCGAGGATGCGGCGGCCGATTTCAGTGCGCGCCGCCTCCGCTTCTGTCGCTGTGATGACGCCGCGCTCAAGGTCGCGCTCGAGATCGCGCATTTGATCCCGGTACACCGTGAGATCGAACTCGACCCGGTCGCGCTCCCCGCCGCGTGCGCGGATCATCGGGATCAGCAACAATGCGAGAACGCCGAGCGTGAGGGCGACGGTAAGGAAAGCGAGGGCCATGAATTATTATTTCTAAAGCGTTATTCGTTTTGGCCGACTATTCCGGCTGGTCGCCAGTATCGCTTAGAAGCGCTTCGACGCGGGCCTGTTCCGCAGGTGTCAGTCCCGCCGCCCCAGATGTTCGACGGCGGCGAAAATAGAAAATCACGCCAATCAATGCGAAGACAAAAATCAAAGCCGGCCCGGCCCAAAGCAGCCCCGTCGTCGCCTTGAAGGGTGGTTTCATCAAAACCCAGTCGCCGTAGAGGGCGACCATGGAGGCGCGAATTTCGCGGCTACTGTCACCGGCGGCAACACGTTCCCGGACGATGATACGCAGCTGCTGTGCAAGCTCCGCATTCGAATCAACGATCGACTGGTTCTGGCAGACGAGGCAGCGAAGCCCAGTCATCACCGAGCGCGCACGGGCTTCGTCAACCGGATCGCTCAACGGCGTCTCAACGCGCTGCGCCGAAGCGGGATCGCTAAAATGGACGCTGCCAAGCAACAGCAATGTGCCGAGGAACTGGACAGCGACCAGGCGAACCCCGACGATCATGCGAAGCCCCCCTATCAGGCGTAGCCCAATGCCGATCATTGTTTTGCCCGACTTGCGGCGGCCTGCTCGCGGGTTGTCTCAACCAGCGGAAGTATCGTTTCAATGAGAATGTCCTCCGTGACCTGGCCAACATGCTTCAGCAGGATTGTGCCGTTGCCGTCCACAACAAATGTTTCGGGCACACCGTAAACGCCCCAATCAATGCTGACCCAGGTATCAAAGTCGGCACCGATCTGGGTGTAAGGATCGCCGAGCGCCTTCAACCAGCGAATGGCGTCATCCGGTTTGTCGCGGTAGTTGATGCCGAAAATTGGCACCTGGCCCGATTGGTTGAGTTTCACGAACAATGCGTGTTCGGCCTGGCAGGGGACGCACCAGGAGGCAAAGACATTGACCAGGCTGACCTCACCCCGGCGGAGGTCGGCAGAAGCAAATCCCAGTTCGCGGTCCGGTAACGGCGGCAAATCAAATTCAGGCACCGGTTGGCCGATCAAGGCAGACGGAATGTCTCGTGGTTTCAAAGTCAATCCGACGGCAAAGGCAACCGCCAACAGAACGAACAAAACGAGGGGGACGAAAAAACGAAGGCGCATCAAATTAATTCTCAGGTCGCTTGTGTTTGGGGCTGGGCGCGCGAAGCCTTACGTCTTTTTTCCGGTGCGCCGACGCGGTGCCTTCGGTCGGAAAGCGAAACCAAAGCGCCCAACACCATCACCAGCACGCCGAGCCAGATAAGATTAATCAATGGTTTTTGATAAAGCCGTACTGCGTAACCGCCTTCGCCGTCGGAGTCGCCAATTACGGCATAAAGATCGCCGAGCCGTGTTGGCCGGATTGCGGCTTCGGTTGTGGTCATTGGCGGCGCAGTAAAAGTTCTGGTTTCGGGCGACATGATCGCGATTTCAATGCCGTCCCGAAGCACCTGAAATGTTCCGCGCACAGCGCCGTAATTCGGCCCCGGTACGGCGTTCGCGCCAAGAAACACAAATTCGTAGGCACC
>JAPYRS010000041.1:0-6489 GCA_029936875.1 Alphaproteobacteria bacterium | reverse complement strand
ATCTCATTCGGAACAAACGACTCTGACGAGAGCCCGTTCGACATCGTCGTTTTCGGCACCGTGTCCGACACGCTGATTATCGACGATGGCGATGCTGGGTTCGTAACAGTTGGTGCAGACTGGGTCTCAACGTCACCGGGTTTCATGATCGCAAGGTTTTCGGTTTGCCAGGCGAGCGATCCGGTGATGCCAAGAATCAAAATGCCCATGCCGGCATGGGCGACACTGGCGCCGTAGGTTGAGCGGGGCAGATGAACCGCGCGCCGAAAGCTGTTGCCAAGTCCGGTGCGAAACAGTTTCATGCGCCCGGCAATCTCAACAAGTGATCCGGCAATCAGCCAGACGCCGAGCGCGACACCGAGAATCGCCAGTACCGGCCCGTCAGTGCGGAAATAAAGTGCGCCCAACCCGATCATGAAGGCGGCGGCGAGCGCAAGTTTCAGTCGCCCGAGAACAGCGCCGAGGTCGGCCCGTTTCCACGGCATCAACGGGCCAATTGCCATGGCGATCAGCAGCGGCACCATCAGCGGCACGAAGGTCGCATTAAAGTAGGGTGGGCCGACGGTCACTTTGTCGCCGGTGATGGCATCGAGAAACATCGGATAGAGCGTGCCGAGAAAGACTGTGGCCAGCGCGCTTGCCAGCAGCAGGTTGTTGAGCACCAGCGCGCCCTCCCGGCTGATTGGCGCAAATAGTCCACCCGATTTCAGTGCCGGTGCACGGATCGCAAAAAGCGTCAGCGATCCACCGATGACGATAACCAGAAAAACCAATATGAAAATGCCGCGACCGGGATCGCTCGCAAACGAATGCACCGAATTGAGCACACCGGAGCGCACGATAAAGGTGCCGAGCAGGCTGAGCGAAAAAGCAAAAATCGCCAGCAACACAGTCCAGCTTTTCAGCGTGTCTCTTTTTTCGACGACGATGGCGCTGTGAAGAAGGGCGGTGCCCGCGAGCCACGGCATGAACGACGCGTTCTCGACCGGGTCCCAAAACCACCAGCCGCCCCAACCGAGTTCGTAATAGGCCCACCAACTGCCAAGCGCGATGCCGATGGTGAGAAACATCCATGCGGCCAAGGTCCACGGCCGCACCCAGCGCGCCCAGGCGGCATCGAGCCGGCCCTCGATCAGAGCGGCGATGGCGAAGGAAAAGGCGACCGAAAATCCGACGTAGCCCAAATACAAAAAAGGCGGATGGAAGGCGAGGCCGGGGTCCTGCAGCAGCGGGTTCAACCCGAGCCCTTCAATTGGTACGGCGGCAATCCGGGAAAACGGATTGGAAAGAAAAACCGCGAACAACAGGAAGCCCACGCCAATTAAACCTTGCACCGCGATGACGCGCGCACGAAGCCGGGGCGGAAGGTTAGTGCCGAAGGCGGCAACCGCAAATCCGAATAGCGCAAGGATCAGCGCCCACAGCAACAGCGATCCTTCATGGCTGCCCCAGGCGGCCGACACTTTGTACAGCATCGGTTTTTCCGAATGCGAATTCTGAAAAACGTTGAGCACCGAGAAATCCGACACGACAAAGGCTTGCATCAGCGCCAGAAACGAAATCAGCAGCAGCAGAAATTGCGCCGTCGCCGCCGGTCGCGCTAACGCAATCATCGGGGCATTGCCGCGCGCCGCGCCATAAATCGGCAGGGTTCCCTGCAAGAGGGCCACGCCGAGCGCGAGGATGAGCGCGAAATGTCCGAGTTCAGGAATCATGCCCGTGTCTCATGGTTTGGCCGCCTCCGCGGGGCCTGCCCCCTCAGCGCCGCGCCTCACTGGGGCCGCGCCCCATCGGCGCCACGCCTTATTCACCGGCGCCACGCCATTGGCCGGATTTCTTCAGGGCTTCGGCGACGTTTTCAGGGATGTAATTCTCGTCGTGTTTGGCGAGAACTTCGCTGGCAATGAAAACGCCTGCCGCATTCAATTTTCCTTCGGCAACGACACCCTGACCTTCCCTGAACAAGTCCGGCAGAATGCCGCGGAAACTGACCTCGACCGTGTGCGTCAGGTCGGTCACCCGAAAACGCGTTGTCAGGCCGTCATCGTCGCGGCGAACACTTTCTTCTTCGACCAAACCACCAAGGCGAAAACGGCGGTCCGCCTCGATTTCTTTTTCAACAATATCGGTCGGCGTATTGAAAAAGATCAGATTGTCTTCAAACGCAACCAACATCAGCCCGACAGCCGCCACCAGAATGATCGAGACAACCACCAACAGCGATAAGCGCTTGTTCTTAGGCTTTACCATCATCTCCAGTGGCAGGTTCTCCGACGGCAACATCTTCAGTGCCAGAGTCTCCGTTTGGTGTCTCTTGATTTGAAGCCAGCTGATCCGAAATTTGGCCGCGCTGTGGACGGACGTGGCGCTGCAAATTTTCCAGATGCTTACGGTCCGACCGCAGCGCAGACATACTGACCACCAAAAGCCCGATCATCACTACGGCTGTCAGGGCATAGGCCGGCCAGACGAATTCCGCGTATCCACCCATAGCAAAAAATGTCTCGAAAAATGTCATCGGGGCCTAGCTCGGTTCTGCACTGGCAGCCGTAACCGCCGCAGCCTCAGGGTTCGCTTGCAGCATCTGCAAGGTGCGTATTTTTCGCGCGATGATTTCCCGCTGAATTCGAATGATCAGCAAGGCGGAAAAGAACGTCATGAAACCAACCGCCATCAACAACAGGGGAATTAGCATCGACGCCGGTAACGACGGACCGGAAAGGCTCGAGACCGTTGCCGGTTGATGCAGCGTGTTCCACCAATCGACCGAAAATTTGATGATCGGCACGTTGATCGCGCCGACCAGCGTAAGCACGGCGGTTGCCCGTCCGGCCTTTTGCGGATCATCGAACGCCTGCCACAGCGCCATGTAGCCGAGATAGAGAAACAGCAAAACGAGAACCGACGTGAGCCGCGCATCCCACACCCACCAGGTCCCCCACATCGGCTGGCCCCAAAGCGACCCTGTCGCCAGTGCCAATACCGTGAAAGCCGCACCAATTGGCGCGCTCGCTTTTGCTGTCAGGTCGGCAAGCGGGTGCCGCCAAACCAGTGCGACCGCGCTCGCCACCGCCATCACCGAATAAACGAACATCGACATCCAAGCGGCCGGCACATGGACATACATGATGCGGACGCTTTCGCCTTGTTGATAATCGGCCGGCGCCACGAACAGAGCGAGGACAAGCCCGACGCCAAGCAGCAGCGCCGTCGATATCCACAGCCACGGCAACAGCGGCGAACTCAAGCGAACAAAGCGGGCTGGGTTGGCAAATTTATGTAGGCTCATATCGGTCTTGCCGTGAGTGGCGCGGGCGACTGCCGCGTGCGGTCACTGCCCATTTCTGGTTTGGCCATTTTTGGTCCGCCCAAATTTAGGGCGCAGCAGTCCCGTGCATCAAGCCACTCGATCGTGATCGGCCCGTGAATTGGCAAATATTTGACCCTATTTATGTCGGCCCTCTCTAACATGGCGCGCCCTATTCGAGGTTGAGACGTAACGCCGCAGCGCTGGCGATGGGGGCAAGGACACCGGAAAACAGAAACAGCGCCGCCAGGATCAGGAGCTGCGGCCGGGCGCCCAATCCTGTCACAGAGGCTTCAACCGCGCTCACACCGAAAATCAGAATCGGAATATAGAGAGGCAGCACCAGCAGTGAGACCAGCACGCCGCCGCGGCGGATGCTAACGGTCAGCGCCGCCCCGATACCACCGACAAAACTGAGCGCGGGCGTCCCCAACACCATCGCCAAGAGCAGCACGCCGTAACCGCCCGAATCAAAGCCGAGCAGGAGGGCGAGCAACGGTGACGCGATGATCAGCGGAACACCCGTGGTCAACCAATGGGCAATGGTCTTGGCAAGAACCGTCATTTCAAGGGACATCGGCGACAGCGCCAGTAATTCGAGACTGCCGTCTTCAAAGTCGGCCTGAAACAATCGGTCAAGGGAAAGCATCGCCGCCAATAATGCGGCCACCCAAATCACACCGCTTGCAATCCGGGCGAGGATCATCGGTTCAGGGCCAATGCCGAGCGGAAACAAGGTCACGGTGAGAACAAAGAAAATCACCACCAGTGTACCGCTGCCGCCCTGGCGTAACGCGAGGCGAAGATCACGGCGAACAACCTGAAAAAACGGAGCCATCGCTAATTGCTCGCGCATAAATTGAGGGTGATGGCGTTGGCATATTCAATTTCATTATGCGTGGCGATAATCGCGATCCCGCCTTTTGCGCAATGGTCGGTGATCAATATGTCGAGCAAGGCGACGGATTCCCGGTCGAGCGACACGGAAGGTTCATCCAGCAACCAAACCGGTGTTGAGATCGCGGCGAGGCGGGCGAGGTTAAGTCGCCGTTTTTGTCCAGCCGATAAAAACCGCGCTGGTAGATCACGCAAATGGGCGATGCCAAGACCGGTCAGCGCTTTGTCGATAGAATCATTTCCAGCTGCGCCTGATATCTTGATACCGGATACCTTGGCCCAGAATTCGACATTTTCCCGAACTGTGAGCGCCGCCTTCACCGCATCAAGATGTCCAACGTATGAAATTCTCGTTCGATGCGCGAAGGCATCAATGCCAACATTTTTTCCGTTCCAGCTGATCATGCCTTCGGCTGGCGGTAACAGCCCCGCCAAAATCCTCAAGAGACTCGATTTGCCGCTGCCGTTTGGGCCGCGAAGAGCGAGGATATGCCCGCGGCCAATCTCGAATGAAAGATTGGCAAACACCAGACGCCCGCCGCGAATGCAGGAAAGCCGATCGGCCTTCAGAATATTTTCCCGAACTGCTGTGGTTGGCGCAATTCCCGCCGCGTCGTCAGACATTCGCTCTCATTCGCTCTCAGTTGAGTCACCTGATTGTGACATTAATCGGCTCGCGAAATTTGTAAATTTTGTGGAGGCGAGCGCCATAGGCCTGAGGTGGTATCGCGCACGGCTTCGGCGTTGCGCGCGGCTGTGGTGACAAAGTGAAGATGGGGACGAAGTAAAAAATGACGATTGCGGGAAAGCTGCCGTGGATCGTGCTCGCAGGCTATTGCGCGCTTGTGTGGCGCCTGATGCCGGGACGCATATCGCCCAACCAGTTTTTCGACGGCAAAAGTGAAAGCAGCAAGGAGCCGCGCCTTTGGCTGCTGGTCGCCAGTGTCGCCATCACCTGGATATTTGCGAAATCCATCGCCAATGTCGCCAGTCTCGCAGGCATCTTCGGGGTCTCCGGCGGCATCGGATACGCGTTTTATTATTTCAGCTTCATCGTCGCCGGCGTCGCCATCTATTTTATCCGCACGCGCGGTGGCCATACGTCGCTGTCTGGCTTTCTCGTGTCGAAATACGGGACGCTACGCGCGAAGCTGTTTTTGCTGGCAATGGGCATCCGGCTGTTTAACGAAGTCTGGTCGAACACAAAAGTCGTAGCACTTTTCTTTGGTGACGAAGGCAGCGGCGCCTATTGGTTGGCGGCGGCAATCGTCACGGCGTTCACCGTCTACTATTCGTGGCGGGGCGGCCTTCGATCAAGTTTGCTGACCGACGGCGCGCAAATGCTGATGGCCGCGATCTTGCTGGGCGTCGTACTCGCATTTCTGTGGCCGGGATTGGCGGAGCGTGGTTTCCCGGATGTCAGCCGCGGTCTCAGTATGGCCGGTTGGACCTTTGGCGGCCTCGCCCTGGTGCAGGTGTTGAGTTATCCGTTCCACGATCCCGTCATGACCGACCGCGCGTTCATCACGTCGCCAAAAGTCATGCTGAAGGGCTTTATCATTGCCGGTGTTCTCGCCGGTGGTTTCATTTTCATCTACAGCGGCGTCGGGCTTTACAGTCTCAGCTTTGAATTGACCGGAAATCCGTCGATCTCGGTGCCGGTGATGCTTGGGCTGCCGGTGCTTCTCGTCCTCAACGCGCTGATGTTGACCAGCGCCGGCTCGACCCTCGATTCGACTTTTTCCAGTAGCGCAAAACTGGTCGCCCGCGATTGGCGGAACGACCGCGGCGAAGTATTAGCCCCGGTGCTCCGTCGCGGGCGGTGGATCATTATTACCATCGCCGTACTCGGGAACCTTCCGTTGCTCAGCATCTATATGGGTGATCAGGTCGGCCCGGCGATCATCGCTGCGACAACCATTTCCGGGACCATGGTTATGGGCCTTGCGCCAATATTTCTGCTGTCCTTCATCAAAACGGCCGGCAAGCTCAGCTTCCATCTCGCATTTTGGCCGGGCCTTGTTTTCGGCGTGATCATGACGCTCGAAGGGGCGGTCGGCTGGACCATCCTTCCGGGTTGGGTCGATATCGGGACCGGTCGTTATGCCGATGATTTCGGGATCAATGTTTACGGCGTGATGCTGTGCACCGCGGGCTACCTCACCGGCGCGCTTGTTCCCCTGTTCCGTAAGGATACTGCGGCAGAGCCCGTCATCGCCGCCCGTTAAATCTATCTTTTTAGTTGGGGTTTTTAATGCCGCCTCGAAATGGGGTATGTTGCGCGC
>JAPYRS010000195.1 GCA_029936875.1 Alphaproteobacteria bacterium | reverse complement strand
GGAAATTAGGACAAAAATAATGCCTATGTCCAGGGTTTCGGGAAATGGACCCTCTTTTCGGACCCCATTGCCAAACGACGCTCCGGATCCGCGATTCGAGCACGATTTCCACAACACTGGCCAAAATGGGGATAGCAAAAGAGGTAGGTGCGAAACCGCACCGCCCCGCCCGAGCCAAAATCCCCGCCCGACGACTGCCAAATGCGGGGAAAAGGCGCACTCCGCGCAATCCCCCGATCCCGTCCAAATTTTCGAGCCGTCCTGCCAAAAAGCCCACGCAAACTTTCCCGTGCACTCGAGTCGGGCGCCCGAATCGCCAAACATAACAAAAGCGAAGCAAAAATGGCACATTTCCCGTTCCACGCGCCATTTCCAACGGCCCGTGCTCGCCATTTCGACTAACACTCGGATTCGCTGCGATCCGATTCCGGCGAGAGGACGCAAAATGGGCCTATGAAAGTGGGCCCCCCGCAAAAACCGAAAAACCGGAAAACCGGTTTTCAAAACCGGTTTTCCGGCACAGGCCAACGCCTTGACAGCCCGCATCTTTTCTATTAGCGACATTAATTCAAGTGTGTGTGTCGAATGCGGCATTCGTGCTCAAATCAAATCAGGCACCTACACAACGCGCGCTAAGTAGCTAAGTAAGCCAACTTTCTCGCTTCAACCGCTTTGCTCACCGGCAGTGGCTCCGTTAATAGGAATTCAAGCGTTTCGCTCCCAAACCGGCCGTTGCGATTTCGGCCTGTTCGGCCACTGCACAAAGTCAGCAAAAGCAGTAAACAACGGGTGTCGGCCGTGAAGCGGAAAAGTGATCAGGGTGCCCCATTTGCATAATAAAAAACCAAACTTGGCCCCATCCGGACGAAAAATGACAAAAGTGGCCAAAAGTCACTTTTTTAAAAAATTGGACAAATGCCCAGTTTTAATTAATTTTTTTTCCCCCGAAATCCTCCGAAATTGAAATGGCAATAGGCAAACTGGCATTTCTGAGCAGGAAAAAATCAAAAAAAAATCCACTTGTTGGTGCAGGGGTGGCTGGGGCAGGCAGCCAGCCACCACAGAAATCATAACAAAGCAGGAATACAGCCTGAATTTGTCCAAATTGCACCCATGGCCAGGCCATTTGCACTTTGTAGGGTGCCAACAGTGGGGCCAGGTCCAAAAAAGTCCAAAAGAGTCCCCAAAAGTCCAAACAAATGAAAATAATGGGCCCATGTCAAATTTGGCATTTTAAAAATTTGCAAATTTGGCCACTTTTTGAATGTAAACTCCAAAAAATGACTAACAAAGCAGCTCTGCTTCCCAAATGCTTTTCTGCTCAGGAGGGCTGTTTTGCATAGGCAAATTTCAATCTCTGGTTGAAATGAGCATTTTGAAATTAATCCACTCATTTCTGCCATTTGCAATAATTCACTCAATTTGCTCAATTTGGATTTTGGAGCCAAGACTTTGTTTGTCCATTTGGTCACTTTTTCCTGCCCAAAGGTGCCCAAAATGGCCCAGAAATGCAACAAACAATGCAATTTGGGCCCAATTTTGGGCAGGCGGTGACATTTTTGGACTTTTTGGGGAAAATTTGCAAAACTTTTTTTTCCCAATTTCATTTCTTCAAGTTTCACATCCCCCCAATTGGTGGGCCAATTGTTTTTTGCCCCAACTGTGCCAAAAGAATTGTGGGGGGAAAATGTGACCTTTTCAATTCCAATTTGGGCCATGCCACCCACCACTGCACCCACCAAAGAATGAATGATGGAGGTGACTGGAAAAATGATGGAAAAATGGAAAAATGGGAAGGCAAGGGCATCATCATCAATCATCATCATCATCATCACAATTGCAAACAACCCAAAGCTTTCAAGTGTCCAAATTTGTGGGCTGTTCCAAGCCACCAAGAATTCAACAAACAAAACAGTCCAAGAAAGAATTTTCCCACATCTCATTTTCATCATTTCCAAATTGGGCAGCAAAATTGGGGTCAAAATGGACAAATTTCACAATTTCAGCCATTCAGCCAAGTTGTGAAGCAAAATGCATTTTGTCAAGTATGCAAGCAAGCATGCATGAATATGTGGCAATGTGTCCATTCTTCTTCTTGTGTTCCCAATTCCCATAGGTGTAGTAGTAGCAGCTATGAAGGAGGGAGCAGGTGACTGGAAAAATGGAGTTGCCAAGGATGGGCAAGGCAAGGGCAGCATTGGATGGATGTAATTGATGCATCCAAATTGATGCAAAATGACAGTTGGCAACTCCTCAAAAAGAAAGGGATGGATGGATGGATCAAATGTGCCACATTTGGGCCCATTTTTCCATGTTTTGAAGCAAATTCTCTCAATTTCCATCAATTTCTTGTCAAATTTTGGGTCAAATTGGGTCCATTTTTTCCATCTTTTGTCAAATTCTCCACATTTTCCACCCCACCCACCCACCCACCCAAATTGTCTACAAAGTGACATTGGAGGCCCAAACTCAAAAAAGGAGGCCCAAATGTCCAACATTTGGGTGGGTGGGTGCCCATTTGTCCAGCCAGTTTTCAACCCCCCCAAATGTAAACAATGTGAAAAATGATGCAGCAGGCAAGGGCATGCATGTATTGCTTTGAAAAATACATTTTTAGCCACATGGTTTCCCAACTTGAAACCAGGAATTCAACAAAGCAATCCAAGAATGTTACTATTGCTTGGCCAATTTGGCCCTTCATGCATTGCACAATTCCACGCATTTGTGTCCCAGCTTAGCCAGTCTGTATCCGGACGGGAGACACCATCAGCATAAGAGAAGTAAACCTATGGAGTACAAAATAATTTGTATCAGTCAAACTAGGTGACCGATAAATGCTGGTGACGTAAAACTTTATGAACAAAGGTGCAGAATGAATGAGTATAAGTCACACAACATTTTAGTTGAGCCATGGAGACTAGTTTTGTGAACAGAATAATTCGGTAATACGTATGGTATTACTTACGACATTACTGTCAGCAACCACACTTGTAGCGTCACAGATGCCATGCAAATATTTGTATTCCGTATACCCAAATTGGACACCAGAAAAGCGGACCCCATCGGACCATTCATTCTTGATGTAAATGCTCACTTTGGGGGGTTCGGGAATTGGCATTTGATGGCAATCACCCAGCATTGTTGGTGACGTAACATAGAAGACGCTGTGCCTAGTGAAATCGCCAAATTCTTCAGTGAGACAACATCCAAGTACAGTGCAGATTTGCAGCCTAATGGAGCAATAACATCCAGCCTCGAAAACATCAGCCACCTCAAGCGTAATATGCTGGAGGAATATTTCCGGCATCACCGGCTCAATGATTTGATGATTTGGCCCTTGATGCATTGTACAAGTCCACCCATGCTTGTCCCAGATTAACCAGTC